>NZ_JBVHTA010000014.1:0-153119 GCF_055566095.1 Streptomyces sp. NPDC027962
AGAGATTCTGGCGAAGGTCCGCCTCGTCCAGACCAACATCAAGAAACTCGTGGCAAACAACTCGAAGTGACATCAACAGGATCACGAGACACTAGTCGCTAGGCGAGGTACCCATGCTGGTGTTCCAGCAGCTTCTCAATCTGAAAACGAAGCCGCTCGACGAGGCGATCGACGACTGGGTCGCCATGCTCAAGAAGCTCAAGGAACTCGCCAAGGGCGCCGGGGATATGGGCACCTACGCACAGGGGACGACCTGGAAGGGCAAGAACGCCAACGTCACCAAGCCGTTCGTGACGAGGACGGCGTACGAGTTCCAGGACGCGGTGACGCAAGCCGAGAGCATCCTCAATCTGCTCAAGGACGCCCACAGCACGTTCACCAAGGCCAAGGCCGACCTGAAGGCGATCTACGAGAACCCGCCCAAGGGCCTCACCATCGCCCCCGATGGCGCCGTCGGCTACCGGGAGGACTCCGACGCCGACGAAGGCGCGGCCGAGGCGCTCCTCAAACGGATGGAGGCCGTGCTCCAGCGCGCGGTGGACGCGGACGCGGCCTGTGCCTGGGGCCTGGCGAACCTCACCAAGGACAGCCGCGAATTCAACAGCCTGCACTACGGCTCACTGAAGGACGCGGCGGCGGGCGCGGCCAACGAAGCGCAAATGAGGCTGGACGAGTTGCAGCACCAGCCCGAGCCAAAGTGGGGTAGCGGCACCATCAAGCCGGTGGCCGAATTCCTCAGCTACCGCTCGTGGATGAACAGTGGCGAGTACTTCCTGCGCGGTGACATGGACAAGGGCTGGAAGTACTTCATGGGTGGTGCGCCCTCGGCATCTGCCGGCCTGGTCGCCGGCGGCCTGGAGAAGAACATCGGCGGCGGCGGGCTGCACCGTAAACCGTCCGCGGTGAACATACTGGGCAAGTTCGGCGGCAAGGTATTCGGCGCACCGGTAGCGGTCGTGGCCACCGTGGTCGACTTCTATTACACCCCGCCGGGATCAAACAAGGAGCCGGGCGACGAAAAGATTCTCGCCCCCGATGCACCGCCCCGGGTGGAGTACAACAAATGAAGCACGCGAGCAACAAACCCACCTCATACCGCGGACCTTTCTCCTCCAACTGGCTGAAACCCAGAGGGCATCGCACATTCCTCCTCGGAATCGGCGCCTCGGTGGTCGGCTTCGCGGGCGCCGTCAGAAGATTGCTCGAGGGATCCGGAATCCTGCCGGTCCTCGGATTCTTCGCGGCGGGTGTGCTCGGAGTGACGCTCACAGTCGCGTGGATCGTGACGTACGCGAAGGAACACTGAGCCCGGCGAAGGACTCTCCTCTCCTGCCCCGGTGGTCTGCGGCGGTTGGTCATCGACCACTTGGCGGCTCACGCCATGAAGGCGTTCACCGCCACCCGCATCGGCCGGGGCTATCGAGAAGCCTAAGTGCGTGCCCCGCCGCACATGGGAGGTCGTACCCATGCCGCCGACGGTGTCGCCGCCGCAGCATGGGTGCACCGGATCACCGTCACCTGGGCAGGAGTCCCAGCCCATGGACCGCGCACCGCTGTATGCTCCCGCCGGACCGGCATCGGCCCGCGCGCCGTTTCCCCGCGGCTCCGTCCAGCGGTCCGCAGCCACGGACACGGCGGGTTGATGGGTCTTCAATGTTGAGCGGTGCGGAGGTGTCCGCGGGCTCGGCAGGTGGTGACGCAGCGCGTGCGTAGGCGTTGGTCCTCTGCGCTGCGGAAGCCGAAGGCGTTGCGGGCGACGAGCTTGATCACGCGGTTGATGCCCTCGCTCTTGGCGTTGCTGTGGCCGGTGTCGAGGAATGCGGCGACCTCCGCCCACCACCGGTCCACGGTCACGGCCAGCCGGACGACCTCGGGGATGTCCGAGTCCGCGCACCAGGTGAGGAACTTCCATCGGGCATGGCCGATTTGGTGTCGGTCGGCGCTGGTGCGGGCCAGGGCGAGGAGATTGCGCAGGCTCTCCTTCGCGATCCACGCGGTCAGCAGCGTCTGCCCGATCTGCCCCTCGTCCAGCAGTGGGTTCCACATCTTTGCGAACTGCTCATCGGTGAGGTCCTCGCGGTTGCGCAGGAGACGGGGGCCCGAGTAGGAACTGGCCAGGAAACCGGTGTTGCTGTCAGAAGTTTTGACAGGTTCTGATCCGGGCCATGTCAGGGCCGGTGGCGACGCAGTCGGCGAGGCATGAACCGGTCCCCCTGTAGTCCTAGCTCGGACGCCAGGGAGCGAGTAACCCGCTGGTAGCTTTCAGGGCTTCGCAGCAGCCGTCTTCTTCGGCTGGCGGGGCACGGTCTTGGTCTTGTCGAGGTGCCCGTACACCGTCGACCGCGGCACGCCGAACATGTCGGCGATCTGCTGGACGGTCTTCTCCCGCTCGTCGTAAAGCCGTTGGGCGAGCGAGGCCTGGTCGTCGGTGAGCCTGGGCCGACGCCCGCCGACCCGGCCGCGGGCCCGTGCGGAGGCGAGCCCGTCGTTGGTGTTCGCCACGATCAGTTCGCGCTGGAGCTCGGCGAGCACGGACAGCATCCCGAACATCGCGCGGCCCTCCATGGTGGAGGTGTCGATGCCCTGCCCGATGACGTGAAGCCCGATGTCGCGCTCGCGCAGGTCTGCGCCGAGGGTCACCAGGTGAAGCACCGAGCGGGAGAGCCGGTCGAGCCGGGTGACCTTGAGCGTGTCGCCCTCGCGCAGCAGCTGGAGCACGAGGTCGAGCTTTGGCCGGGACGCCTTCGCTCCGCTCGCGGTGTCGACGTGGATGTGGTCGCGGTCGACGCCGGCCCGCAGCAGGGCGTCGATCTGGTGGTCGGGGTTCTGGTCTGCGGTCGAGACCCGCGCGTTAGCTCTGCGGTTTGAGCGTGTCTCGTGAGGGTGAAGTTCTGCTCCTCGTACGAGTGTTAACTCTTGCTCTGTCTCGTGTCTCGCTTCAGGTTCGTTCCGTGATCCTTCATTACTTCTGTTCCGCCGGGTGGGAAGAGTGGGGCCTGTACGAGCGGCCCGTCATCCGGGAGGCCATGCCCGTCCTCATCGACGAGGACCTTTGCTTCGAGGACTCTTCGGGGCCTCGGCCGACGGTGGTGATGAACCTGTGGCTTCGGGAGTTACCGGTCAGCGGGGCGCCGTCGCCGAAGTCGTGGCGTACGTACGCCCAGGCGCTCAAGGGCTGGGCGGAGTTCCTCGGCGCCTGCCGGATCCCGGTCTTCGCTGATCGGCAGCGGCTTCGGGATGCGTTGTCGATGTACGCCGAGTACCGGCTGTCCGGGCCGCTGGAGGTGCGGCTGAGTCCGGCGAGCTGGAATCTGGCGGTCAAGACGCTCTCGTCCTTCTACCGGTGGGCGGCGGCCGAGGGGCACGCGCCGACGGTTCCGTTCTCCTACGTGCGGCAGTCGATGACCCGCCCGGACGGTGCGCATGTGGAGGCCACCAGGAATTTGGCGACGGTGCGCACGGGCAACGCGCACGCGACGCGGAAGTACCTGGAGAAGCCGTACGCGGACCTGTTGATGCACGCCTTGGCGGGCAACGACCCGGCGGGCGAGAGGGACGTCTCGTTCCGGGGACGGGAGACCGGCCGCAACGCGGCCGTGATCGGCCTGGCGCTGTCCAGCGGGCTGCGGTCGCAGGAGTTCACGCATCTGACGGTCTACGAGGTGCCGCCGCTGCCGCGCCGCCGCACGGCGGTGCCGGTGCCGCTGGTGCTCGCACCACCGATGGCGAAGGGCAGGAAGGGCCGCTCGACGTGGATCGGTTACGAGGACCTGGCCCGGGTTCACGACTACATCGGCTGGGAGCGGGTCGCGGCGGCGGAGGGCTCGCGCTGGCGGCCCCGCGATCCGCTGTTCGTCGAGGCTCCGACTCACGACGGCGCGCTGATCAACGGAACGCGCCGCCGCTGGCACACCCTCACCCCGGCCGACCGGCTGCGCTTGGTGGCACCCGGCGGGGGCAGTGCCCTGCTGGCGGTGCAGTCCGGCGGGAGGCCGTTCGTCGACTGGGCCACCGTTCTGCGCCGGACCGCGCAGCGGATCCGGGACCGCTTTGAGCCGTCCTTCCCGCATGTCCATCCCCATGTCACCAGGCACACCTTCGCAATGGCCACTTTGGAGCGGCTGGTGCGCGGCTACTACCAGCAGGCCGCCCAGCTCGTCGTGGACACGCGCGGTGACGACGCCCTGGCGCTCTATCTGACCAAGGCTGATCCGCTGCTGGTGCTGCGTGATTTGTTGGGGCATACCAGTGCCGCCACCACTCAGGCGTATCTGAACCATCGGGAATTGCATCAGGCGGGCGAGAAGTCGCAGGTCGCCTGGTCGCGGAGGGAAACGGAAGGTGTTCGTAGGCTCTACGAACTGGCCTCCTGAACAGGGGTGTTGCCGAGCCGATCCCTTCTGATGCATGATCTGCTCTCCAGAAGGGATGGTCTGGAGTGGCACATCAGCGCAAGGTGGCCCTGGCCGGGTCGGCTCATATGGAGCTTGTCTCCGGTGTGGTCCAGTTGCGTCCGGAGGACGCGATGTTCGACGCGATGCTGAGGGGCTGGCGAGCTCAGCAGAAGTCGCGAGGGCTGAAGGACGACACGATCGACCCGAGGGAACGGCTGATCCGCCGGTTCCTGGAGTTCACGAACGAGTATCCGTGGCGATGGACGCCTGCCCATCTGGACGAGTGGTCGGCATCGCTGACGAGCGAGAGACACTTGGCGCCCTCCACGATCCGCAGCTACCAGGGCACGGTTGGACTGTTCACCGAGCTCCTCATCGACGCCCGATACGGCTGGGTCCCGGCGTGCGAAGAAGCCTTCGGCACCTTTCCGGTGGCGATCTGCCATGAGTGGAATACTCTCCCTCACCTGCAGGATTACGAAGGCAGCCCGGAGGCGAGACCGTTCACGAGGGAAGAGCTGCAGCGCTTCCTCGACTACGCCGACGACCAGGTCGCACGCGCCGTGAAGGCCAAGCGCAAGGGGGCCCTCGCCGCCTACCGCGACGCCACGTTATTCAAGGTCATCTACGGCTGGGGGCTGCGCCGGACCGAGACGTCCAAGCTCGACATGGTCGACTTCGGACGCAATCCGCAGGCCCGGCAGTTCGGCCGGTACGGCACGCTCAACGTCCGCTACGGCAAAGCGAAGAAGGGGCAGCCGCCGCGGCGGCGGAACGTGCTGTCGGTAATGGACTGGGCCGTCGAGGCGGTCGCTGACTACGTCGAGAACGTCCGGCCGCGCTTCGGATTCCCCGATCACCCGGCCCTGTGGATCACCGAGCGCGGGGGCCGCCTCCAGCCCGGCTCCATCAACGACCGGTTCGAGGCATACCGCGACGCCCTAAAGCTCCCAAAAGACCTAACTCCCTACTCAATCCGACATTCTTACGTCACGCATCTGACCGAGGACGGAGTCGACCGCCGGTTCATCCAGCAGCAGGTCGGCCACGAGTGCGACAGCTCCCTGGCCATCTACACGCACGTCAGCGACGACTTCATGAACACTTCCCTGCACAAGGCACTGGCCCCGGCGTTCGCCGGAGCCTGACGAGGAGGGATCCGGCGATGGCCGCCAAGCTCGACTACCACTGGCACCTGCGCAAAGTCATGGCCGACCGCGGGATGTTCTCCACCACCGACCTCCTCCCGCCACTCGCCGAACGTGGCATCAGCCTGTCATCGAGCCAGGTCTACCGGCTCGTCGTCGAGCGACCAGAGCGACTGAGCCTGAAGATCCTCATGGCCCTGCTCGACATCCTCGACTGCACCATGGACGACCTCATCGAGCCCATCGCGGCGGCCGGCGCTGTGAAGAAGCCGAAGAAGGCAGCTGCCGGCGGCTCGGCACCCAATACGGAGGGACTCGGCGGGCTGCGGCCAAAGCGGGCCCGGATCAGGGGTGTTGACCGCTCGTGATCACAGCGGACCAGCTCGACCGCGCCGTCGCCGATCCGATCGGCCTGCTCACAGACCTCGTCGCTGCTGTCGAGAACGATCTCGACAGCGCGACCGTCCGCACCGTGGTCACCGCGGTCGCGGGCGGCCGAGCGAAGTCACGACAGCTGGCCAAGGCCCTGGCGATCCGGCCCGCCGTCCTGACCGACGGCCGGTCCCCGGCGCCCCGGGCCGTCGGCGATCTGCTCATCGAGCTCCGCCAGGCCGGAGCATCGGCGATCGCACCGCCGGTCTGCGCCGAGTGCGGCAAGAAGCTGCGAACCCTCCAACGCAGGGGCCAGGACTGGTACTGCGGAGTCTGCGGGCAGGAAACCGCCGAGTGCACCACCTGCGGCAACGTCCGACGCGTCGGCTTCCGCGACCGCAAGGGCCTGCCCCGCTGCAAGATGTGTCCCGACCACGACGACCGTGATCCCGTCACAGTCGTCCACGAACTGATCAGCGCGATCGCCCCGGGTGCCGACCGTGACGCGGTTGCCGAGGCCCTCCGCCGGACGGCGCCCGACCGTCCTCACTATCGCCAGCGAGTGGTTTGGGCCCTGGAGGAGAATCCCCGGCTGCTGACCGGGGAGGGCTATCTGGCGCCGCATCGCGCCATCCTGAAGTTCATCGACCTGCTGCACGAGGCCGGTGTCGCCGGGATCGTCCGGCCCGCCTGCCCCCGCTGCCACCGGGTGGTCCGCATCGACAAGCCGCTGGACGGGCAGCGGGTCTGCCGCAACTGCATCGCCAAGTCCCGCTTCGAAGAATGCGTACGCTGTGGTGCCCGGCGCGAGCCGGCCACCCGCGACGCCGAGAGACGACCGCTGTGTCCAAGCTGCCTGATCAGGGACCCGGCGAACCTGGAGACCTGCATCGTCTGCGGCGAGTCACGCATGGTCAACTCCCGCACCGCGGATGGGCCGATCTGCCCGAACTGCCGTCCTTTGCCCGTGCTTCTCTGCTCGATCTGCGGCCGCACCGCTCCCTGCATGCTCTCGAAGCTCACCGGTTTGCCCCGCTGCGGCGGCTGTGATCGGCGCCAAGCGCACTGCACCGTCTGCGGACGATTGCGCGGCATTCACTCCGGCACCGCCGACGCCCCCGTCTGCGGCCCCTGCACCACGCCGGACGCTGAGCTCTGGCGCCCGTGTCCGACCTGCGGACAAGCCGAGCGTCTGCACGCGCCGGGTCCGTGCCCCCGCTGCACACTCAAGCAACGGCTCCACGACCTCCTCGGCGACAGCACCGGCTCCATACCCCCGAAGCTGCAGTCCCTCCACGACGCCCTGGCCAGCACTGAACGGGTCGGCACCGCGATGCGCTGGCTCTCCAAAGGCATCGTCTCCACCGTCCTGTCCGACCTTGGCTCCGGCCGCCGACCCCTCACCCACGAGGCCCTGGACGAACTCCCCGAAGGCAAGGTCGTCGAGCACATCCGCAGCGTTCTCGTCGCCACCGGCGTCCTGCCCCAGCGCGACGAGCAGATGGTCCGTCTCGAACGGCACGTGAAGAACCTCGTCGCCTCCCACACGACGGTCGAGGGGCGGAAAATCCTGCACCGGTACGCAACGTGGCACCTTCTACGTCGCCTTCGACGACGCAACCGCGGCAAGGATGTCACCCATTACCAGCTCTCGACCGCACGGCAACATCTGCGGGCAGCCGTCTATCTCCTGGACTGGCTCGAGGAACAGAACCTGACCCTTGCCACCTGCCGACAGGCCGACCTTGAACACTGGATGACCAGCGACGACGTCCTCCTTCGCACAGAGGCAGGCCACTTCGTTCGCTGGGCCCTGGCCCAGAAGATCACCCGCGATCTCAGCTTCCCGGCCGTGAGATGGAACGGCCCCACCCAGTCGATGGACGACGACGCCCGCTGGAACACCGCCCGGCGCCTGCTGCACGACGACACCCTCAGGCCCGAAGACCGCCTCGCCGGCCTGCTGTTGCTCCTCTATGCCCAGTGGCCCGCCGCGATCTCCCGGCTCACCGTCGACCACATCGAGGAGACGGACGGAGCCGTCCGCATCCACCTCGGCGCCGTCCCGGTCGAACTACCGGCACCCGTCGCTGACCTCGCCCTCCAACAAGTCGCGCTCCGTCGCAGCCATGCCGTCCTCGCCCGGACAGACTCGCGCTGGCTGTTCCCCGGAGGCCAGCCCGGCCGCCCGATCAGTGCCTGGGCCATGGGTGAACGGCTCCGCAAACTCGGCATCCGGCTCGCCGAAGCCCGCTCGACCGCGCTCTTCCAACTCGCCACCGAGCTACCTGCAGCAGTCCTCGCCCGCACCCTCGGCATCGACATCACCGTCGCCGTCAAATGGCAGCGAGCCGCCGCCGGAGACTGGGCCGCCTACGCGGCCGAGGCCGGCCGCCGTCAAAATACCCAGGAGCCCACATGACACACCGCGCCGGACAATCGAACCGGAACGAGGTCTCCCAGGAACGAGCCGCCGAAGTACAGGAGGTCATCGCCCGCATCGCACGCTGGGCCACGACCCGCCAGGACATCGTCGGCCTGCTACTTGTCGGCTCATATGCCCGCAATGCCGCACGGCCTGACTCGGATATTGACATCGTCCTGCTCACGACAGACCAGACCCAATACTTCAACAACTCCTGGGCCGACGAACTCGCCCTCGGCGAGCTCGTCCGAACGCAAGCGTGGGGGCCCATCACCGAACGACGTTACGCCACGGCCTCAGGTTTGGAAGTTGAGATCGGCATCGGGTCTCCGGAGTGGGCACAGACGGACCCCGTTGACCCTGGCACACGTCGCGTCGTCACCGATGGCGCCCGCCCTCTACATGATCCGGCAGGAGTCCTTGCCTCTCTGATCCAGACATGCGGATCATGAGCCATCCCATCAGGGCATTCCGGGAGTTCCAATACCCGACTCCACCATTACATCTGCTCGATACCCAGCGGATCTACCGGGACGCCTACGCGACCGCCGGAGGCGCTTTGGCCGTGGATGGCGACGCGGTCGCCGAGTTCGGGGGCGAGGTCTGATGCCGGCCGAGATCCAGCAGCCCCTGGCGGTGCTGTTCACGCTGCCGGACGGCGTCATCCACCACGGTGTCCTGCACGATCTGCCGAACCAGCAGCTGGCCGCAGACCTGGCCGTGGGGCTGGTCGCGGCCACGCATCCGCACGGGCCGATCCGGACCCGCTCGGTGGCCAGGCAGTACATGACGACGATGCGCCGGATGGCGCGCGACTTCGATGTCTGGGGAGCCACGGGCGGTCTTGCCGATCTGGCCCCGGCCACACTGGTCCAGTACTGGCTGACCTGCGACTATCACCGCGAACGACGCATCCGCGTGGTGCTGAACGCCTTCCAGGAGACAGCCGGAGGACTGGACCCGGGCATCTGCCGTCACCTGGCCGGGCGGCGGATCAACAAAGTGGAGAAGAGCCGCCCCAACCAGCCCTACAACGACGGTGAATGGCGGCGGCTTGAAGCCTCCTGCACCCATCAGATCGCGGCGGCCCGCCGCGCCCACCGTCAGGCGCTGGAGGCAGCCGGCCGGGGCGCCGATCCGTCCGTCCACGGCGTCACCTTCGACAACCTCGCCTGGCTCTGGCTCCATGCGGGCCCCGCGGAGGCGAGAAGGGCCGTCGAGCGGTTCGGCAGAGGCGCCGGTGTTGACCGGGCCCAGTGCGCGGCGGTCGAGGCGGCGCTGTTCCCGGCCTCGGAGACGGCGTTCGCCTACCTCACGCTGTTCGCGATGCGCACGGGCATCGTCCCTGACGGCATCGATGCCCTGCGACTCGACGACATCACCCGGACTTCGGCGAACACGGTCCTGCTCTCCTACCGCAAGGGCCGCACCGGGGATGAGGCGCTCAACCTGTCCCGTGATGCCGTGCGGCTGCTGGACCGCTGGCTGGAGCACTCGGCCCAACTACGTGAGCACGCCGGGGATTTGGCTGGTCGTCTGTGGATCTATGTGGGCTGTGACGGGCTCGGGAGAGGGCAGGGCAGGATCTTCGACCGCCCTCGCGGCCAGCGCCAGCGCCGGGCCTGGATGGAGTCGTCGGGCGTGCTCGGTGACGACGGGCAGCCCCTTCCGGTGCACGGCGGCCGGGTCAGGGCTACCTACCACCACCGGCGCGACCGCGCTGCCTGGACCGGCCGCACGACGATCGACCCCAACCACAGCGCCCGCGTCGAGGGAGATCACTACCTCAGCTCTCACACCCCGGCCCAGCTGGACGCGCTGGAGGGCGTCATCGAACAGGCCCAGGGCGATGTGCGCCGCAAGGCCGCCCCGCCGGTCGTGATCAACGGTGAGGACGCTGCCGCGTTCGCCGCGGACTTCCCCCGCCTGGTCGAGGACGCCGGTCTGGACGCGGCGGCCATCAAGGCTCTGCTCTCCGGTGAGCAGGACATGTTCGTCGCCGCGTGCGCCAGCCCGCTCAACGGTCCGCACGCCCCGGCGGGAACCTTGTGTCCGGCCCGGCCCTGGGTGTGTCTGCTGTGTCCGCTCGCCGCGTTCGCGCCCCGTCACCTGCCCAACCTGCTCCGGCTCAAGGGGTACTTCTCCCGGCATGCCCAGCAGATGACCACCGCGCAGTTCCTGCGGATCTTCGGCCCATACATGGCCCGCCTGGACGAGGACGTCCTGCCCCGGTTCGGCCCAGCCGCCATCGAGGCCGCCACCCGGCAGAGCACCGAGACCGACGCCTTCTTGCCGCTGCACCTGGAGGAACAGCCCGAGTGACGACTGCCCATGCCTCTTCCCCGGCCCTGGCCGGGCGGCGCCCCTTCCACGGTCTGCCGGTCATCGAGACCGCCGGCCTGCGACGCGAGCCCGGCAGCCCCCGGCCCGTATTCGACCAGGATGTCTGGGACCTGACCGGCCTCGCCGACGCCCCGGTGGTGATGACCGCACACCGCAAGATCCTGGACTTCACCGCCATCATCAACCCCCGCTGGCGGCAGGTTGCCCGCGAGTACCTGATGGCGCGGATGGCCCCGCTCCATCCGGACGTGGCCGTCTTGCCGCAGGCGTTCCGAACCCCACTGAACCCCAACTCTCTCTGGTCCGAACTCAAGCACCTGGCCCTGTGGTTCAACCGCCTCACCGCGGTTGGCGTCACCTCGCTGTCGCAGGTCCGCCAGCATCACTGCGACGCCTATCTCGCGGCTGCCTCGCGCAGTGCCACCGACCCTGACCGGCTGCTGTCGCCCGCGACCACGGTGGCGATGATCCGCATCCCGCAGTTCCTCGTCCTCTACGCAGAGATCCTCAGCGATTGCTACCAGCCGGGCTTCGCCCCGTGGCCGGGCCGCAGCGCGGACGAGGTCACGGGATATGTACGCAGTGACGAGAACCGGGTGCCGCCGGTCCCGGACACTCTGTTGCGGCCTCTGCTGGCGAACTGTCTGTACTTGCTGGGGACGATCGGCCCGCTGCTGGTGGCCGAGGCGGCCGCGGCCCGCGCCGCCGACCAGCATGAGGCCGCCTCACGGCGGGGCCTGCTCGTCACTGAGGTCGATGGCCTGCGCGAGGTCATCGAGCGACGGCGAGAGACCGGGCTTCCCGCTGCACGGGCCGCTGAAGCGACCGTCACTCAGCGCTTGAAGCGCGGATGGGACCCGGGCGACCCGCTCCTGCACATGTCGTGGCATCCGCTCGTCGTTCAGGCGGCGGGGGCCATGGGGCACCGCAGGGACATGGAGACTCTCCGTCCCGAGCTGGAACGGTGGGTGAGTGAGTGCGGCCTTCAGCAGCCCTGGTGCCGCGATGCGGCACCGGTGTCCCGCCCCGATGACGGCACACCGGTGCCCTGGGCCCTGCCGATGGCCCGGCACCAACTGGACGCCACGGTCCATGCCGTCACCTCGGCTGCCTACTTCCTCACCTCGGCGCTTTGCGGGATGCGTTCCTCGGAGTTGGCGGAACTGGCGAGCGGCTGCCGCCAGCAGGAAGAACGGCCCGGCGGCGGCACCCGCTACCGCTTGGTCTCCCGCCGCATCAAGGGCGAGGCATTCGGCGGGACCGAGGACGCGTGGGTGGTCACCGAAGACGTGCACAGGGCCATCGCCATCGCCGAAGCCCTCACCGGCGCCGCCCCGGGTGAGCGGCTGTTCGCCAAGGCATCCAACAACAGCAACAGCCGCTATACCGCCCTGCGCGCATGGGTGAACGGCGAGTACGGACAACGGCTCGGGCTGGAGCCCATCCCCGACGGCCCGGTCAACCCCCGAGCCCTGCGGCGCACGCTCGCGATGGCCATCGCCCAGCGCCCGCACGGCCTGATGGCCGTCAAACTGCACCTCAAGCATGTCAGCGTCGCCGCAGCCGAGGGCTATGCCGCCCGCCCCGGCGGACACCAGGCCGCCTTCGCAGCCGAAGTCGCCGCCGAGGAAGAAGCCGAACACCTGCGGCTGACCGTCGCCGCCTACGAGGACTACCAGCGCGCCATCCTGCCCAGCGGCCAAGGCGCCCGCGACCTCATCGGCGCCTTCAAGGCCGTCGACCAGGCCCTGGACCGGCACGAGGCCGGGCCGGTCACCGTCATCGACGACCGGCGCGTCGAGCGCGTCCTCAAGGCGAAGGCGAAGACCCTGCACCTCGGTGTCGGCAACTACTGCTGGTTCTCCGATCCGGGCAAGGCGTTGTGCCTGAAAATCGCCGGCACCCCGGACGCCGCCGAGCCGCTGATGGGGATGTGCGACTCGGCCCGCTGCCCGCAGGCCACCCATCACCCCCAGCACCGGCAGATCTGGGCCGACCACGCCGACAACACCCAGGCCGTCCTTCTCGGCAACCCCAGACTCTCCAAGCCCGAACGGGCCCGAGCCCAGGCCGCCTTCGACCGTGCCACCCGCATCGTCGCCGATATCGACGCTGCCGGCCACCCTGGCGAGGAGCCGCGCTCATGATGCACAACCCCCAAGCGGAACCCGAGGCCAGGATTCGGAACGCGATGCGGCAACTCCTCGCTGGCCCCGTTCCCGACGGGCTCAAGTGCGACATCAAGAGCGTGTGCACGCTCGCAGGAGTACCGCGGGCGACGCTCTACCGCACCTACCCCCACCTCAAGGCCGAGTTCGACCGTCAGCGGACCGCCGCCCAGGAAGCCGGACAGCAGCCCGATCCACGCCTGGCTCAGATCGAACGGCTAAAGGCCGAGGTTGCCACTCTGCGCGAGCGCCTGAGCAGGAAGAACACTGAACTAGACGCTCTGAAGGAGTTCCAAGCCACGGCCCTGTCCCGTCTCGCAGTCCAGCACGACGAGATCGCCACGCTTCGACGACAGCTTGACGCCACCCCGCCGGCGTCAGTCCGCACACTTCCTCGCCGGTAGTCGCAACCGTTGCTGCGTGCAGCGGATCGGGCGCCGCAGGTCAGCGATAGCGTGGCGTTGAGACCCGAGTGATGAGGAGGGCGCGTGCGATTCGCGCTGGACGCACTGTTAGCTGACGTACCCGCGGAGCAGGTCGATGAAGCTCGTGACTTCTACAAGTCGAGGGCGGCAGGCCGTGGCCCCAGCTCACTGGAGGAGCTGAAGGAGGCCCGAGCGAAGAGGTCTGCTCCTCCTGCCGCCGATCCGCCTGCCATCGAAGAGACGATCGAAGCCGCGGAAGCGCGCGTCCCTGTCAGGATCTTCACACCTATCGACGGTCCGCCGCGGGGCGTCCACCTGGACATACACGGCGGCGGCTTCTACATGGACTCCGCAGCGCGAGGAGACGAACGCAACCGCGAGCTCGCAGACGCCCTGCACCTCGCCGTTGTCAGCGTCGACTACCGGCTGGCCCCCGAGCACCCCTGGCCCGCGGCACCCGACGACTGCGAAGCGGCGGCGCTCTGGCTCATCGAAGAAGCCGATGCCCGCTTCGGAACGTCCCGACTTGCGATCGGCGGGAGCTCCGCGGGAGCCACACTCGCCCTGGCGACCCTGCTCCGGCTGAGAGACAAAGGTGCCGTTGGCCGATTCACCGGCGCCGCACTCCAATTCGGCACCTACGACTTGAGCGCACGAACCCCGGCCGGTCGCCGCATCACGGACGAATACTTCATCCAGGCATACGCCGGCCATGTGGAAGACCGCACTGTTCCCGACATCTCTCCCATCTACGGCGTTCTTCGCGGGCTTCCCCCAACGCTGCTGATCGTCGGAAGCACAGACGTGTTGCTGGAAGACAACCTGGCGCTGGCAGGTCGGTTGTCAGCGGCCGCCAATGACGTCGAGCTCCGGGTTTACCCCGACTCACCCCACGGTTTCACGGGCCACCCCACAGCAATGGCCAGGACGGCACTCAGCGGCGTCGAGTCCTGGCTGCGCGACCGGATTACGCAATCGTAGGCACTGACCGCGATCTCGAAGGATCCCAGTCCCAGAGGTCGATTACGTGAGACACGGCCTCGCGCACTCCCGCCGACGTGGGCGGCAAAACGTCAGGCGCGCAGTCGACATCGATCGAGCGAACACGTCTCATGCCCGGCTATCGGGCGTAGCCGATGAGCATGTGCCGGAATCTATCGGTGAGACCGTTCACCGACGTTGATTTCCGACGCGAGTTGCCGACGCTGCCCACCTGCGGGTTCGTGATCACGGGTACGAGTGTCGACAGACGGTCGTTTGACGACACTCGACCGCACGATTCCCTGAATTCGTAGACAGTGCCTAAAAGATCATGGTAGACACTGTCTATGGAACGCGAGAATTCTCTCAGGGAACGGTTGATCGACGCCGGAGTGGACCTTGTGATGACCGACGGAACCGCCTCGCTGGGGCTGCGTGAGATCGCCCGCCGGGCGGGAGTATCGCACGGGGCTCCGCGTCGGTACTTTCCCACTCATCACGCCCTGCTCTCTGCGATCGCCCACCGCGGTTTCGCGGACCTCAAGGCCCGGTTCGCAACCGCGACCGACGGCACGACGTCGCCGCGTGGTCAGTTGCAGGAGATCGGGCGGGCACACGTCAGGTACGCGCTGGAGCACCGCGGCATGTTCGAGCTGATGTTCCGGCATGACCTGCTCGACAGCGAGAAACACGCATCGGACCAGTCGCAGCTCCGAGATTCGACCCTGCCGTTGTTCGAGCTCATCGTCGAGCTCATCGTCCGGTATCGGTGGGAGCAGGCTGCCGCGCACCGGCCCAGCGAGCCGAGCGATCCCCAGCCGCCGCCGGCCGTGACGGCCGCCGCCCTCTGGTCGAACCTTCACGGCCTCGCCCAACTGTGGGCCTGGGGGAGCCTCCAGCTCGCCCTCGATGCCCCACCACCAGGCGGAGCACCTGATAGCAGCCATCTCGACCGGCTCGTCGCGGCGGTCCTGGACGCTCATCTCGGCCCGGTGAACTCGTGACCGCAACCGTACGGCGGCGCCTCGCACTCCTGGTCAGCGTTGCCAGCGCGATGATCGTCGCGCTGGACGGCACGGTACTCCTCGTGGCGCAGCCCAGCCTGCAACGCGACCTCGGCGCGAGCATGACGCAGGTCCAGTGGACAAGTACCGCCTACCTGCTCGCGGTGGCCGCGCTTCTCGTCATCGCCGGGCGCTTGGGTGACCGGTACGGGCACCCGCGGATGTTGTTCGTCGGCGTGCTCGGCTTCGCGGCCGCCTCGGCCGGCATCGCGCTCGCTCCCGGCGTCGGCTGGGTGATCGTCCTGCGCGCCGTACAAGGCGTGTTCGGTGCGCTCCTCCAGCCGACGACACTTGCGCTGCTGAGGCTGGCGTATCCGGCGGACCGGCTCGGTACGCCGGTCGCCATCCGTACCAGCGCGATCGGTGTGGCCGCGGCGGCCGGTCCGGTACTCGGGGGTGTTCTCGTCGCGCACCTGGGCTGGCGTGCCGTGTTCTGGATCAACGTCCCCGTCGCGCTCGCGATCGCCGTACTCACCCTCGCCGTGAGAGCACCGGCGCCCTCCCGTACCGGGTCTCAGCGACTCGACCTCACCGGCGCGGCGTTGCTCGCAACCGCCCTCGCGGTCCTGGTACACACCCTGACTGGCGTACCGGCGCACGGGTGGACCTCCGCGTCGACATGGCTCGGCCTCACCGCTCTCGCGGGCGTCGCGGCGGCGTTCGTCGGGCACGAACGCCGCACCGCGCACCCGATCGTGCCGCCGACAGTGGCGCGGTCCGTACCGGTGACGGCATCGGTAGCGATCCTGCTGTTCACCACCGGCGGTATGTTCGGCGCGCTGTTCGTGACCACATTCTTTTTCCAGGACGTACTCGGGCTCGACCCGCTTGCCAGTGGTCTGAGGGCACTCCCGCTGACCGCGCTCATGGTCCTCGGTGCGCCCGTCGCCGGCGCCGTGCTGCGCCGGTACAGCCCACGCCGCACCGCGATCCTCGGTACGGTCCTCGTCGTCCTTGGCATAGCGGGTCTGTCCCAGCTCGGCTCGGCAGGCACGTGGGCTGTTACCGGCGTGGCCTTTGCCGTCCTCGGCGCGGGATTCGCCACCGTCATGGTCACTGCCACCGCAACCGTCGTGGGTGAGGCGCCGCCCGGATACGCCGGGGTTATCGGTGGACTCAAGCAGACCGCCATGAACGTCGGCCCGTCCCTCGGAATCGCCGTAGCCGCCAGCATGATGATGCTGAGACCTTCGGCCGCCGGGACCCCAACTGCGGGCGTGACCCCGGCAATGTCGGCCTCGGCGACGGGCCCCACCCTGATGGTCCTCGCCGGACTCGCCGCCCTCGCCCTGCTACCGGCATCGCTGCTGCCGACGCAGCCGGTCCACCGCGCGAGACGTGACATGGCCGCCCCGGACGATCACGACATCCACACCGTTGACCAACCGCAGCGAAGTATCGGGTGACCAGCTGACACCGGGGCCGCTCGGCCAGTAAGAGTTCCCCAGCCTGGACTCTTTACCAAGTCGGGCCATGATCCGGACCGGAATCGAAGAGCACCGAACAAACGGTTGGACGGGCTGAGAGCGTCGCGCGCGAGACAAGCTGACGATCAAGGAGTGCGCGGTGCCCACCAACTTTTTGAGCGAGGACCAACGCAGGCGCTTCGGCCGGTTCGCGGAAGACCCGGACGAGGGACAGCTCGCCGGTTCCTTCCTGCTCGACCAGACCGCGCGGCGCCGGGCGATGGTCGCCAAGGGCGCCAGGAACCGGATCGGCTGGGCAGTCCAGCTCGGCACCGTCCGGTTTCTGGGGACGTTCCTGGACAACCCCGAACAGGTGCCCGTCGTCGTGGTCGACTACGTCGCCGAGCAGCTGGGCCTGGAGCCCGCGGAGTTCGCCGGGTACGGCACGAAAGAGCACCGCTGGGACCACCAGGAGCAGATACGCGAGGGATACGGGTACACAAAGTTCGAGTTCGACCAGTGGTTTGCGCTGGCCCGCTGGATGTACCAGCGGGCGTGGATCGGCTCCGAGCGACCGACCCTGCTGTTCGACCTGGCCACCAAGCGCCTGGTCGACAAGAAGGTGGTGCTGCCCGGGGTGACCGTGCTGGAACGGCTGGTCTCCGGCTCGCGCGAGCGCGCCGAGAAACGCCTGTGGGCGACGCTGACCGCTGCCCCCACCGAGGAGCAGGCCGCCGGGTTGCAGGGCCTGGTCGTCGTCCCCGTAGGCAAGCGCCTGTCCGAACTGGACCGGCTGCGGCGTTCCCCACGCGACATCACCGCGCGCGGGGTGGGCAAGGCCATGGAACGGTACGGGGCGCTGAACGCCTTCGGCGGCACCGCCTGGGATCTGTCCGCGATACCCCCGGGACGGCTCCAGGCGCTGGTCCGCTTCGCGCGGGCTGCCCGCGCCCAGGCCGTCTCCGATCTCGCCGGGGACCGGCGCCTGGCCACCTTGGTGGCGTTCGCCGCGGTGATGCCGCAGGTCGCTGCGGACGAGGCGATCGAGGTGTTCGACCTTGGTGATGGGCGACCTGATCCGCTCCTCCAGCACCAAGATGACCAAGCAGCGGCTGCGGACCCTCAAAGACCTGGACGCCGCCGCGATCCTGCTGCGCGAGATGTGGATCGCGGTGTCCGGGACCGCCGCCGACCCCGAGGGCGACATCCGCGCGACGCTCGACGCCATGGACGTCGGCCCGTTCCACGCCGCCGCCGAGACGGTCAAGCTCCTCGCGCAGGAACCCGACGACGTCGCCGAGCAGATGCTCGCCGCCCGCTACAACACCATCGCCCGCTTCCTGCCCGACCTGCTCAAGACCTTCGAGTTCGCGTCCAGCCCGGCCGGCGAGCCGGTGCTGGACGCGCTGGCGTTCGTGAAGTCCCTCAAGGGCCGGCGCCGCCCCATCCATGGCTGGGAGGTCCCGTCGAAGTTCCTCACCTCCGCCTGGCGGCGCCTGGTCTTCCCACCCCCGCCGATGCCCGTGGGCAGCGTCGAGAAGCGCGCCCTGATCGTCGCCTCCACCGAGGCCCTGCGCACCGCCCTGCACCGGCACGAGGTGTACGTGCCGGGCCTGCGCAAGTGGGGCGACCCCAACGCCCGGCTGCTCAACGACACCGCTTGGGAGGCGGCCCGCTCCCGGGTCTGCGAGGAACTCGACCTCGGCCCGAAGCCGGACAAGATCCTGGTGGGCTGGACCGATCGCCTCGACTCAGCCCACCGGGAGTTCGCGAACGGCCTGGCCGCCAACCCCGCCGTACGGATCGAACAGCAAAACGGCCGTGACCGGATCATCCTCACCGGCCTGGACCGCCTGGACGAACCCGTCTCCCTGCGCGAGCTCCACAAGGAGGTCGAGGCGCGCCTGCCGGCCGTCGACCTGCCCGAGATGGTGCTGGAGGTGAACTCGTGGGTGCCCTACCTGGGCGACTTCACCCACGTCTCGGAAGCCAACTCCCGGATGGACGACCTGGAACTGTCGGTGGCCGCCGTCCTCACCGCGGAGGCCACCAACGTCGGTGTCGAGCCGATCGTCCACGACGGCGTCGACGCCCTCAACCGCGATCGGCTGTTCTGGGTCGAACAGAACTACCTGCGCGCGGCGACCCTGTCCCGGGCCAACGCCCGCCTCGTCGACTACCACATGCGCCTGCCGCTGGTGCAGTCCTGGGGCGGCGGTGAACTGGCCTCCGCCGACGGCCTGCGGTTCATCACCCCGATCCGCACCCTGAACTCCGGGCCGAACCCGAAGTACTTCGGCACCCGCCGGCGCGGAGTGACGTTCTACAACTTCCTGTCCGACCAGTTCAGCGGCCTGCACGGCATCCTGATCCCCGGCACCCAGCGCGATTCCTTCTACATCCTCGACGGCCTCCTGGAGCAGGAGACCGCCCTCCGGCCCGTCGAGATCACCTCGGACACGCACAGCTCATCCGAGATCGTCTTCGGCCTCTTCCGGCTCCTGGGCTACCAGTTCTCGCCGCGGCTGGCCGACTCCGGCAGCGCGACCCTGTACCGGGCGGACCCGGACGCCGACTACGGGCCGCTCAACCCGCTGACCCGCGACAAGGTCAACCTCAAGCAGATCACCAGCCACTGGGACGACGTCCTGCGGGTGGCCGGCTCCCTGCACTCGGGCACCATCAAAGCCTCCGAGGTCCTGCGCGTGCTCGCCCCCGGCGGCAAGCCCACCCCCACGGGCAAGGCCATCATGGAGATCGGCCGCATGGACCGCAGCGCCTACCTGTCGTCGTACTTCACCGACGAGTTGCTGCGGCGGCGCATCAACACCCAGCTCAACCGGCAGGAGTCCCGCCACAACCTCGCCCGGAAGATCTTCCACGGCCAGAAGGGCGAACTCAGGCAGTCCTACAGAGAAAGCCAGGAAGATCAACTCGGGGCCCTGGGACTGATGCTCAACGTCATAATTCTCTGGAACACGGTCTACATGCAGCAGATCATCGCCGAGATGCGCGCCGAGGGCATCCACGTACGCGACGAGGACATCGCCCGCCTGTCGCCGCTGAAGTTCGCCCACATCAACTTCCACGGCCGCTACAGCTTCGCGCTGCCCGCCGAGGTCCAGGGCGGACAGCTCCGCTCCACCCGCAAGCCCGAAACGGCCAGCACCACGATCTAGGAAGGCCCGGCCGGCTCGTCCGACGCCTGGGCGAGCCGGTAGCGGACCTTCTCGTGGGACAGGCCCGCCTGGGCGCCGATCTGCCGCAGCCCCCAGCCCTCCGCCTTCGCCGCGGCCATCCCGCCGTCCAGGGCCGCGTCCGTCACCTCGCCCAGCGCCTGCCGCAGCTGGACGACCAGCCGCAGCCGGATCGCCGGTGCCAGATCATCCAGACCGGCGCAGAACCGCGCCACGTCCGCCTTCAGGAAACCGATCGTCGGGTCATCACTCACCCGCACACCCTGACGGCCCGGATCACCACCTGTCAAAACTTCTGACAGCAACACCGGTTTCTTGGTCCGTTCCTACTCGGACCCCCTTTCGGCTCCGCGCGGAGGAGGGCGAGATCATCGACACGGAGATCGCCGACGTGATCGTGAGTGACCTGGCTGCTCTCGCCGACCGAGCCCGCCACGAGGGCCAGCGTGTCTACTGCCGGGTCGGGTAGGAGTCCGGGTTCGGAGCCAGACGGTATCGATCGCCAAGCGGACCTTTGCGCCCCCGGCCAGGTGTGGGCAGTCGGATCCTCCCCAGGGCCATGCGGGCACATGCTTCGCTGCCGCGGCCGACTCGCGGGCCGGGGCGAGCGCTCGGGCAAATTGTACGAATGGCTGTCTGCCAAGGTGCGCCGTGGGTAAGGTGGTTGTTGCCGAGTCGGCGCTCGGCGCGTGCTGCACTGGTCGTGGCGATTCGGCCGGTGCCTCTTCATCCGAGGAGTGGATAGGTTGCAGGGAGGACCGTTCTACAACTTGCTCCCTCACCGCTATCTGGCCCAGAACGTGCTTCCCGCCCTGTCTTTCGATGCCCAGGTCTACTTCTTCTGCCGGGGCTGCGGGATGTACCTGCGGTCGAATCCCGCTCTCAGCGTCGACCCTTCCGTCATCCACTGTTCGAAGTGGTGCACGAGCTGCGGCACGGCCGTCGTGGAACCGAAACTCTTCGTCATGCGTGTCCGGCTGTCGTGCGACGACTGCGGTCGCGAATTCGGCGCGTTGACCACCAGGTTCTTCTTCGAACCCGAATGTCCGGACTGCGGTTCGCAGCGCTGTTCCCAGCAGTGGGCAGGGCCGCACGAGGACCTGCCGCCGGTCTTCTTAGACATGCAGGACGATCCGCGGTCGGAATCGCACGCCTGGGGCCTGAACTCGGTCGAGGACGAGTCCTCCATATCCCGGGAACTGCAGGTGGCGCGGCCCTCCCCTGACGGAATCCGCCATTACGTCCCCGCCGCGCTCTTCTCCGGCCGCCTCGCCACCTGGAACCACTACGGTTCCGGCGCGTGGCGCCTGCGCAACCTCGAAGGCATCCTGTTGCACCAGGTCTACAAGCACACCGGCGTCGTCCATGCAGGCGTGCACGCCTTCACCTCCCTCGCAGGGCTGGCCGAGGGTGAGGAGGCGGCCATGGACCCGGTGGATCGAGGAATGGTCGGCTACAACGCGGCGGCTGCGGGTTTCACTCTTCTCAATAATGTCCACGGCGCCGTCCTGGCCGGCGACCCCGAGGAGATCCGATCGCGGGCGCTGCGCCTCGCCGAACGCGCACTGGCAGCCTTCGACGCAGACCGCTCGGTCGACCCCGAGGTCCGCTCCGTCGAGATCGCACGCATCAACTACCTGTTGGGCGATCTCGCGCGCAAGCTGACGGCTGATGCCGACCGGCTGCGCGAAGCGTTGAGGTACTTCGACACGGCCCTCACGGAACCGGCCATGTCCACGCGCCTGCGAGC
Source organism: Streptomyces sp. NPDC027962 (assembly GCF_055566095.1). Taxonomy (NCBI): domain Bacteria; kingdom Bacillati; phylum Actinomycetota; class Actinomycetes; order Kitasatosporales; family Streptomycetaceae; genus Streptomyces; species Streptomyces sp. NPDC027962. The sequence goes on from NZ_JBVHTA010000014.1 coordinate 21,674, forward strand.
CGACATTGCGGCCTCGCGTGCGAGCACCCTTCAGCACTTGGAGTCGCTCGACCCCGACCGTAGCGCGCCGGTCCGCTGGGAAATCGACTACACGGGGGCGGACTGGGCGGCACTTCCCATGCACGACCAGTGCATCTGGCTGCACCGGGCGGCGATTCAACTGCAGTACGACGGAGACGACGCGGCTGCCGAGGAGGCGCTGCGCCGGGCCGCGGATCTCGCCTCGGCGGAACTCAGGACCACGCCGGACGACACGCTCGTTTCCGCCGTCCGCCTCTACCACCGGTACTTCGACGAGGTGGCGCGGATGAACGTCAGGCTCGGGCGCCCGCTCGCAGCGCTGGAGGCCGTTGAGGAGGCCCGCGCACTGGTTCTCCTGCGGCAGAGCACACCGGCCGACCGGGCCAGGAAGGAGTTCGCCGCGGCCTCGGTCCACAGGATCCTGACGGACCTGCTGACGACTGCGCCCGAGGCACCGCGGTTCAGTGCCTTCCGGCCGGCGGCCAAGTCGAAGCGACGGCCCAGTCCCCTGACCGATGCCGCGCTCGAAGACCTGGCTACCTCGGGTTGGCCAGCGGACACGGCGATCTGCTCCTTCGTCTTCGCCTCGAGCACGGTCAGCGTGGTCATCGCCGTTCCCAGCGAGGACGGCTGGCGGATCGACGGCACGCAGTGGCCCGCGGACGTCGTCGAACTCCTCCAGACCGCCAGTGTCAACCAGCTGGCGCACGCGAGCGGATTCCGCAGGCGACGGATGGCCGCGTACTGTGCTAAGGCGTCGCCGGTCCTGCTCAAGGGCCTGGTTCCCCTGCTGAGGGACTTCGGCGTGCGCCGCGTTGCGATTTCAGCTCCGGGCGTCTTCAGCCAGATCCCCTTCGAAGGCCTCGACTTCGACGGAGTCCCGTTCGGGGAGGAATTCGAGATCTTCCTGATCCCGTCACTGCGCTCCGCCGCGGCGATGGCGCGCCGTTCCGCCGAGACGGAGCCGGGCCGCGTGTTTGTCGCCAGCTACCGCGGGGCCGATCTGCCGGAGGCGTACGCCGAGTACGCGCAGATCCTGGAGGTGTGGGGAGAGCGGGCCGATCTGCTCGATCCGGACGTGCAGCGGAAGGTCCAGTTGCTGGACGCGATCTCGGCGGACCCGTACGAGCTGCTGCATTTCGCGTGCCACGGCTCGTTCGACCCCACCGAGGAGACGCGATCCGCCCTGCATTTCGGCGCGAGTCCCGATGGACGGCCGATCGTGCTGGAGGCTCGTGAACTCGCGGGCAGGGCCCTTCCCCGCCACCCCGTGGTCGTCTTGTCCGCCTGCGAATCAGGGCTCACCTCCTGGAGTCTGAGCGGCGACTGCATCGGCCTGACCGGAGCTTTCCTGCGGATGGGTGCTCGCGGCGTGGTCGGCAGCAGGTGGGCGGTGTTCGACGACTCGGCGCGCGTATTCATGAATCACCTGCACACGGCGATCAGACAGGGTGTGAGCCCGCAGCGCGCCGTGACACAGACCCAGCGGACGATGCGTGCCACCCACAGCATCGACGAGTGGGCCGCCTTCTCATACCTCGGACTGCCTGACCTCACGACCACGAACGAAAGGGCGTAACCGACGATGACGGACGTCGAACTTGAACTCAGCTTCCCTGCCGAGGACGCCGAACTGCAGGCGTTCATCGAGGAAGCCCTGCACACGAGCGACGGCATTACCGTCGGCAGGATCCGACAGATCCGGTCGGTCGATCTTCTTACCGTCATCGAACTCACCGGAACGGCGGTCGGGATCGCCGACGGACTCCTCGGCCTGCGTGACCGCGTGCGCGCCTTCCTGGCCCGCCGCGGTGCCAGCCGCGGCGGGGATGTCGCCACCGTCGAAGTGGCGAACACCGAGGGCGAGGGCGTGCCCCTTCTCCAAGCGACCGACGGCGAAGTGCAGTCTGTAGTCTCCGGCTCGAATCCGGCGGACCCCGGACCCGCCGGGGCGACCGAGAGCACCCTCGGCGCCGACTGACCGAGGTTCTGTACCGCTACCCGAGCAGGCACTCGGCCTGGGCGAGGACGTGGTGCCACTGCTCGGCGGTGGCGCGCAGTCGGGGTTCGCGCTGCTGGATGAGGGCGGTCTGCCAGACGAAGGGGCCGGGCAGGCCGGGGCCGGTGGCGCCGAGCTGGGCGGCGCCGCCCTTGAGCCGGTGGTGGACACGGATCACAGGCGCGGTTCTCCTGCGATCGGCGGGCGGTACGGGCCCATGGTGGCCTCTGCCTCTACGTTTCGGCCGTGCTCAGGTCGGGGATCCGCTTCCTGGACAACGAGCGCTGACGGCGCGGGAATCGCCGCGGTGGGGTTGGGGCGCCAGACGGTGGTGAAGGGGAAGTCGTTGTTCACCCAGAGCACGCCAGCCAGCTCGGGGGGCATGGTCCAGCGTGGCGGGTTGAACGGATCGACCTCGACTGGGTGATGGATGAACGCGTCTCCGAAGTTGAACTGCACGCTCACCGTGGGAGCGCCCTTCAGCAGGTCGTCGAGGTGCTGGACCTGAAGGCCGGTGAACTTGTCCGCGCCGGCCGCCACGATCAGCGGGAGTCCGGCTTCCTTGGCGAGGGTGCGGTACTTACTGACCTTCTTCTCGATCCCGACGGTGACCGACCGGGCCGAAACGACGCCAGCCATGTTGCTCGGGGGGATGAGGATCGTGCGCATCCCGGGGGGCCGCATGGCGTTGCCCGTGCTCGGGTCGGCCTGGAGCAGGAAGGTGTAGCCCTGACTCCGGAAGACGGTCTGGTGCAGTGGGGAGAGCAGTGCTCGGCGCAGGTCCTGGGCGATCTTCTTCACGGTGCGTGCATCAGGGGCGTCGAGCGGGCGCGACGGGTCGCCGGCCACTGTCAGGACGACGGGGACCGGTATCTGCTTGAGGCGCTCGACCAGGGCGTGCCACGCCTTCATCTTGGCGAACGTCCCCTGCTGCGGGCTGTGGGTAAGGGCTTCGACCAGCGCGACGGGCGCGCCGTCCTCACCAACGACGGTCCAGTCCGGTGTCAGCTTCCCCCACCACCGCTCGAACTCCACGCTGAAGCCTCGCCGCCGCAGCGCCGCGCCAGCGGCGAGCTCGATGATGTCGGGCCAGAAGTTTTGGTCACGCCACAAGTTCGCGGCGAAAGCCGCCGCAACATCCTCCGGGAGGAGATCGAGCTGCTCGTCCAGCCAGTTCCGCCAGGGCTCGTACTCCTCGAGCACCGCCAGGTCGTAGGAGAGCATCCGGTTCTCCGGGGGGCGCTTGCCGTAGCGGTGGCGCTGTTCGGCGACGAACTGAGGGCCGAAGCGCCGAAGAACCCGTTCCGTGTTCATGGGCCTGGATTCTCCGCCTTTCCACCCCTGCATGCACCCAAGTTCCAGGGGCCCCTACCCGGCATCTGAACGGGGGCGTGCACTCATAGACGCCACCTGGCCGTAGCTATACGAGAACCGGCCAAAACGTGCGGCACGTTCCGGCCTTGCGCTCGGCGGGACAGGCGAAGGCCCCGCTCGCCGAGGGCGAGCGGGGCCGGTTGGACCTGTTGGACCTAACGGGTCTACAGCGGGGCGAGGCGGGCGGCGCGGTCCAGGGCGCGCAGCAGTTCGGGCTCCCACCCGGCGCGCGGGGTGTCGTAGGCGAGCAGGCCGGAGGCGGACAGCACGTCGAGCTGCACCTGGTGCTCGATGCCGAGCCGCCACGCCTCGCGCAGGACGTGCCGGGCCTCGTCGCGGGCGGCGCGGCCGGTGGTCGTAGTGGCGCGGGCGTCGGGCAGGGCGGCGAGCTGGCGGCCGGCCTTCTCCAGGCGGCCCATAAGTTCGGCAGCCTTCTCGGCGTCGGGGCGCGGCGGCACGAGGTAGATCTCGGGGGCGGCGACGCCGCGGCGCAGCTGCTCCATCCGCTCCGGGAGCGGGCTCCAGCCCTCGGTCCCGGCGAGTTCGGCGTTCACCTTGGCGACCGCCGCGGTGTACGCCCGTCCGGCGCCGCGCGGCTGCAGGGTGGTGCCGGCGGGCCGGTGCTGCGGGCCGGTCTCCTCGTCGACGGTGCCGGAGTGGTTGCCGCACACCGAGACCCACAGCGCGTCCGCGCTGCCGGTGACCTCGCTCATCAGCAGGCGGCGCACGAGGAACCAGCGCTGCAGGGCGGCCCGGGTCGCACGGCGCAGCGGGTAGACCTCGACGGAGACCGGATCGTCGGGGCGGGCGTTCTGCGGCCGACGCACGATGCGGACCTCCTCCAGGGCGGGGGAGAGGTCCTCCAGCCGGATCGCACACAGCTCGCCGACGCGGGATCCTGTATCTAGCGTGACTGAGGCCATCGCCAGCATCCGCACCCAACGCGGGAAGCCGCGGGTCAACAGCCCGCCCGCGGCCCAGCGGGTGCGGCGGCCGATGTAGTCGGCGACCGTCTGCAGGCTGGCGCGCATCCGCTCGCGGCGGGCGACGTCGACCGGCTCCTTGCGGGGCTGCTCCTCCTGCGGGCGCAGGTGGACGACCTCCAGGCCGAGCTCGCGCTGCAGCAGCGTCATCACCCCGGAGCGGACGTTCGCCGTGGCCTCGGAGGTAGGCCGCACGCCGCCCCGGTCGCGCAGGTCGCCGGCCAGCGCGAGGCGCTCGTACGCCTTGAGCGCGTCGAGGGCGAACACGTTAGCGTTCACCGATTACGCGAAGGGCTCCGGCACGGGCGTCGACCGGACCGAGTCGTCCTCGGCGCCGGCCAGGCAGGAGATGCCGTCAGCAGTGGGGCCCACCTGGGCGTCGCGGTCCAGGGCCTATCTTGGCGCGCATGAAGTCATACACGATCGGCCAGGCGGCACGGCTGCTCGGCGTGAGTCCGGACACGGCGCGACGGTGGGCGGACGCGGGCCGGGTGGCGACCCACCGCGACGAGGGCGGGAAGCGGCTCATCGACGGGAAGGATCTGGCCGCCTTCTCCGTGGAGCTCGCCAAGAGCGGCAGCGGCGAGGAGGAAGCCTCGACCACCTCGGTCCGCAACGCCTTCCCCGGCATCGTCACCGGAATCAAGCTCGGTGACGTGGCGGCGCAGGTGGAGATCCAGGCCGGTCCGCACCGGTTGGTGTCGCTCCTGACAAGGGAGGCGGTCGAGGATCTGGGGCTCGAGGTGGGCATGGAGGCCACCGCCCGGGTGAAGTCGACGAACGTGCACATCGACCGCGTCTGAGCGAGCCGGCGGTGGCTCCCACCGGTCACCTGGTGGCCGAGTAGGAGTGCGCGGCGGTTCCGGCCAGGGCGCCGCCGTCGACGATGAGGTACTCGTCGCGGTTGGGTCGGCCCGCGAACCGGGCCGAAGCCGGGGCCGGTCTCCGCCCAGGACAACAGTGCGCCGTGGCCGTCCGCGCCGCGTACGGCGGCAAGGATTCGCAGACGGCCCTTGCGGCGGGCGGGTCGAATGCGGGGCCGGGGATGACCATTCCCGCCACCTCGCCGACGGCCGTGTCGACGGCTGCGAGGACCTGGCCACGGGCCGCCACCTCCCGCAGGACCGTTCCCGAACCCTCCTGACGGCCCTCCTGACGTACAAACGCACATGCCATGCCAGTCGACGACGTACTCGGCTCATGCGAAGCCACAGGAGACTTTCACCTCGCATCTGCGGCATTATAATCGGCGTATGCACAGCTACCGGAGCGGAGTGCGGCCGTCCTGCTCGGCGCCGGCGCCGACACCGCGACGCGTCTGGTCGACGGCGTGAAACGCACCGCCGAACGGGACGGGCCGGGCCGGGCCACCGGATGATCCCCGGCCCTGACCCCGACAGCTGCGACGCGCCCACCCAGGCCGTGAGGAGTCGGAGCCGGAGCCGGTGTTCCGGCGGTTGCCGTGATCAAGTCGACCGACGTGGCCGTCGAGAGACCGTAGATGAGTCCGTCAGGACCAGAGGGAGTTGGACCCGTGATGACCCGTTCCACGCGCCGGACCCGCCGCATGCGCCAGGCGGCCGGCGCAGGCGGCGCCGCTCTGCTGGCCGTGAGCGCCTGCTCGTCGTCCGACTCGGACTCCGCCGCGAAGTCCGGCTACTCCGCGTCGGCCGGCGCCTCGGACGAGCTGTCCGGGGACGTGAACGTCTTCGCCGCGGCCTCACTGAAGGAGAGCTTCACCAAGCTGGGCAAGGAGTTCGAGAAGGAGCACCCGGGCACGAAGGTGGTCTTCAACTTCGGCGGCAGCGACTCGCTCGCCGCGGGCATCACCAGCGGCGCGCCGGCCGATGTCTTCGCCTCGGCCAGCCCCAGGACGATGAAGGTCGTCACTGACGCGGGAGACGCCGCCGGGACGCCCGCCACCTTCGTCCGCAACCAGATGGAGATCGCCACCCTGCCCGGCAACCCGGACAAGATCACCTCCCTCGAGGACCTCACCGGCTCGGACCTGAAGGTCGTGCTGTGCGACAAGACGGTGCCCTGCGGCGCCGCCGCACAGAAGGCGCTGACCGCCGCCGACCTCAAGCTCACGCCCGTCTCGTACGAGGAGGACGTCAAGTCCGCCCTGAACAAGGTGGTCCTGAAGGAGGCCGACGCCGCGGTGGTCTACAAGACCGACGTGAAGGCAGCGGGTGACAAGGCGCAGGGCGTGAACTTCCCCGAGTCGGCCGAGGCCGTCAACGACTACCCGATCACCCTGCTCAAGGGCGCGCAGAACACCGAGGCCGCCAAGGCGTTCATCGCGCTGGTGCAGTCCGCCGAGGGCCAGAAGGTCCTGACCGAGGCAGGGTTCAGCAAGCCGTGACCTCGCTCGACAAGACCGGCGCCGCGACCGGCCCCCGCACGGGTGGGCCGCGGAGACGCCGCGTCCGCGGACGCGCCCCGCTGCCTCTCCTCGTGCCCGCGCTGATCGGCCTCGCGTTCCTGGTCCTTCCGCTCGCCGCCCTGCTGATCAGGGCCCCCTGGCAGAACATGCCCGACCTGCTGACCAGCACCGAGGTGTGGCAGGCGCTCCAGCTGTCCCTGGTCTGCGCGACGGCGGCGACCGCGGTGAGCCTGGTCATCGGGGTGCCGCTGGCCTGGCTGCTGGCTCGGGCCGAGTTCCCGGGGCGTGGACTCGTACGTGCTCTGGTGACGCTGCCGCTCGTCCTGCCGCCCGTGGTGGGCGGTGTGGCCCTGCTCATGGCGTTCGGCCGCAACGGGGTCATCGGAGGCCGGCTGGACTCCTGGTTCGGGATCACGCTGCCGTTCACCACGACCGGGGTGGTGCTCGCGGAGGCGTTCGTGGCGATGCCGTTCCTGGTCATCAGCGTGGAGGGCACGCTGCGGGCGGCCGACCAGCGGTACGAGGAAGCGGCCACGACACTGGGCGCCTCCCGTTTCACCGCGTTCCGCCGCGTCACTCTGCCGCTCATCGCCCCCGGCATCGCGGCCGGCGCCGTGCTCGCCTGGGCGCGGGCGCTCGGCGAGTTCGGCGCGACGATCACCTTCGCCGGCAACTTTCCCGGCCGCACCCAGACCATGCCGCTCGCCGTCTACCTGGCCCTCCAGAACGACCCGGAGGCGGCGATCGCGCTCAGCCTTGTCCTGCTGGCCGTGTCGATCGCGGTCCTGGCCGGACTGAGGGACCGTTGGATGACCGCCTCATGACCGACCTCCACGAGCCCGCGCAGGACTCCGTCGTCACCCCCGGGCCGGCCGGTGAGGGGCTCGACGCCCGGCTGGTGGTCGAGCGCGGCGCCTTCCGCCTCGACGTGCCGCTGACCGTCGCGCCCGGCGACGTGGTCGCGCTCCTCGGCCCCAACGGCGCCGGCAAGACGACCGCCCTGCGGGCCCTCGCCGGTCTCGTCCCGCTCACCGACGGCCATCTTCGCCTCGACGGTGCCGAGTTGGACCATACGCCACCGGAATCCCGCCCGGTCGGCGTCGTCTTCCAGGACTACCTGCTCTTCCCCCACCTCTCCGCCCTCGACAACGTGGCCTTCGGGCCGCGCTGCCACGGCGCAAGCAAGGCGGAGGCCCGGGCCCAGGCAGCCGTGTGGCTGGACCGCATGGGACTGGCCGAGCACGCGGCCGCCAAGCCCCGCCGCCTTTCCGGCGGCCAGGCCCAGCGCGTCGCCCTCGCCCGCGCCCTGGCCACCCGGCCCCGGCTGCTGCTCCTCGACGAGCCGCTCGCCGCGCTCGACGCACGCACCCGCCTCGACGTCCGCTCCCAGCTCCGCCACCACCTGGCCGGCTTCGAGGCCGTCGCCGTGCTCGTCACGCACGACCCGCTGGACGCCATGGTCCTGGCCGACCACCTCGTCGTCATAGAGGACGGCCGTGTCGTGCAGGAGGGCACCCCCTCCGACATCGCCCGCCACCCGCGCACCGACTACATCGCCCAGCTGGTCGGCCTCAACCTCTACCTCGGCCAGGCCCAGGGACACACGGTCCACGTCGAAGACGGACCCGTGATCACGACCACAGAGGACCTCGACGGCCCGGTCTTCGTCGCCTTCCCGCCCAGCGCGGTGACCCTCCACCGGGACCGTCCCACCGGGTCCAGCGCCCGCAATCTCTGGCGGTGCGAGGTGGCCGGCCTGGAGATTCACGGCGATCTGATCCGCGCCGACCTCACGGGCGATCTGCCCCTGGCCGCCGACCTGACCACGGTCGCCGCGGCCGAACTCGACCTCCGCGCCGGGGTAACGCTGTGGGCGTCGGTCAAGGCGGCCCAGACCCACGCGTACCGCGCCTGAGGGTGACGGCACGTGCGGCCATGCGGCCTGACGCACGCCGGGTGGGTGGGTGGGCTCAGGCGTGCCGCTCCAGGAGGGCCTTGAGCCCGGCCAGATCCTTGTTCTGGGCGCGGCGCACAGCGGCCGCCGTCGCGGGGCCGCCAAGAAGGCGATGCGGGCCGCCTCTCAGGCGTCCGGGTTCTTGCCGGCGGCCGAGACCTTGATGCGGTCCGCGTGGAGCTCGACGCGCCTGGTGGAAGTCCTCGGGCTCGGGCACGTCACTCCCCGCCCCGGAGGCGACGACGGTGCCGATGCGGACCTCGGCGACGGACGCACCATCCTTCGCGTACCGGGTCTTACGCATTCCCGTCACCACCGTGGCGATGTGTCGCGTCGGGCAGGGGGAACACGATGCGGAACGTGCAGCCTTCGCCGGGGGCCGTGTCGAGGGTGATGCGGCCGCCTTGGGCGGTGACGAGCGCCTGGGCGATGGAGAGGCCGAGGCCGGAGCCGCCGGTGGTGCGGGTGCGGGAGTCGTCGGCGCGGTGGAAGCGGTCGAAGACCCGGTCGCGTTCGGCGGGGGTGAGGCCGGGGCCCTCGTCGGCGACTTCCAGGACTGCGTGGGCGCCTGCGGTGCCCACGCCGATACGGATCGGGGCGCCGGCAGGTGTGTGGGTGACGGCGTTGCCGATGAGGTTGGTGACGACCTGGCGGAGCCTGGCCTCGTCGGCGACGGCGGGGGCGGTGGAGGGTTTCCCGCCACCGGGACCGGTCAGCCTCACCGGCCGGGTGGTGTCGAGGGCCCGTACGTCGTGGAGGGCGTCGGCGGCGAGCGTGCGCAGGTCCATGGGGGCCAGGTCGAGCGCGAAGGCCGGTTCCCGGTCGGGCCCGGTGACCTCCGTGCCCTCGTCGAGGCGGGCGAGCAGCAGCATCTCCTCCACGAGCCGGGTGAGGCGTTCGGACTCCGCGGCGATCCGGGTCATGGTCTGGTCGACGTCCTCGCGGGTGGGCAGGGCGCCCATGCGGTAGAGGTCGGTGTAGCCCTTGATACCGACGAGGGGCGTGCGGAGTTCGTGGCTCGCGTCGGCGAAGAAGCGCCGCGTTCTCGATTCGGCCTCCGCGCGGGCCTGGAAGGCGGTGTCGATCTGGCTGAGCATCTCGTTCAGGCAGGCGGTCAGCCGTCCCACCTCGGTGTGGGGCGCGGCCAGTTCGGGGACGCGGTGGGAGTAGTCGCCCGCGGTGATGGCCGTCGCCGTCTCCTCGATGCGGGTCAGGGGGCGCAGACCGGAGCGGACGGCGAACCAGCCGGCGGCAGCCAGAACGGCGAGCAGCGCGGTCCCCACCGTCAGCAAGAGGTTCCGGGTCTCGGCGATGGTGCGGTCGACCTCTTCGAGGGAGGTGGCCACGAGAACGCTGCCCCGGACGTCGGACCGCCCGGGCGGGAAGACCTGGTCGTGCTGTGTGAGGGCGATGACCCGCCAGCTGTGGTCGCCGTCGTGCGCCGGAACGGTGAACGGGCGGCCCTCGTGGGCGAGGACGCCGGCGCGGTCGAGGGCGGGGAGGTCGGGGCCACCGCCCGGTGGCGCGGTGCTCGCGTCGAACGACCTGCGGACGGCGCCGCCGTCGTCCAGGTAGGTCACGGTCGTGTCCCCGAGGACGCTGAGGGCCTGCGCGCCGACCGGGGTACCGGTGCCGGAGGGCGGTGACAGACGGGCGGCGATCTGCCCGGTCAGGAGGAGCCGGTCGTCGATCCGGTCCTGGAGGTAGTCCTGCAGGGCCGTGGTGACGAACATGCCCGTGCCGAGGAGGCCGACGGCCACCAGAGCGATGGACAGGCACAACAGGCGGGTACGGAGGGACAGACGGCTCGGCCGGTGCCTGGGCGGCAGCAGGGCGGGGCGCCTCATGGCCGGGGCTCGCGGACCACGTAGCCGACGCCGCGGACGGTGTGGATGAGTTTGGGCTCGTCGGTGTCGACCTTGCGGCGCAGGTAGCTGATGTAGGTGTCGACGATGCTGGGATCGCCGCCGAAGTCGTACTCCCACACGCTGTGCAGGATCTGGTTCTTCGTCATGGTCCGTTCGGCGTTGGCGACCAGGAAGTGCAGGAGACGGAATTCGGTCGGGGACAGCCGCACGGTCCGGCCCGCCCGGGTCACGTGGTGGCTGTCGGGTTCGAGTTCCAGATCGCCAACGGTGATCCGGGCCGGCTGCTCACCTCTGGTACGGCGCAGCACCGCGTGGATCCGGGCGATCAGTTCTTCGAGGTCGAAGGGTTTGGTGACGTAGTCGTCGCCGCCGAGGCGCAGGCCGTGCAGCCGGTCCTGGCGCTCGTCGCGGGCGGTGACGAACAGGACCGGCACGTCGCCGCCCTGTCCCGCTCGCCGTGAGCGGGGTCGGGCGCGCAGGCGGCGGATCACCTCGAAGCCGTCCATGTCGGGGAGCATGACGTCGAGCAGGACGAGATCGGGTGTGTGCTGTGCGGCCAGGTCGAGGGCTTCCTGGCCGGTGGCGGCGGCGTCAACGGCGAACCCGGCGTACCGCAGCGCGGTGCGCAGCAGTTCCCGGACGGTGGGTTCGTCGTCGACGACGAGCAGGTGGTCCGGGCGCCCCACGGGACGAGAGGGAGGTGTCGGTGCCGCCACGGTGTGGATCGCCTCCCTTCACGGACGCAGGCTGCACAGAGGCAGGCTGGTTGGGCTGTCACGGCTTTTCAGGAGATCACACGGGGCTCACGGAGCCGAGTCCGACGGGACCCGGGACGCGGAACGGGAGGCGGCGGATCCGGCCGGGCGCCGGAGCACGGTGCCGGGCGTCCGCGCGGCGCGGTCACGGCCCCGGGCGCGTCGGCCGTGCAGGCGGCTGCCGCCGTAGGCGGCGAGGGAGGCCAGAACGCAGCCGGTGAGCGCGGACAGCCCCGGACTTCCGTCGAGACCGGCGGCGACGCCACCCAGCTCGCTTCCCATGACGCTGACGCCGATCCGCAGCGATCCCCGCGCCAGCAGCGGGAGCACCAGCGTCGAGACACCGACGGCGACGCCCATGCGCAGGGCGATCTCGGTGTGGCGACCGAGCAGGGCATCGGCTTCTTGCCGCGGGGTGCGGGCGGGGGTGCGGGCGGCGGCGACGTATCCGGCGATCACCAGCAGGAGCAGCAGGAGCATCAGTCCGATCAGCCACATCGGTACGCCGGCGCCCGACCAGCCACCGAGGTTCACGGACTTGTCCGCGCCCGCCGCACCGCGCTGGGCTCCCGCGCCGAGCATGCCGAGTATCCCGCCGCCCTCGTACTGCAGGCGGTGCACACCCGCCTCCCAGGAGGTCCCGAGGCCGGAGGTGAGCAGCACAGCGACCAGGTTGGGGCCGAGGAGGAGCAGCATCCCGGCTGCCTTGGCGGCCTGCTCGCGGCCGGTCAGGGCAGCGGCGCCGACCACGAGTGCGGCGGTGAGGGCGGCGCAGCACAGCACGACCGCCGTGCCGGTCAGGGTGGAGGTGACGGCGTTCCACTTCAGCCGCAGCCGCCCCAGGGCGATGCGTCGCGGCAGCGTCGTACGGCGGGCCGCGACGCAGCCGACGGCGAGGACGACGCCCACCCACAGCAGACCGGAGAAGACGGTCGCAGCGGCATCGGTCGTGAAGGTCACCGAGGACAGTTCCGGGATGAGGTCACCGCCCCCGCCCCCGTCACCGCCGCCGGTGAACCGGCTGAACGCTCCGCCCGACGGGCTTCTGCCGAACCGTTCCGTCACGCTCTCGGGCAGGCGGGCCCTGCCACGGGCCGTGCCGGCGAGCACCGGGAGGAGCACCGCAGTGGCCGCAAGTGCGCCCCCGCACCGGGCCCACAGCATCACCGGGGAGGGCCGCGGCCGCCGGTACAGGGGGCGGAAGAAGGCGATCGCGAGGACGGCGGTGCCGAGGAAGGTCAGGGTCAGCGGCGTCACCGCCGCCTCACCGGTCAGGCCGAGGTTCAGACCGCCCCGACCTCCCAGCCCGCCGAGTCCGCTTCCCCCAAGGCCGCCGCCCTCTGCGGACCCGGCTCCGGCCGCCGACTCCACGGTGACGCCGCCGCCGACGGCCATGCCGACCATCGTCGGCACCAGGCGGGAGACAGGCGCGACCGCGCCGGCGCCGAGGAAGGTCAGTGCCGCCCACGCGGTGGCGGCCATGACCACGAGGGCGGCCGCGACGGAGAGGGCGCCTTCGAGGACGTGGCGCCACGGTGTGACGGGAGGAGCGGAGTGCGGCGGCGGGGCTGCGGACATGGGCGGGCTCCTTGTGGCAGAGGCGTTCAGGGCGGGCCGGCAGGCGGGGTGGGCAGGCGGCTTGCCCACCGTCTCGGCCTGTGCCCGCCCGGGGCACGGGGCCCCGGGCGGCGGATGCGTTCTGGACGGCCGGGAGGTTGGGACGGCTCAGTCGCCGGACGGGCGGCCGCTGCCGCTGCTCGCGTTTTCGACGACAGAGCACGGGCCGGCATCGGGCGCGGTCACCACCGCCGACGCCTCGCGCGGGGCTCGTTCGAGCCGCTCGCCTTCGATGTCGAGGTCGGGGACGATGCGGTCCAGCCGGCCGGGCAGGCTCCAGGCGCGTCGGCCGAGCAGGGCGAGGACGGCCGGTACGAGCGCCATACGGACGACGAACGCGTCGAAGAGGACTGCGGCGGCGAGCCCGAAGCCGACGGTCTTGAGCATCTGCTCGTCGGAGCCCATGAAGGCGGCGAACACCGAGATCATGATCACTGCCGCGGCGGTCACCACCCGCGCGCTGTGCTCGAACCCGCTGATCACGGAGTCCGACGGCGACTGCCCGTGCACATACGCCTCGCGCATCCTGGTCACCAGGAACACCTCGTAGTCCATGGCGAGACCGAAGACCACGCCGACCATGAAGATCGGCATCATCGACATCACCGGGCCCGGTTCCGCGACTTCGAAGGCGGACGCCAGCCAGCCCCACTGGAAGACCGCGACCACCGCGCCGAGTCCGGCCAGGACCGACAGCAGGAATCCCAGGGCCGCCTTGAGCGGCACGAGGAGGGAGCGGAAGACCGCGATCAGCAGCAGGAACGCCAGTCCGACCACGAGTGCCAGGTACGGGATCAGCGCGTCGGACAGTTTCTGTGAGACGTCCACGTTCATCGCCGTCGTACCGGCGACGAGGACGCCGGCGTCGCTCCCGCTCGCGAGCGCCGGGTCGCGCAGCGCGTGCACGAGGTCGGCCGTCTCCGCACTCGCGGGCGACGCGGCCGGGACGACGTTCAGTACGGCGGTGTCGCCGGACTCGCTCAACCGGGGCTGCCCGACGGCCGCGACGTCCTCCCTGCCGCGGATCTGCTCGGCGACGCCCTGCGCGGCCGCCTGGGCGCTGCCACCTCCGTCGGCCTGGACGACCACGGTCAGCGGTCCGTTGAAGCCCGGGCCGAAGCCCTCGGCGATGAGGTCGTAGGCCCGGCGCTCGGTCGTCGACACCGGCTTGCTCTCGTCCCCGGGCAGCCCCGTCTCCAGGGAGGCCGCCGGCAACGCGACCACGCCGAGCAGGGCGACGCCGCCGAGGAGGACGGCGACCGGCCGCCTGACGACGAACCGGGCCCAGCGCACGCCCATGCCTGCGGGCGGAGGGTCGCCCGTGTCCGTTCCCCGGCCCGCTTGCCTCCCCCGGCGCCGTGGGCGGGCCGGGCCGATCCGTCGGCCGCAGATCCCGAACAGCGCGGGAATCAGGGTGATGGCGATCAGCACCGCGATGACGACCGTGCCGGCCGCGGCGAGGCCCATCTGCGTCAGCAGCGGGATGCCGACCACGCACAGCCCCGCAAGGGCGATGACCACGGTCAGACCGGCGAACACCACCGCTGACCCGGCGGTGCCGACCGCGTACCCGGCCGCCTCCTCACGGTCCCGGCCACGCGCGAGTTCGGCTCGGTAACGGGAGACCACGAACAGCGCGTAGTCGATGCCGACGGCCAGCCCGATCATGGTGGCGAGACCGGATGTCGTCGAGCCCAGACCGAGCGGCTCCGCAAGGACCCGGATCGCCAACCCGCCGATGCCCACGCCGAGTACAGCGGTGAGCAGCGGAAGTCCGGCAGCCAGCAGCGAGCCGAAAGTGAGGACGAGCACGACGGCCGCCACCGCGAGGCCCAGGGCCTCCGAGGAGTGTCCGCCGGCCATCGCGTTGACGGCGTTGCCGCCGACCTCGACGGCCAACTCCGGCGAGCCTGCCTGCTCGACGGTGTCCTGGAGCGCGGTGCGCGAGTCCTCCGCCAGTTCCGAGGCGGGCACGGGGTAGGAGACCTGCGCGTAGGCGGTGGTGCCGTCCTCGCTCACCGATCGGGTGGTGAACGGGTCGGTGACCCGCGCGACCTGCGGATCGTTCCCGAGTGCCCGGACCGTTTCCCCGATCGCCTTCCTCGCCTCGGGGTCGGTGACCTTGCCGTCCTCCGCCCGGAACACCACGCGGGCCGACGCGCCGTCGGCGTTCAGCTGCGGGAAACGCTCCTCCAGCAGGTCGTACGCCTGCTGCGCCTCCGTGCCGGGCATCGAGAAGTCGTTCGGCGGCGCGGCGGGCGCCCGCCCGGCCAACACCCCCGTCCCCACGAGCAGTACCACCCACAGCAACGCGACCAGCCGCCGCCTCCGGAAGGAGAGGCGGCCGAGTCCGCACAGGAATGTGGCCACAGCAAGGGCTCCAAGTCAGGTCGAGGAACGTCGGAAGACGGCATCGACGCTGTCAGCCCTGCCTGACCGCACCCGGAGAGATCCTGGGAGCCTTCTGAGAACTCCGGCCGCCCCCCACATGACTGAAGCGGAGCGAACCGGACATATCACCGTCCGCCGCATAGTGATTCACAGGAAGCTCATCGAACCGCCGGTCGGACCGCGGCATCCGAACGGGAACGCGGGGTTGACGCGTGCGCCGATCGACGCGCGCCCCGGGCAGGGCGAGATCGAGCACATCCTGCGCTACGCCCCGGTGCGCGCCCTGGTCTTCGACGCGGCCCACCGAGAGGACACCCTGGCCGCGATCGCCGCGACAGGCACCGACTTGCCTGCCCGTACCGCTCGACGACGCCCCGGAGGGTACCGAAGGGCCCGACTCACCCGCTCCTGGGCGGACGCCAGGGGGTTGCGGGCGCCGGGCAGCTCCACGACGTCGCCGGTCGGCCCCCGACCACCCGGGCCACACACGCGCTGCAGCCGGTCCGCTCCCGGCCGTCTCCTGGAAATCTCCAGGCGGAAGGGCCGTCCTGGTATTCCGGCGCCCGGAAGGAGGTTTGCGCGAGGGCCAGAATGCACATCGGTTCCATACACATGTAAACGGAGGGGCAAGTGTCCACTGAATTCAACCCGGACTTCGGACTGACGGCCGAGGACTACACCCGCCACCGCGCCGGATTCCCACCGGAGATCGTCGAGCGGCTCGGCCGCCTCGGAGCGGAGGTGCGGGACCAGGATGTGCTGGACCTCGGCACCGGGACCGGGAGCCTCGCCCGGCTCTTCGCCGGGGCCGGGGCGCGGGTCACCGGTGTCGACCCCGCCGCCCCACTGCTCGAACAGGCCAGGGAACTGGACCGGGAGGCCGCCGTCGAGATCAGGTACGAGGTGGCCACGGCCGAAGACACCGGGCTTCCCGACGCGGCATTCGACGTGGTGTCGGCGGGCCAGTGCTGGCACTGGTTCGACGCCCCCAAGGCCGCCGCCGAGGTGTGGCGGCTGCTCCGCCCGGGCGGGCGCGCCGTCATCGCGCATTTCGACTGGCTGCCGCTGCCCGGCAACATCGTCGCCAGGACCGAGCAGTTGATCACCGCGTACAACCCCGCCTGGACCATGGGCGGCGGAACCGGGCTCTACCCGCGCTGGCTGACCGACCTGGCCACCGCCGGCTTCGGCGCCATCGAGACGTTCTCCTTCGATCTCGACGTGCCGTACACCCCCCAGGCATGGACCGGGCGGATCCGGGCCAGCGCCGGCGTGGGCGCGAGCCTCACCCCTGAACGGGTCGAGGCGTTCTCAGCCGATTTGGACGGCATCCTGCGTGACCACTTCCCTGGTGACGTCCTGCGCATTCCGCACCGCACCTGGGCTGTGGTCGCGGTCAAGACAGCTGAGGGGGCGGGACTTTGACCCGGAGGCCATGACCGTCACCCCTCCCCGGCGCGGCCCGGTGCCGCACCGGGGAGGCCCCATGCCCGGTGGTCTCCGGTTGTGCATGACGGAAGATGACGGGGCGTCGGCAGACCCGCCGCCGGTACGGATCGCTGATCGCCCTCAGATCTGTTCCGTCAATGATCTCTGAGTGATGCGCGGCAGAGAGCCGGCCGACTGGAGGGTTGGCTTGTAGTGCCGGCGAGAGGCGGGACTACGGGCAGAGGTGAGCCGCCGATCGGCCCTGTCTGTCGGCTGGAACGCTGCTGACCGACGGCAGGAGCCTCAGCGGCGACGCCACCAGCGTCGTTTGCGCTCGGCCCGGAGAGTCCGGAGATTATCGGCCGCGACTGGGTTGCCGGCCTCGGCCGACCGGCGGAACCAGTTTTCGCCCTCGCCGAGGTCGCCGCGTTCCACAAGCAGGCGTCCGAGATTGTTGGCGGCATCATCGTCTCCGGCTTCGGCGGCCCCGCGGAACAACATCTCGGCCTCGTCAAGGTCCCCGCGGTCACGGACCAGGAGGCCGAGCAGTACCGCACCGTGGGTGTTTCCGGCTTCGGCGGCGCGCCGGAACCAGGTCTCGGCCTCGCGGAGTTCCCCACGGTCACGGAGCAGGACTCCGTAGTTGCCGGCGCCATCCGGGTCATTGCCCTCGGCCGCCCGGCGAAGCCAGGGTTCGGCCTCGGCGGTCTCGCCGCGCTCGCTGAGCACTGCCCCGAGGTAGAAAGCGGCCCGGGGATTGCCGAGTTCGGCGGCCCGACGCCACCACACCTCCGCTTCGGCATGGTCTCCGTCTGCGCAGAAGAGCATGCCCAGCACATGCGGCTCGCCAGGTGAGCCCGGCTCGACGGCGCGCATGTACCGGATGTGGGCCCTCTCCTCCTCACCTGCTTCCCGCAGCAGAAGGCCGAAGCGGTAGACAGCGTTGATCTCGCCCGCGTCGGCGGCCACCTCCAGTCCGGGGTACGGGAGTTCAGGTCTGCCCGCCGACTCTGCGTCCATGGTCCGCCTGTCCTCCCGCTCGGCCGAAAGAAGGTAGAGATTATCCCTTGACCGTTGACCGCCGGGCCCGAATGGGATGATCTTGTTCTGGCTGGTGTGATCACGGCGTCGGAGCCGTCCTGGACAGCCCCGTTCACCGGGCTGAGCCCGCGCCGGTGAGGTCGAGGTCAGGGGCCTGATCGCATCGCGGGTCGGGTCTCTGAGTGGTTCCGCAGGCCGTCTTGGGAGCCGTTTGGGAGCCGAATTCGGATACCGGCTCCCCCTGGGTCCCGGGCGGTATGGGCGAGTGTCTGCTGAATCGGCTGCCTCCGATGGCGGTCGTGAGCGACAGTCTGCGGGCCCAACCGGCGCTGGAGTTGCTCGCCGCCCGACGGCTGCTGGAGCGCTTGTCGGCGTGCAGTCCTGGTGCGCAGCGGCAGAAAGCGCGGTCCACCGGTTCTCGAAGACCGTCCCGTCACGAACGACGGGCACGGCTGGATCGAGCCGGTGCGATGCTCAGTTGCCGACCACTCCGGCGTCGATGCGCCGACCACGTGACGCGTCCACCACGACGGGGATGCCATCCGGGATCCGTCCCTCGAGCCGGTCGAGCAGAGACTCCACCGGCGGGAGGTCTCCGGGGGTGCGGACGTGGACGTACATCGTCCGGGAGGCCGCGTCGACACTCGTGACGGACGCGCCGGGCTCGTCGGCGAGCCACTGTTCCGCCGCCTCCTTGGTCCGGCCGGTCCATGCGTTGAGCAGGAGCGTGACCACGGTGTTGGCCGTCAGCGGAATGAACACGACGACGAACAGCAGCGCCATGGCGGCGTATGCACGGCGGGCAGGCCGTCCGGCCGCCTTGTCGGCCTCCACGCCGTAACCGAGCGAAGCGAAGACCACCATGCCCCCGAAGACCAGGGCGAAGAGGTTCGACACGAACAGCACAAGTGCGCCCAGCGCCAGCCATCCCGACAACTGTCCCAGGCATACCCCGACCACCACCAGGGGCGGGACGAGGGAGATGGCGATCGCGACGCCGGGCAGCACGGCGGCGACGTCCCTCCGGGCCAGCGCCACCGCGCCGGCGAAACCGGTCGCCAGGGCAGCGATCAGGTCCATCAGCCCCGGCGACGTCCGCGACGAGATCTGGCTGTTGGACAACAGGTCGTAGCCACTGGGGAGGGCCACCGACATGGCCATCCCGACCGCGACCACCAGCAGGCACGCGAGGAGGACGACCCTGGCCGATCCGGTGCGGCGGCGCTGCACCGAGCCCAGGGCGATGCCCATGATCGGCGTGGACAGCGGCGCGATGATCATCGCGCCGATCACGGTCGCCGTCGAGTCCGTGAGCACCCCGCCGCCTGCGATGACCGACGACAGCGTCAGCATGGTCCAGAAGGCCGAACGCTTGGACGTGGTGTCCCCGAACGAGAGGTCCAGGTCCTGGGTCAGTTCGTCCAGCGAGCGGCGCTGGGAGGCTGGCAGAACACGGGCGCGAACTTTGCTGATCACGCCCCCCAAACAACCACGGTCAGCACGGTTTCGGCGGGCAGGACACGGGCGGCGCAAGTCCGCCTCCGGCAGGGGGCTCAGTGGAGGATCTTCTCCTTGGCCCCGCCGGAACTCGTCGTCGGTGATATCGCTCTTTGCGCGGATCCCAGGCAGTGTGGCGAGTTGCTCTGCCTCGCTCCCAGGGCCCGCGCCATGGCCGGCAGTCTCGCGGATGCAGTGGTCGAGCACCTGCTGCCGGGCCTTACGAGGCCATGGGCCGGGCCGCCCCCGGAGTCCGGTTCCAGCGCATCCGGCACCACGGCAGCACCAACTGGCTCTGGTCGGAGACCTCCCGCGGGGCAAGGTCCGCGATCCGCGCGGCCTCGTGGTGCCGAGCGTAGACGGTGTCGACATACCGGTGGCCGCGAGGGCGCCGGTGGACGCGCCGGACCCGACACCGCCTACGACGGTGAGCCCGTCCGCGCCGGTCGCCTCCAGGATGCGGTCGGCGATCGCGCGGTAGCCGAGGTAGTGGACGTCGTCGTGGTACTGCCGCATCCAGTGGTACTCGGGGTGTTCGGCGAGGATCTCGTGGATCCGCTCCACCCGCCGCTTCTGGTCCAGCTTGAGGTCGCTGCACGGTTCCATCTGCTCCAGCGTTGCCCCGAGCACGGCGAGTTGGGTCCGCAGGGTGCGGTCCACCGTGGTCGAGCCGACGATGTGACAGCGCATGCCGTACCGGTGGCAGGCCAGGGCGAGCGCGTACGCGTAAATGCCGCTGGAGCTGTCCTGTAAACGGTTCCGCGGACAGGGCGGTCACGCCCGAGCCGAGGAAGGCGCGGGCGACGGCGCTGCCGGTCTGCGCGTAGACGATCGGAGGGTTGCCGCGGGAACGGCAGCGCTCGAGGATGGTGTCGAACGAGCCGTTGCTCAGGGTCATTCCGGTGGCGACGACGGCCTCGGCGCGGTCCAGCACCTGATGCATGTCGTCGGTGACGGGGTCGCCCCACTGGGTGGCCTTGAGGTTGAAGTCGCAGGGCTGCGGTTCCCCGCCGCGCTCGCGGATCGCCGCGACCAGCGGGTTGACGACGCCGATGAGGCCGACCTTGGCACCGTCCTCGATGTAGAGCAGGCCGGCGATGGCGGCGTCCCGGGCCTTCGCCCGGACCTCCGGGGTACCGGTGGGGAGGATGACAGGCTCGGCGTCGCCCGCCTCGGCGGCCCCACGGTGCGGAGTCCACCAGCGGGGGGCCGCGGCTCGACGTCCAGGCCGAGATGGGCGCCGGCGACGCGGGCGAGGTCGCCCCGGAGAAGCTGGCCCGCGTCTCCTCGCTGGACTTCCTGGTGTCCTACGGCCTGGCGCCGGTCGGGCTCGCCCTGATCGCCCCGGCGATCGACGCCTTCGGGGTCACGGCCGTGCTCGCGGTGTGCGCCGCCGCCTGCTTCCTGGTACCGGCCGCGGCGGCGCTGGCGACGCCCACCGCCCGCCACTTCACGCGGACCGCCCCGGCGACGACGGGCTGACGAAGGACCGCCCCGTCGAGCCCCCGCTCCACGGGCCCGTCCCCGCCCCCCGGTTCCGGCAGGAAGTTTGCGGCATCGACGACCGTGACCATGGTGTCGAGGCGGGCCAGGTCGCCGAGGGTGGCGCCGTCGTCGCGGGGGAAGGCCGAACGTCGCGGCCACGGGCATCGGTTCGGAAATGCCGCTGGACTCGATGAGCAGGTAGTCGAAGCGGTCCTCGCGCGCGAGCCGGTCGACCTCCTCGAGCAGGTCGTCGCGCAGGGTGCAGCAGATGCACCCATTGGTCATCTCGACGAGGCGTTCCTCGGTCCGTGAGAGGGCGGCCTCGCCGCCACGCACCAGTGCTGCGTCGATCCGGATCTGCGCGATGTCGGTTTCCGGCCCGTCTCCGCCTCCCAGCGGACTGCCTCCGCGATCAGGGATTCGAACGCATCCTGCGGGAGCCTCCCCGCCTCGGCATCCGGGTGGCGGCCGAGGCGGAAGGGAGCCGTGCCCGGGGATGTCCGGTCGGCGGCTTGGCGTACGAGCGATCCGCGGTCAGGCGCCGAAGCGGCGACGGGAGGACTCGATGTGGCCCAGGTACCGGTGGGTCCAGTCGCACAAGCCGTCGATCGTCACGCGCAGGGCCTGGCCCGGCTCGGTCAGGTTGTACTCGACCCGCGGTGGCACGGTGGGGTGAACGGTCCGCTCGACCAGGCCGTTGCGCTCCAGCATGCGCAGGTTCTGGGTGAGCATCTTGTGGCTGATGCCCTCGATCCCCTTGCGCAACTCGCTGAACCGCAGGGTGCGCTCACCGAGGACCTCGATGATCAGGAGCGCCCACTTGTTGGCGACGTCCGAGAAGATTTCCCTGGCGAGGGAGTCCGCGCGCATCAGGTCCGCTTCCTCGGACGATCCCCTGAGCTGCTTGGTCACTATAAGGTTCCCCAGTCACTGAAAAGTGCGTTCTTCCAGGTCAGCCATCACTCTCCTATGGTTCTTCAGTAACCACAAGAGACAACTGACCCCGCTGGTGGAAACGAGCCCGCGGGCTCTCAGGACAAGGAGACAGGCAACATGGCCATCACCCTGGTAAACCCCGGCGGACTGCCGGAGATCAGTGCCTACCGGCAGGTGTCGATCGCGACCGGGTCGAAGCTGGTCTTCGTCGCCGGGCAGGTCGCCTGGGATGCCGAGGGAGTCACGGTCGGCGAAGGTGACCTCGCCGCACAAGTCGAGCAGTGCTACCTCAACGTCTCCACTGCCCTGGCCGAGGCCGGTGGCAGCTTCGACGACGTGGCGAAACTGACCGTCTACGTCGTCGACTGGACCCCCGACAAGATGCCCATGCTCATGGAAGGGATCACCCGGGCGGCCGCGAAGCTGGGGGTCACTCCGGTACCGCCGGCCACGCTGCTGGGCATTGCGGCACTGGACGTACCCGACCATCTGGTCGAGATCGAAGCCACGGCAGTCCTCGACTGAACAAGGATTCACTTCACGAGCAACGAACCCATCGCCCTCAGCAAGGCACTATGGGCGCCGACGGCACGTTCTCCTTCGAACCCGGCGGCGCCTACCGAACCCGCGTGAGTAGTCCGTCAGTCGGTGCCGACGACGACGGCGAAGAGGCCGGTGCCGAGGATCCGCTCGCCGCTGATCTCCGCCTCGGTGGTGAGCAGTCGGCGGATGCGCCCGGTCGCCTCGTCGAAGTCGATGTCGTCGGCCGTGCCCAACGCCTCGCCCCTTTCGGTCAGCACGAGTTTGCCGAGCGGATCGTGGCTCTTGTGGGCCGGGTCTGCGGGGTCGATGTCCCTCTCGGCCCGCAGATCCTCGGCAGCGCGGATGGTGACGGCATCGGCCCCGAAGGCCAGGATGTCGTCCCAGAGCAGCACATGGCCGCCCCGGCCTCTGGCCTTGAGCCGGAAGCCCGCGACGCGAGCCGGGGCAGCGGCAACGGTGCACGCCGCGAGCGTGCCCACGGTCTCGGCGCCGGAGACACTGACCACGCTCCGACTCCGGGCATGACCGAACAGCATCACTTCTCCTGTGTGAGTCGATTGCGCAGGGATTCGACGGCGGCGGGCAGGCCGACGAGGTCACCGGCGGCGTACTCGACGGTGACCTCCGGCACCACGACCATTTCCGCGGACGCGGACAACGGCCGGACCACCGGTAGGACCAGCAGCCTTCCTGCCTCCGCGGCGGAGTCGATCTCGTAGCCGACGACCCGTGCCGTCTCCCCGGGCTCGATGACGACATCCGTGATTCTGCCGAGATCCCTGCCGCCCTCGGTCATGATCCGGGCCCCCAGCACGTCGTCCCCACCCGCATCCGCTTCCGTGCGTGCGGCAGCGTCGTCGTCCAGGGCGGCCTCGTCGCGGATCATCACAGCGTCCGGGCCCAGTGCGTGCACGTTCTGCCACAGCAGGACACGTTTCAGTGGACCGGCGAGCATTCCCCGGCCGCTGAGCGTGAAGCAGCGGATGGTGCCGCTGTCGCTGTCGAACACGATGTCCTTGATCTGCGCGACGTCGTCGCCGCCCAGCGTGACGACAGGCTTGCCGGCGATCTCACCTGCCCGAAGACAGCCGGTCATCACAGGCCGCCCTTGCCGTGCGGAGTCCTTCCACCGGCGATCACCCGGCCCTTGCGGCGCCGTGCCTGTACGGCCAGCGCCGAGAAGGCGAGCAGGGCGAGTACGGCGAGCACCAGGACGAGCCAGACCCACCATTCCATGGCCCACACCTCCGAGGTTCGAACAGAGTCCGACCGGAACCCTCCCTTCCGGATTCTGCCCGGTCTCGGGAACCTCGAACACGGGACGAAGTCCGTAGGCGCACCGAGCAGCTGGTTCTCCGGGGCAGACATCACCGGTTGCCGGTGGTCGCGGCTGCCGGGTGTGATGGAGACGAGCCCGCATCAGGTCCCGAGCCGCACCGCAAGGGCCCCAGGACCGTCGGATCCGGGCCCGCGGCGGGAGAGGAGGTGGCTGTGCACGTTCACCACACGGCCGGCCCGGTGGTGGTGGGGGTCGTTGACACCCATGAGCAGGGGCGGGTCGTCCACCACGCCGCCGAAGAGGCGGTTCGCCGCGGGACGGCCCTGCACATCCTGCACGCGGTCGAGTGGCCGCTGCCCGCGGGATCGGCCGAAGCCCTCGACACGACCGCCACGTACGTGGAACGTGCGGAAGGTGTGATCGCACCGTTCGCCGATTCCGTCTCCCAGCAGTTTCCTCGGCTGGAGATCGTACCGGACCTGGTGTCCGGGTCCCCCGTGCCGGCGCTCATCGAACGGTCTGCCGAGGCGTCACTGATCGTTGTCGGTCACCGTGCCGGTGGTGGGTTCTCTCGGCTGGCGCTCGGCTCAGTGAGTCTCCAGGTCGCCACACACGCCGAGTGCCCGGTCCTCGTGGTCGGGCCCGGGGAGAGCGCCGAGCCGAAGGAGAACCGGGTGGTGGTGGGTGTCGATGTGCACGACCTCCTGTCAGGTCTGATGGAGTTCGCGCTCGACGCGGCCGACTCCCGCAGCGCCGCCCTCGACGTGGTCTATGCGTCCACGCGGCCCGACCTCCTCAGCACCGGGCCCGCCGGGCCCCTGATCGGGGACCGCGAGGCGGTTTTGAGGAGAGCGCAGGAGGCGCTGGAGAAGGTGCTGGCCCCTCACCGTTCCCGTCATCCAGACCTGAAGATTCGGTCGCGCGTCGAGCGGCGCCGACCCGGGCACGCCCTGGTGGATGCCTCGCAGCACGCGAGCCTGTTGGTGGTCGGCTCCCACGGCCGCGCCGGGCTGAAGCGGCTGCTGCTCGGCTCGGTGAGCGCTGAGGCGCTGCGCACGGCCGTGTGTCCGGTCGTCGTGGTGCCGACCGTGCATCGGGGGGGTGTGGGTTCGTCGGGTCCGCCGGCGTGACGACAGGCGCGGTTCGCACGCGATCGGCTGCCCGAACCATGCGTGTGTGGGCGGCTCCCGCCGCACACCGCTTTGGGTGCGGGCGAGCACGACGGCGCTGGACAGCAGACCGACGTGGAGGTCTTGCGGGAAGTTCCCGGGAAACGGGAAGTTCCCGGGAACGGAGCCGTCGGAGGGGTCGATCTGCTCGAGGAGCAGGCCGAAAGGACTGGCGTACTGACGGGTCGGCCCGCGTGCCGGTCAGGTGCGCCGGTCAGAGAAAGTACTGGACCAGCGTCAACGCGTCGATGGTGCCGAGGAGGTGGGGTCGGTCGTCCTCGTAGTCGACGACCAGGACGAACGGGCTGCCGGTACGTTCCATGAGCGCGGCCATCTGGAGGGGCGAGGCATCGGGGCTCACGACGGCCGGCGTGGGCGGCCGCTTGGGCAGCACGTCGGTGAGCCGGAGGGATGCTGCCCTGCCCCGTACGTCATGGTCGAGCGATTCGCCCACGACCGCGGCGAGGAGCGGGTCCTCGCGTACGGCTCTGGGCAGAGCGGCGGTCAGGACCTGTGTCGCGGGAACGACGGCAAGGGGGTGCCCGTCCTCGCTCGCCACGACGACCGCCGGGGCCCGTTCACGGACCAGCAGCTCCGCGGCCTCCCTCCACGGCGCATCCGGGTGCACAGGCGTGCAGGGCCAGGCCAGGTCACGTGCGCGCATGGGGAAGGGCCTCGGTGGTCGTCGCGTCGTCTGCGGGACGGCTTTGGGGTGGAGTGCCGGTGTCGACGAGGTCGTCGACGTGGAAGAGGCGGGCGATCGGGACGTCGGTGCTGCTGTGGGCGATGATCGAGAAGGCGATGCATACGGCGATCAGCGTGTATGCCTCCTTGCCCTGGGGGATTCCGGCCTGCAGGACCAGCAGCCCGTAGACGACCGAGGCGAAGCCCTTCGGGCCGAACCAGGCCGCGACCAGCTTCTCCCTGCGGTCGAGCTTCGTGCCCACCAGCGAGAGCAGCAGCGACGCGGGCCGGATCAGGACGATCGCCAGGATCACCGCTGCGTATCCGCCGAGGGACAGGTCCCCGAAGAGCTGCGGGGTGAGCAGCGCGCCGAACACCAGCAGCGCGGCGAACTTCGCGAGCTCCGCCAGCGACTCCCCCAAAGGCTCGAACGCCTTCTGGGATTCCGGCGAGACGGCCGCGAGGACGGCGCCCGCGGAGAACGCGGCGAGGTAGGGGTTGGCGTGGGTGAGATGGCAGGCGGCGTAGAGGATGATGCCGATGGCCAGCGGCAGGAGCGGCTGCAGCTTCGCCTCAGCGCCCAGGAACCGTACCCGTACGAGTCCGTTGACGAGCAGCGGCAACACGACGCCGAACGCGAGACCCAGCCCCAGCTCCAGGCCGATCTTCCCGAGGGACGCCTCGGCGTGGGGCGAGGTCGGGCCGGCGGCGGCGATGAGGACGAGGACGATCGGAAGAGCGAGTCCGTCGTTGATGCCGCTTTCGACGTTGAGGAGTTCACGCAGCCGGGCCGGAACTTCCTTGCGCCCCACGATCGCTGAGGCGAACACGGGGTCGGTCGGCGCGAGGACCGCTCCCACCAGGAAGGACGTCGTCCAGTCCAGGCCGACCAGGTAGTGGGTGATGAGAGCCATGCCGACGCAGGCGAGCGGCATGCCCAGACTGAGCGCGCGTGCGGGATTGCGCCAGTTGGCCCGCAGCTTGGCGAAGGAGACGTGCATCCCGTCGGTGAACAGCACAGCGAACAGCGCGAGGTCGGCGGTGACCGACACGATCTCGCTGTCGGGCGTGATGTGGATCAGCCCGAGGAAGCCGTCGCTGACCAGTGCCCCGCCCAGCAGGAAGAGCAGCGAGGTGGACAGGACGGTGCGGGCGGCGAGCCCGGACAGGAGTACGGCGACGAGCAGCGCGGCCCCGAAGACGGCGACGAGCAGCATGGCAGAAATCCCCGATCGACGAAGAGACGTGTCCCTTGTTCGCCGACCAGACTTCCCGGCACACCGGTACGAACCTTATACGTTCCTCACGCGGCAGTGACAGGTCCGTGACGGGCAACCGGACAGACCTTCGGCTGCCGGAACGCGGAAATCACCTCGCCGGTGGGGGGAAGGGTCCTCAGGCCATCAGCGCATCTGCTCGGCCGGGCGACGGTGAACGCGACGAGCAGCCCGGCCAGTACGCCCGGGGCGGGATCGTCGGCCCGGCGAACGCCCCTCCGGCCGCCCCGAGGACGAGCGGGGTGGTTGCACCTGCGCCCAGAGCCCGACGGTCTCGGAGGCACGCCCACTGATGTCGTCCGCTGCCGGGCACTCTCAGTTCGCGGACGGCGGTGCGGATGACCTGGATGGCGAGAACCATGGTCGTCCGAGCAGTGCGGCTTCCATGGCGTCTCCCTAGCCGCGTGCGGCGTCGCCGGGCCGCACGCCGGTCTGGTAGATGTCGGGGATGCCGTCGGCGTTCTCGTCCCGTTCCTCTTCCTCGCACAGACGCCGGTACAGGCGGTTGCGGCGCCGCAAGAGCACCGAGGCAAGGGCGGCTGCGGTCAGGGAGCCGATGAGGACAGCGGCCTTGACGTGCTCGGCCTCCGCAGGGTCCGGGAAGGCGAGTTCGCCGATGAGGAGAGCAACGGTGAACCCGATCCCGGCCAAGGCCGCGATCCCGAACACGTCGGCCCAGGCGAGGTCGGGGTTGAGCTGCGCTCTTGTGAAGCGCGCGGCGAGGTACGTGCCGAGGAAGATCCCGAGGATCTTGCCGATGACGAGGCCGATCAGCACGGCAAGCGGCTCGGGGTCGGTGAAGACCTGGGTCAGAGCGGCACCGGAGATGGTGACACCGGCGGCGAAGAGGGCGAACAACGGCACCGCGACGCCTGCCGAGAAGGGATGCACGAGGTGGGAGACCCGGGCCGCCGGCGATGCCTTCTCACCCTTGTCACGGGTGGTACGCAGAATGAGGCCGATGGCGACGCCCGCGACGGTGGCGTGGACACCGGAGTTGTACATCAGCGCCCAGATCGCCAGCCCGAGCGGCACGTACCACCACCAGCCCCGTACGCGGAATCGCTGGAGGAGGTGGAAGAGGACGAGTCCGGCGAACGCTCCGCCCAGCGCCCAGAAGTTGAGCCCCGAGGTGAAGAAGACGGCGATGATCAGGATGGCACCGAGGTCGTCGACGACGGCCAGAGTCAGCAGGAACGCCCGCAGAGCGGACGGCAGATGGGTGCTGATGACGGCGAGGACCGCGAGCGCGAAGGCGATGTCGGTGGCCATCGGCACGGCCCAGCCCTTGAGGCTTCCGTCCCCTGCCGCGGCCGTGGCGATGTAAAGGACGGCCGGTACCGCCATGCCGCACACGGCTGCGATGACGGGGAGAGCCGCGGTGGCCGGCGTACGCAGCTCGCCCACGACGAGTTCGCGTTTCAGCTCGACGCCGGCGACGAGGAAGAACACGGCGAGCAGCCCGTCGGCGGTCCAGTGCCCGACGGACAGGTCGAGGCCCAGGGCGGGTATGCCGAAGTGGAAGTCCCGTATGGACTCGTAGACGTCGCTCCAGGGGCTGTTCGCCCAGACGAGCGCGACGACGGCGGCGGCGAGGAGGACGAGGCCGCCGACGGTTTCCGTACGAAGCGCTTCGGAGATGGCCTGCCGTTCGGGCCACGGCAGGACGCCGAAGAGCGGGTCGCGCGGGCGGGTCTGCGTCATGGAGTGAGCCTCCGGGGCGTTCGGCTTTTGGGCACACGGGCCCTCGGACGCCGACCAGACTTCCCGGCACACCAGCGTCGCATTTGACGCGTTCTTTGAACCCTATCGACCCTCACCTGATCCCACCAGTGGGGTTCTCACCTGCTGAAACGCACGCAAGCGGGCCCGTCCACACCAAGGCGCGAGGTGTGCACGGGCCCGCTCGGGAACCGGGCCGCGGGGGCGGTCAGACGGTGGTCGTCACCGGCTCCTGGTCTTCGTCGCCCTTCGGGGGCGTCCCCGCTTCGCGCTTCTTCACGAAGGCGAGGAAGGAGTTCAGCTCGCGCTTGACGACGGGGGCGAGGAGGTAGAGGCCGATGATGTTGATGACCGCGAGCATGAACAGCACGGCGTCGGCCATGTCGATCAGGGTCTGCAGCGTGAGCAGGGAGCCTGCGACCGCGAAGACGGTGTAGACGACCTTGTAGATGACCTCACTCGCCTTGCTGCGGCCGAAGAGGTACGTCCACGACTTGAGGCCGTAGTAGCCCCAGGTCAGCACCGTGGAGATGGCGAACAGCATCACTGCGAAGGTGAGGATGTACGGGAACCACGGCATGACGGTGGCGAAGGCGTCGGAGGTGATCGTGACGCCTCCGATCGACTCGCCCGCGCGCGCCTCGGCCCAGCTGGCCGGGTTGGCGATGACGATGGTCAGCGCGGTCATCGTGCAGATGACGACAGTGTCGATGAACGGCTCGAGGAGGGCGACCAGGCCCTCGCTCGCGGGGTGCTTGGTCTTGACCGCGGAGTGCGCGATGGGCGCCGAGCCGAGTCCGGCCTCGTTGGAGAAGGCGGCCCGCTTGAAGCCGACGATCAGCGCACCGAGCACACCACCGGCGACACCCTGCGGGTTGAAGGCACCCTCGATGATCGTGCTGACGGCCGCCGGGACCGCGGTGACGTGGACCAGGATGACGACCAGGCAGGCGACGATGTAGATGCCGGCCATGGCCGGGACCAGCCTGCTGGTGACGTTGGCGATGGAGCGGATGCCGCCGAGCAGCACGATGCCGACGAGCGCGGCGATCAGGATGCCGAAGAACAAGGCGCCCGCGGAGGAGCCCATGAGGCCGTCCTCGCCGCCGGTGACGGAAACCAGCTGGGCGTAGGACTGGTTGACCTGGAAGAGGTTGCCGCCGAAGAGGCCGAAGAACAGGACCATGAAGGAGGCGAGGACCGCGAGGACCTTGCCGAGGGTCTTGCCGTTCTTGCCGAAGCGCTCGGCGAGGCCCTTGGGCAGGTAGTGCATCGGGCCGCCGGAGACGGTGCCGTCGGCGTGCACCTCGCGGTACTTCACACCGAGCGTGACCTCGACGAACTTGGTGGCCATGCCGAGCAGGCCGCACAGGATCATCCAGAAGGTCGCGCCCGGGCCACCGATGGAGACGGCGACGGCCACACCGGCGATGTTGCCAAGGCCGACCGTTCCGGAGACGGCGGCGGTCAGGGCCTGGAAGTGGTTGACCTCGCCGGCCGACCCCTTCTCGTCGTACTTCCCTCTCACGACGTCGACGGCGAGACGGAATTTGCGGACCTGCACGAGCCCGAACCAGCCGGAGAAGACCAGACCGGCGACGACGAGCCAGGCGACGATGAGGGGCAGGTCCGTTCCGCCGACGGAAACGGAGTAGAAGACGATGTCTCCGAGCCACTTGGCTATGGGCTCGAAGAATCCGCTGACGGCTTCGTCGACGGACTGCGTGATGGAGTCGAGTGACACGGTGGATACCTCGTGACGCAGGGCCGGCGCGCGGGAAGGCTACGCCGGTGAATGTGCGGTCTTGGAGCGAACGCCGTTGTCCGATCGGCGACCCGGGGGGGGTCGCGCCCGCGGACTCGGAGCGTGATCACCTCGGTCGTACTGCCGGGTACGTGCCCGGCGCCCCGCAGGATGGCGAGGGGTGGTGCCACCTGCGAAGTTGCGCATTCCTATCACGGCAACACCGAAACGTGAGGTGATACAGATCACATCACGTACGGTGATCTTCAAAAGCCGCAGCGAGCGTGACACGACCGTTATCCGGACACCTATATCCGTTCAACGGGCATCTATTTCGACTGGTCAGTAGCTTATGGGCTCGCGCACCTGTCAGTGCCCTGTCCCGCGCGTCGTGTCACCCTTGATCGGCGACAGCCGTTCCCCCGGGCTCGGCCGACGCTCGCCGTCGGCGCGCCGCACAGCAGCGATGCGGGCAACACCGTCCCGCGCCTTCCCGCAGAAGCAGGCGCGGGAGCCGCCACGCACGGACACCCAGAGCGATGCCGAACGCCAGGCCGGCGCGAACAGCGCCAGGAACAGCAGGGCGACAGGCACGCCGGGAACTCCAGGGCTGGCGGAAGACCGTGCCGACCGGACTTCCCGGCTCACCGGAGCGCGATCCAACGGGCACCGCCTCCGTCCCGTCCGGCCGACGACCTGACGGTGACGGCATTGAAAACACGTAAAGACTGCCGGACTCCGGCAGTGAATCGAAGCACTGGTCGGTGGAACCATGCTCCCGACGGCAGACAGCGCTGGGCCCATGACCCTCGCCCTCGCGGAGCCGAGCACCCGGGCAGGCAGGCCGGCAGCAAGGCCGTTCGCCCCGCGCAGACCGGTGATCGGGAACCGTACGTCCACAACGTCACAGGGGGAGACATGGCGGCACTGCCGCACCAGGGGAACGCGGAGGCGCGCGCCGCTGGGCACATGGTGGTCTGCGGCGACGACGGGCTCGCGCCCCGCCTGGCCGACGAGCTCCGGGAGGTCTACCGTCAGCGGGTCGTCCTGGTCGTCACCCGCGAATGGGCCGAGGAGCGGACCGGCGGGCCGGTCGCGGTGCCGGCGGACACGACGAGCGGCGGCACGGTGGTGCCCGTACACGTGATGACGGCGCAGGCTCCGACGCAGGAGGCGCTGCTGCGGGCCGGGGTCGACCGGGCGACCGCGCTCGCGCTGCTGTACGAGGACGACGAGACGAACGTGCGGGCCGCTCTCGCCGCCCGCCGGCTCAGCCCCGGGCTCCGGCTCGTGGTCCGCATGTACAACCGCAAGCTGGGCCAGCACCTGGAGGAACTGCTCGACCAGGCGGCGCTCGCGCACTCCCCCGGCATGGACCGGGCCGTCCTCGACGCCTCCGCGACCGTCCTGTCCGACGCGGACACCGCGGCCCCCGCCCTCGCCGCCACCGCCGTCGCCGGAACGAGCAAGGTCGTCCAGGCGGACGGCGTCCTCCTGCGCGCGGCCGAACGTCCCCCGCCCGGACGCGGTGAGATGCCGGACCCCGGCCTGTGCACCCTGGCACTGCTGTCGTCCACCACCGCCGACCCGGCGGGCGCCGAAGGCTCGGAGGCCAGCGGCCCACAAGGCCCTCTCCTCCTGCCCGACGACCGGACCGTGACAAGCGGCACCGGGCGCGGCAGCGTCGTCCTGGAGACCGTCCGGTACGCCGGCCCCGCCCTGCCCGCGCGGCGTCTGGCCCGCCGTGGGGCGCCGCTGCGCGAACTCTTCTCCAGCCGCCTGCGATGGGCGCTCGCCGGCATCGTCGCCGCCGTCCTCGCCCTCACCCTCACCACAACCCTGCTCACCGACGCCGACCCGGTGCACGCCGCCTACATCACACTGCTCGACCTGTTCTCGATCAACGACCCGGCGATCAAAGGGTCAGTCACCAACCAGGTTCTCCAGCTCCTGTCCGGGCTCGTCGGCCTCGCCCTGTTGCCCCTGCTCGTCGCCGGAGCACTGGAGGCAATGGGCACCTTCCGTGACGCGGGCACACTGCGCCGCCCGCCGCGGGGACTGTCCGGCCACGTCGTCATGCTCGGCCTCGGAAAGGTCGGCAGCCGTGTCCTCACCCGGCTGCGAGAGCTCGACATCCCGGTGGTCTGCGTCGAGGAGGACCCCGACGCCCGCGGCATCCCCCTCGCCCGCAGCCTCCACGTGCCGGTCGTCCTCGGAGACGTCACCGAAGAGGGCGCCCTGGAAGCCGCCAAGATCCACCGTGCGCACGCCCTGCTCGCCCTCACCAGCTCCGACACCACCAATCTGGAGGCCGCGCTCCACGCCCGTACCGTCAAGGCCGATCTGCGCGTGGCCCTGCGCCTGTACGACGACGACTTCGCCTCCGCCGTCTACCGCACCCTGCGCACCGCGCACCCCGACGCCCTCACGCGCAGCCGTAGCGTCACCCATCTCGCCGCCCCGGCCTTCGCCGGCGCCATGATGGGCCGCCAGATCCTCGGCGCCATCCCCGTCGAACGCAAAGTCCTCCTCTTCGCCGCCCTGCTCGTCTCCGGACACCCCCAGTTCGAGGGACGCACCGTTTCCGAGGCGTTCCACCCGGGCGCCTGGCGCGTACTCGCCCTCGACACGGCCTCGCCCGCAGCACGCCGCCCCGACCTCGCCTCCACCCACCACGACGGCGACCAGCCGCAACTGCTGTGGGACCTCCACCCCGGCTACGTGCTGCGCCCGGAGGATCGCGTGGTCATCGCCACCACACGCCGCGGTCTCGCCGAACTGCTGGGGAGACATCCCGCCGGCGCCGGCCCCGAACCGCGCGACCGCTGACCCGTCAAGGACGCCAAGAGCCGCGTATCGGCCGGCCTGCGGTCCCCGCGGAGGACGAAGACCGTGGCCTGGACGGTGCCCCCGGACGACCACCGTCATCACCACGGCCGCCCGTGCCATGCCTCTTGCCGACGCCGGCCGCGGAGGCGACGTCACGTGACGGCGGAGGACCCCCGGACCGGTGCCGGGGGTCCTCCGAGGTGCGTGCGGTGTCGTCAGTGGCCGGCGGTGAGTTCGCCGGTGAGCTTGCCGTGGAGGTGGGCGCTGGGGGTGTTGAGGCCGGTGATCTCGACGGTCTTGCCGCGCTGGGCGTACTTGGTCTCGATGGCGTCGAGGGCGGCGACGGAGGACGCGTCCCAGATGTGTGCGGCGGACAGGTCGACGATGACGTTCTTCGGGTCGCCTGCGTAGTTGAACTGGCCGACGAGGTCGTTGGAGGAGGCGAAGAACAGTTCGCCGGTGACCCGGTAGACCACGGTGGTGTGGTCGGGGTCGGTGACCGCGGTGACCTCGGCGAGGTGGGCGACACGCTTGGCGAAGATGACCATGGCGGTGACGGAGCCGGCCACGACGCCGATGGCGAGGTTGTGCGTCGCCACGACGCACACGACGGTGACGAGCATGACGACGATCTCGCCCGCGGGCATGCGACGAAGTGTCTTCGGGGCGATGGAGTGCCAGTCGAAGGTCGCGAACGACACCATGATCATGACGGCGACCAGGGCGGCCATGGGGATGTCGGAGACGACCGGGCCGAAGACGATGCACAGGACCATCAGGAACGCGCCGGCGAGGAAGGTGGACAGCCGGGTGCGGGCGCCGGAGACCTTCACGTTGATCATGGTCTGGCCGATCATGGCGCAGCCGCCCATGCCGCCGAAGAAGCCGGTGACGATGTTGGCGATGCCCTGGCCGATCGATTCGCGGGTCTTGTTGGAGTGGGTGTCGGTGATGTCGTCGACCAGCTTGGCCGTCATCAGCGACTCCATGAGCCCGACCAGCGCCATCGCGAACGCGTACGGCGCGATCGTCGCCAGCGTGTCCAGGGTGAAGGGAACGTCCGGCAGACCGGGCACCGGCAGGGAGGAGGGCAGGGCGCCCTTGTCGCCGACGGTCGGCACCGCGATGGCCGCGCCGACGGTGATCACGGTCAGGATCACGATCGAGACGAGCGGGGCGGGGACGACAGTAGTGATCTTCGGGAAGAACACCATCAGCACCAGACCACCGATGATCAGCGGATACACCGGCCAGGGAACGTGTCTCATCTCGGGGACCTGGGCCATGAAGATCAGAACGGCCAGGGAGTTGACGAAACCGACCATCACCGAACGGGGAATGAAGCGCATCAACTTGGCGACCCCGAGAGCGCCGAGGATCACCTGGAAGACGCCGGCCAGGACAACCGCGGCGATCAGGTGGCCGAGACCGTGCTCACGGTTCAGCGGCGCGATGACCAGGGCGATGGCACCGGTGGCAGCGGAGATCATCGCGCGTCGGCCGCCGACGATCGCGATGGTCACGGCCATGGTGAAGGAGGCGAACAAGCCGATCGCGGGGTCGACACCGGCGATGATCGAGAACGAGATCGCCTCGGGAATCAGGGCCAGGGCGACGACCAGGCCGGCCAGCACCTCGGTGCGCCAGACCTTCGGATCGTTCAGCCAGTCGGGCTTCAGGCCGCGCAGGCGCGCGGCCGGGGACAGAACGGAAGCAACAGAAGACAAGGGGGACGGAACCTGTCGTGCTCGGGCACGCACCGTTCGGCAGGGCGAGGCGTGCGGGAAGAACGCGAGGTGGCCGGGTCGGCACCCCGCGGACGGCCCCGTGAAGACGCGGGCCGGAAATCGGAGTAGGGAGCGGGGACCTGCCCGAGGGCGCGGCCGGGCTCACGTCCGGGGGCCGAGCGTCACGGCGGGCAGGCGGCGGCGGGCGTCGTGGGCTCGCGCACGCTTCTCTCCTGCAACAATCGGAACTTCGCCGGGGGCACCATCGGCCCCGACACGGCAATGGCGGGGCAGCGGCACGCCGCCCTCACCGACAACAACTCTACCCTAACGTTAGAGTAGTGATCGGCGGCGCCCTACGCGGTCCCGCTGACAGCAGCGAG
Source organism: Streptomyces sp. NPDC027962 (assembly GCF_055566095.1). NCBI lineage: Bacteria > Bacillati > Actinomycetota > Actinomycetes > Kitasatosporales > Streptomycetaceae > Streptomyces > Streptomyces sp. NPDC027962. The sequence continues at coordinate 56,766 of NZ_JBVHTA010000014.1, forward strand.
AGAGGCCAGAGGATCACGGGCGTGGACGGCAAGCACATGCAGATCGGCGAGGTCGCCGCACGGACCGAGTTGTCCTTGCGCACGATCCGCCACTACGAGGAGACCCGTCTGGTCGTCCCCTCCGCGCGCTCCCAGGGCGGCTTCCGCCTCTACACCGAGACCGACGTGCAGCGGCTCATGGTCATCCGCCGCATGAAGCCCCTCGGCTTCACTCTCGACCAGATGCGCGACCTCCTGGACGCCACCGACCGCCTCGACGCCGACACCGGCCTCGACGCCGACGAGCGCGAAGCCCTTCTGGAGCGCGTCCGCAGCTACGAACAGGCTGCCATCGAGCAGATCGACAAGCTCCGCGTCCAGCTCTCCCGCGCCGAGGACTTCGCCACCACCCTCCGCACACGCCTGGAACCCGACGCGATCGACGCCGGAACCCGAAGGAGATGAATTCGCCGGCCGGCCAATGGCGTTCTCCGCATGCCGCCGGGACTTCGCAGCCTTTCAGGCATCCGCGCAGAGCCGCTTGTGACGCTGCCGTCGTCAGGCCGGGTGGCGCGGCCCGTCCGGTACTTGCGCACGGTCTTGGCGCTGTCGGCGGCGGCGCAGCGTGACGGCAGTGAGCAGCAGCGCGGCGAAGGCCGCGGCGATCACGGGGATGCCGATGCCGTCCAGCAGGCCGGCGATGAACTGCTGGACGGTGCCTGCTGTCTCGATGACGGGGTCGCTGGTCCGGGCGTCGCGCAGGACTCGGATCTCGTACCAGCCGTAGTACGCGACGTAGGAACCGACCAGGAGAAGCAGGATGCCGCCGAGGCGCGAGGCGACGGAGCCGAGTTGGCGCAGCCGGCGTACGCGGGCGGTTCGGGTGAGGGCGACGGACAGGGCGGCGACGCCGACGACCAGACCCATGCCGGCCGCGTACGCCGTGAACAGGAAGGCACCTTCGAGAGCTGAGCCGCTGCGGAAGGCGGAGACGACGATGGCGAGGAAGGGGGCGATGGTGCAGCCGAGGGACGCGATGGCGTAGGCGGCGCCGAACAGGGCCATCGACGGCACGGAACGGGTCACCGTGGGGGCGCGTCGGAGTTTCGGAAGCAGGGTGGGCAGGTCCCGTCCGGCCAGCAGCCAGCCGCCGGCTACGGCCAGGAGGAGGCCGAAGGCGATGGTGAACCAGGGCAGATGATGCTGGACCTGGCCGGCGACGGGCGCGACGGCGAGGCCGAACAGGGCGAACACGGCGGCGAATCCGGCGGTCATGGCGGTGGTCGCGGTCAGCGCGCGGGTGACGGCCGCGGTGCGGGTGGGTGTGTCGTCGCCGAGGACGAGCAGGGAGAGATAGGCGGGCAGGAGGGCAAAGCCGCAGGGGTTGACGGCGGCGAGCATGCCCGCTGTCAGAGCCAGGGCGAGAGGCAGGTCCGACACGGCGGTCAGCCCACGAGCGGGCTGATCTTGTCGGCGAGCCCCTTGCCGGCCGGGAGGCTTCCGGTGAAGACGGTCTTGCCGTCCTTGTCGAGGACCACGTAGAAGCTCTGCTGGGTGATCTCGAACTTCTTCCAGATCTCCCCGCGTTCGTCGGACAGATTCGGGAAGGCGCCGACCTTGGTGTCGGTGACGAAGTCCTTCATGGCCTGCGGCTTGTCGAGTCCGGCCACCCCGATCACGTTCGCCTTGCCGCGGAACTGGGCGGCGACCCTGGCGGTTTCGGGTCCCTGGGCCTTGCAGGTGGGGCACCACGGGGCCCAGAACCACAGCACGGTGGGCTTGCCCGCCAGTGTCGCGGCGTCGAAGGGCCGGCCGTCCACGGTCGTGCCGGTGAAGCGCAGCGCCTCGGGTACCGCTGAAGCCCCGGACTGCCCGCCTGCCGGCGCGGAGGAGCCGGAGGCCGCCGGAGCGGCCGTATCCGCTGCGCCGCGGGGGGAGGCGCCGTCGTCGCTGCCGCAGCCGGCCAGGGTGAGTGCGGTGGCGGCCACGAGGCCGGGGAGGATGAGGCGGGCACGCATGGGTTGGTCGCTCCTGGAGGTCGGGGTCGGCTGAACTGTAGGCCGTGCGGACGAGTTGGGTGCGGTCCTGGTGGCTTACGGTTCGGTGACGTCAGCCCGCGTGATCGGCAAGGCGCTGCGGGTCGAGGACGGTGATGCGGCCCCGGGCGAGGCGGATGAGGTGCTGGTCGGCGAAGTCACGCAGCACCTTGGTGGTGGTCTCCCGGGAGGTACCCGCCAGAGCGGCGATCTGCTGGTGGGTGAGCGCGATCTGCGGGCTTCGTGCACCGAGCACCCTGGGCCGGGTCTCGGCCGCGAGGGTGAGCAGGGTGGTGGCGATGCGCTGCGGCACGGACTTGAAGACGCTGTCGGACAGGCGCTGTTCGAGGTCGGTGAGGCGGCGGCCGAGAATCTCGGTGATGCGGGCTGAGATGCGGGCGTCGGTCAGCAGGAAGCGATGGACGTCGGCGCGGCTCATGACGCAGACGGTGACGTCGTCGAGGGCCTCGGCGAAGTTGTCGTACATCCTCTGCCCGAGGAGGACCATCTCGCCGAAAATGGTGCCCGGGCTGATGATCGCGCAGGTCAGGGCGCGGCCGTCGGCGGAGACCCGGAAGATGCGGACGCGGCCCTTCTTGAGGATGAACAGCACCTCGGAGGGCTGGGAAGGTGAGTACAGCAGTTCGCCGGCGCTGTAGGCCTTCATCGGAGCCGCGGCGGCAATGGCGTCCATCTCCGCCTCGTTCAGGTCGCGGAAGATGTCGACCTCGGAGATGCACCAGGTCTTCTCGGTGTCGTCACCGGTGTGGGTCATGTGGTGTGTTTCCTCGCGTCGTCCCGGTGCCCACGGCGGAGGCACGGATCCCCACGGCGGGCTGGCCAGCGCTCCCGCGCTGTCGGCCAGACAGTAGTGCTCCGGGGCACCGAGGAAAGGTCCAGCACCCCGGAACGGTGCGCCGGGACCAGGTGTTGACGCCGGTGATGGCGGTGTCATCCCGTGGCCCGGCCGGTCCGCTTGTCTGCCATCGTTGCGATGCAGGAGAAGGTGAGTCCGGCCAGGAGGCCGAAGACGAGGTGGCCGCCGAGGCTGGAGGCGGTGACGTCGTTCCATTCGAAGACGGGCATGCCCATGTTGGCCGGCATGATCCACAGGGCTCCGAGGAACCACCACACCCCGCCGTAGACCAGGCCGAGGGCGACAGCGGGCGCGAGCCGCTGCGCGAGGTGGCCGAACACGACGCCGAAGACCGTGCCGGCCGCCAGCGCGATCGCGAGGTGGATCAGCCAGCCCACGAACGCGTTGGTGGAGCCGAGCAGGCCCGCGACCATCGTGATCATCGCGGTGTCCATCATCGGCCGGGAGACCGACATCCAGATCCCGAATCCGATTCCGCCGACCAGTCCGGCCGCGGCACCCCACACGGCGTGGACCGGGACGGCGGCGGTCTTGGGGGATACATCTGCTGCGGTGGCCATACTGATCATCCCATCCGGTGTGTTCGCTCCGGTGCTTTCGCCACTGACGCTAGGACGCATGGCGTGGACAGGTATGTGACCGCCCTTACCTACGCACCGGTAGACCACCACACCACGGCACACGAAACCCGGCGGACGCGACTGCTGGGCATCGGCGGCGGCCGGCATCCGCGCGACAGCCGGCGTGCGGCCCACCGGGCAGCGCGTCCAGTTGCCCACTGGTACCCGCCGGGGCTGCTGGAGCAGGGACGCGGGCGGCGGCGCCTGACGAACGGCGCCGCGGAGCCACAGGCGATCAGGCGTCCCCGTCCTTCTCCGCGCTCAGCAGGACATAGCCGAGGGCACTGTCCGCCACGGCCGTACGAGCCGCTTCGAGGGCGACGGGGGCGGCGTCGAGGTCGACGCCGGCGGCGGTGAGCTTGTCCACGGCGGTCATGCGCAGCAGGTTCAGTCTCGCCTCGATCTGGTCGATCATGCGCAGCATGGCCTCGTCGTGGCGATCGGTACGCAGGGTGCGCAGGCCCGCGGCAGCCAGGAGCTCTGTGTACTCGTCCAGCGGCCGGGCGTCGGCGACGCAGGCGATACGGCCGCCGAGTCCGGTGAGTTCGGGCGGGAGGCGGTCGGGGTCGATGGTGACGTCGGTGATGCCCAGTCGGCCGCCGGGTTTCAGGACGCGGGCGAATTCGGCCGCCGCTTGCGCCTTGTCCGGGAAGGTACACAGCGCGCACTCGCACATGACCGCGTCGAAGACGCCATCGGGGTACGGGAGTTGCTCGGCGTCGCCGGTGGTGAAGCGCACCCGGTCGGCGAGCCCGGCAGCCTGGGCGGCGCCCTGGGCGAGGGCGGTGTTGGCGGCGGAGTAGTCCACCCCGTCAACCTGTGCGCCGTAGGCATCGGCGACGAGCAGGGCGGTGGTGCCGCGTCCGGAAGCGACGTCGAGAACACGTGCCCCCGGGGCCACGGCGAGGACGTCGGCGAGGCGCCGGGTCAGGGCGGTACCGCCGGGGTGGTAGGAGTCGCCGAGCAGCAGGGCGACGATGTCGGACGAGTACGCGGCGGCGCAACATGCCTTCAGCTCCTCGCCGGTGGGGGGCTGCGTCATGACGGGGACTCCCCTGCTCCGATCGGGGTGGTGGCGGTCTTCGACCCGTACGGGGTTGCGGTGAGACGGTCGGCGAGCGGCAGCGCGTTGGGTACGACGTCCGAGACCGGTACGCCGGACATCTGCGCGCGGACCTGTTCGCGGTAGCCGACCGAGTTGTACGCGCAGAACGGGATGAGCCGGCCGTCGGGGGTGATCTCCTCGACGCAGCACTTCATCAGCTGCTTGACGTTGAGTGTGTACGGGTCCTGGAAGTCCTGAACCACGATCATGAACGCCTTGTCGTTCAGGTCCTTCACGGCCTCGGGCAGGTCGATGCCGCATGAGTCCGCGCAGTCCAGGGCCTCGGCAGCCGCCCGCAGCTTCTCCTCCGTCGTGGTCGTGCCCATGAAAGCGGAGGCCGACCACAGCTTCTCCAGGGCCTCGCGGATCCCGGCGTCGGGCATCACGCGGTTGGTGACGTAGTCGAGGTGGTCCTCCACGTTCAGCAGCCGCGGGATGGGCACGATGGTGCGGTTGCCCGGCTCGCCGTCGACAAGCAGATAGGTGATGGAGCGGCAGGTCGGGAAGCAGCACGGAACGGGGAAGAAGTCGCCCTTGGCGAACCAGTCCGGCCTCTGCTCATTGATCAGCTTGATCACGTCGGGGTTGGTCAGCCGGTTGAGCGGGTCGAAGGCAAGATGCCGGCCGGAGTGGGTGACCGGCTGGAAGGCGACCGAGCGGACGGCGGGGTGGTCGATGCCGTATTCGATGATCGCGCCGAGTTCGTGTTCGTTGAGGCCGCGCTCGACGGCGGCGACGAGGGTGACGGTCAGCCCGGCCTCGGCGCAGTTGTCCAGTGCCCGCTGCTTGAACGTACGCAGGTCACGGCCGCGGATTTCCAGGTGGGTGCGTTCGTCGAAGCCGTCGAACTGGAGGTAGATGTTCACCGAGCGGCCCGCGACCTGGTTGCGATTGCCGAGTTCGCCGACGAAGGTCTTGTCGGTGGCCAGGCGGATGCCGTTGGTGTTCAGGTTGACGTTCTTGATCGGGCGGGCCTGGGCGAGGTCGATGAAGTCGAGGATGTGTTTGTGGATGGTGGGCTCGCCGCCGGAGAACATCACCACCTCCGCCTCGCCCTCGCTCTCGACGAAGACGTCCAGCATCCGCTCGCACTGCTCGCGCGTGATCGAGTAACCATCCGGCTGGTGGCCGGAGTCGGCGAAACAGATCGGGCAGTCCAGGTTGCAGCCGGTGTTGACCTCGATGATGCCGAGACACGCGTGCTGCTTGTGCTCCGGGCACAGCCCGCAATCGGACGGGCAGCCGTCCCTCACCTCGGTCTGGAAGGTGAGCGGGATGGTGCCCGGCTTGTTGAACCGGGCCGAGGACAGGTACTCCTCCGCGTCCCCGTAGACCAGCGCCTCGAACTCACCGTGCTCGCGACAGCGTTTACGCAGGTAGACCTTGTTGTCGCGGATGTTGACCTGGGCGTCCACGGAGGTCTTGCACATCGGGCAGATGGACTTGGTGAACTCCAGGAACACCTCGTCCCGGTCCACCTTGCGCCGCGGCGCCGGTGCCTGAGTCATAGGGGGAACTCCTCTTCCAGGGGGTGGCTGCAGCCGTTTCACCGCGCGTCGCGGCCGGGGGTGTCCTCTGTCTGTGGCGGGGGCGGTTCCGGGACGGTCGGGCAGCAGTCCTCCGGTCCGGCGCCGCGGCGCCGTCGCGCCCGGCACCGCAGGGCATAGCCGGCAGAGGCGACCGGAACCAGCGCACCGACCGTGTTGCCACGGGTTGCGCAGAGCGCCGCCGACGGCGCCGAGCGCCCCGCCCGGCCGGCAGCAGCGGGCCCGCGCAGCACACCACCGTGCAGCGGCCCGGTGCCCACGACGGCCACGATCCCCCGAGGCCGGCGCACTCACGGGATGCGGGCATGACGGCTCACTTCCGTGCGATCGGCTCGCTCAGGGGCGGGAGTCCTGCGGGCCTGGCGCAGCAGCAGCCACGCGTAGAACAGGGTGAGAGCATCCTGGAGCAGGACGAGCCAGCCGAGCCGCTGGGTCAGGTAGATCCCGAAACAGCCGCAGTTGGCCACTTCCAGCCCGCGTGCGTACGCCTGCACGGCCAGCAGCGACCACACCAGTGACACCGCGCCGTACACCCATACCGGCGTGAGGGCCTTCGAGCGGGGGCGGGCCAGGAACCAGATGCCGCACACCAGCTCCCCTGCGATCACGACGGCGGCGAGTGCGGTCGCGGCGCTGCCGGTCACCAGCCCGTACGCGGACAGGATGGCCGGCATGCGGCCGAAGGAGGCGAGCTGGCCGATGGCCATCGCCGTGTACACCGCGCCCAGCACGATCCTCAGCACCATGATCCGAACGTAGGCCCCGGTGCGGCGCGAGAACTGTAAGCGCGCTCACCGACCAGCCACCCGGCTCGCGGCACGATCGTCCGTACGAAGCCGTGTACGAGTACCGCCGAGCCCCCGGTGTTCCAGGAGATGGCGGCGCCATCGGCGTGGAGTCGGCCCAGGTGTCCGCCCGGTTCGGGACGGTCGTGACCGTCGTGGAGGCGTGCCCTGGGGGTGGGCCCCGCCGGGGCCGCTCCACAGCATCCCGTGCCTTACCGGAGGGCCGAGCGCCGCTCCGCCTCCTTCTTGACCGACGCCAGCGAGGCGGCGACCGTCTCCTCCCAGTGCGCGGCCACCGCCGCGCCCCAGCGCTGCCCCGGTCCCCACAGGTCCGTGCCCAGCTCTCCCTCGTACACCAGGCACGTTCCGGCCCCGTCGTCGGTGAGGAGGAAGGACTCCACGACGTGCGGGACGGGTCCCCGCACCAGCCGGAAGTCCACCCGCTCGGGCCGGGTGAAGCGCACGGTCTCGACGGTGACGGCCGTCAGCCTGCCGCCGGCCACCGGGGTGGAGTGCGCGGCGAGAACCATGTCGGCACCGCGCTCCAGAACCCTCACTTTCTCACGCATCGCCCGGGTGGCCCGCCCGAGATAGGGCTGCGCGATCACGTCGAAGACCAGCTCCTTAGGGGCCTGGATACCGACCACCTGCGGCCCCAGCGGCCGGGTCCGCCGGCCCACGCCCACATCCAGCGGCAGTGCCCCGGTGACCAGCCCCAGATATCCGCCCGCGGCGGCGCCGCCCAGCGCGGCCACGCCCACCAGCTTCGCAAGCCACGTCATGTCCCGCTCCCTCTTCCGCGCGCCGGTCCGGCTTCCAGGAACGACGCTACGGGCAACGCGTCCGCGTGACGGTAAGCGCGCTCACCTTCGCCCCTCGGGCAGGCCGTCTACCGTGAGCGCAGTACCTGTCGCGGGTGAAGCAAGGTCGGCCCACGTGCCCGGCCGGGCGCGGAGACGTGGACATCAGCGAACGCGCTCAGCGCATCCGCGCCGGACTCCCGCGGGGCTCTGTCGTCGACTCGTCTACAAGTCTCCGATGGACAGGGCCCAGCACGACGCCGACCGCGAACGAGTTCTACGAGAAAGTCCGTGCACGCGGAGACATCCCCGGCAGCGAGCGACGGCCGCGCCGGCGGATCCGCAGGCTCAAGGAACTGCCCGCCGCGGATGCCGAGGAGCTTCGCCAACTGCGTGAGGACAACGAAGCCCTCGTCGGAGCACTGCACCAGGCCGTGGCAGAGAACCGGCTCCTGCGCCGGCAGGCCGCCGAGCAGCACCGCAACGTCCGCGTCCTGCCCACCCCTGCGGCCGGTGGACAAGCCGGAGCGTCGTTCCCCGTCCAGCGGCAATCACCGGCTCATATATCGTCTCCCGATATCGGAGTCCGTAGGACCGGCTGTGGCCGAGGAGTGAACTCATGAGCAAGCCATCGCCCGCCGCCGGGATGCCGGACGAACTGCACCGGCGGCTGGGGGTGCCGGATGCCGTCGTGATCGGTCTGGGATCGATGATCGGCGCCGGGATCTTCGCGGCGCTCGCCCCGGCGGCGCGCGCGGCCGGTTCCGGGCTGCTGATCGGCCTGGCGCTTGCCACCGCGGTCGCCTACTGCAACGCCACCTCCTCCGCGCGGCTCGCGGCCCGGTATCCGGCGTCGGGCGGCACGTACGTGTACGGCCGCGAGCGCCTCGGGGCCTTCTGGGGCTACCTGGCGGGGTGGGGGTTCGTGGTCGGCAAGACCGCCTCCTGCGCGGCTATGGCGCTCACCGTCGGCTCGTACGTGTGGCCCGGGCAGGCGCACGCGGTCGCGGTCGCGGCGGTGGTGGCGCTGTCGGCGGTGAACTACGCCGGGGTGCAGAAGTCCGCGCTGCTGACCCGGGTCGTCGTGGCCGTGGTCCTGGCGGTGCTCGCCGCCGTGGTGGTCGCAGCCCTGACCTCCGGTGCGGCGGACGCGGCCCGGCTGGACGTCGGCTCCGACGCCACGGTCGGCGGGGTGCTCCAGGCGGCGGGCCTGCTGTTCTTCGCCTTCGCCGGGTACGCGCGCATCGCCACCCTGGGTGAGGAGGTACGCGACCCGGCCCGCACGATCCCGCGGGCGATCCCGATCGCGCTGGGCATCACCCTGGTCGTCTACGCCCTCGTCGCCGTGGCCGTCCTGATGGTGCTGGGCGCGGACGGGCTGGCCGAGGCGGCCGCCCCGCTGTCGGATGCCGCACGGGCCGCGGGCGCCGCATGGCTCGTCCCCGTGGTCCGCGTCGGTGCGGCCGTCGCCGCGCTCGGCTCCCTGCTCGCCCTGATCCTCGGCGTCTCCCGCACCATCCTGGCCATGGCCCGCGACCGACACCTGCCGCACGCCCTGGCCGCCGTCCATCCCCGCTTCAAGGTTCCCCACCGCGCCGAGCTCCTCGTCGGCGCCGTGGTGGCCGTGGTCGCCGCGACGGGGGACGTCCGCGGGACGATCGGGTTCTCCTCCTTCGGGGTCCTGGTCTACTACGCCGTCGCCAACGCCTCCGCCTGGACCCTCACGCCCGACGAGGGCCGCCCCCACCGCCTGATCCCCGCCGCCGGACTGGCCGGCTGTCTCGTCCTGGCCTTCGCCCTGCCCGTGCCGTCGGTCGTCTCCGGGGCCGGGGTGATCGCTCTGGGTGCCGCCGTCTACGCAGTACGTCGCGCCCTCACCGCGCGGGGCTGACCCCCTTCCGGTCGTTCCCCAGCCCGGTGGGAACGGCCGGGCCGCACGAATCACGCACCGACCTCGCACAGCCGTGCGGCAGCCTCTTCCTGCTCATCGTCGGCGCCGGCGCCCACTCTCTCGACGCCCGCCTCGCCCGGGCGCAGTCCGCGGTCCTGGCCGGGGCGACGACACGCGACTGATCAGGGCGCGTCGTCGGCCAGGACCTCGCGGGCCAGCTCCGCCAGCGCCCGGCGGTCCTCCGCCAGGGCCTTCTTCCCGGCCTCGGTCGCCTTGTAGACGCGCCGGGTGCGGCCGTCGACGACCCGCTGCTCGGAGACCAGCAGCCCGTCGGCCTCCAGCCGGTGCAGCGTCGGATACAGCGTGCCGGGGCTGATCGGGTAGCCGTGGGAGGCCAGCTCCTCGGTCATCCACGCGCCGTGGATCTCCTCCTCGGCCGCGTGATGCAGGATGTGCAGCCGCACGGCGCCCCGCTGGAACTCCCGCACCCTGGCCCACCTCCGGCAGTGACGAAACCGATATCGGTTCTCGATCCTAGCCGTCCCGAGCACACCAGACGGGCCCCGGCGTGATGCCGGGGCCCGCTTCGCGCTTGGCAGGCGGTCAGCTGCAGCAGTCGCAGCCGGGGCGGCAGCCACACGCGTCCGTCTCGGTACCGGCGGCCGTGGTCGCGCAGCAGCCCTTGCCCTGCCAGGCGTCGCGGCCTTCCTTCACGGCGATGGCGGCGATGACCAGGGCGGCAATGGGGTCGGCCCAGGACCAGCCGAGGGTGGCGTTGAGGACCAGCCCGGCCAGCAGCGCGGCGGACAGGTAGGTGCACAGCAGGGTCTGCTTGGAGTCGGCGACCGCGGAGGCGGAGCCGAGTTCACGGCCGACGCGGCGCTGGGCGGCGGACAGGAACGGCATGACGGCGAGGGAGAGTGCGGCGATGACGATGCCGGGGATGGAGCGTTCGGCCTCGCCGGTGCCGGTGAGCGCGCGGACGGCGTCGAAGGTGATGTACGCGGCGAGCGCGAAGAAGGAGACGGCGATGATACGGAGGGTCCGCTGCTCGCGGGCCTCGCGGACGGCGTGGTCGGAGGCGGAGAACTGCCAGGCGACCGCGGCGGCGGAGGAGACCTCGATGACCGAGTCGAGGCCGAAGCCGATCAGGGCGGTGGAAGAGGCGAGGGTGCCCGCGGTGAGGGCGACGATCGCCTCGACGAGGTTGTAGGTGATCGTGGCCGCGACCAGCAGCCGTATCCGGCGGGTGAGCGCGTCACGACGGGCCGGTGAGGGGCCGAGGGACATCGACATCTCGGCGGTCATGGTCAGCAGCAGCCCTTCGTCTCGGCGTCCGGGCAGGTGCGGTCGGCCTCGACGGCGACCACGGCGGTGCGCAGGTCGTCCAGCGCGTGGCCCAGACGTTCGTCTGCGAGTTCGTAGCGGGTGCGGCGGCCGTCGGGCACGGTGACCACCAGGCCGCAGTCGCGCAGGCATGCAAGGTGGTTCGACAGCCGGGTGCGGGAGACGCCGAGCGCGTCGGCGAGGTCGGCCGGGTAGGCGGGTGCGTCGCGCAGGGCGAGCAGGATGCGGCAGCGGATCGGGTCGGCGAGCGCACGGCCGAACCGGGCCAGCACCTCGATGTCAGAGGCAACGGTCAACACACCACGACAGTACAGGTGATCCTGAATTCACGAAACCATGGATCATTTCGTCGTCTGCTCCAAGAATCCCCGCCTTGCCCTTCAAGCCGAGTCGAAGGCATGGCCTCGGTGATGTGAGCACCATGGCGGATCCCCCAGCTCGCCGAACACTCCGGCGTTCCGGCCACCACGCCGCGGTTCCACGAGAGCGCCGGACCGTTGCCCGCCGACCGGTCCCCGGCCGGCTACCGCCCCTACGGCAAGGACGCCGTGGAGCGCCGCGCCTCGCGTTCATCGGCGCGGCCAAGGTGTAGTCGAGATACACCGGCCCGCGTGCGAGTCCGGGGTGCGGCGGGAAGCCGGCGGCGGGGGTTGTCAGGTCAGATCCGCGGCGTCGACGGGCAACTCCGACAGGCGCCACTCCAGCATCCCGTCGCCGAGACGGATGGCCCGCCGGCCACGATCGGTCAGCAGCCGTACGGCGTCGTAGGCGAGAACGCAGTACTCGCCGCGGCAGTAGACGACGATCTCGGTGTCCTCGGGCAGCTCGTTGATCCGGTCGGCCAGCTCGCCGACGGGGATGGAGATCGCGCCGGTGATGTGCCCGGCCCCGTACTCCTCCACCGGCCGCACGTCGAGCACGACGACGTCCCCTGCTGCCACGCGGGCTCGCAGTTCCTCGCGGCTCATCTCGGCTGTGGTGTCCTCGCCGAGGTAGGCATCGCGGGCGGCGGGGACGGCGGCCTGGTGGCGGTCGGCGACCTTCCGCAGCAGCGCGAAGAGCTGGGCGACGTCCTCGCCGGCGAGACGGTAGTGGATGCGTACGCCCTCGCGGCGGGTCGCGACGAACCCGGCGTGCTTCAGCGTCTGCAGGTGTGCCGACGCCGTGGTCAGGTTCAGCCCGGCCGCCTTCGCGAGTGCGTCGACGGTGCGCTCGCCCTGGGCGAGCAGATCCAGCAGCTCCAGGCGCTTTCCGTTGGCCAGCGCCTTGCCACTGACCGCGAACGCGTCGTAGAGGGCGGCCTTGGTGCCGCTCGTGGTGGCCCGCATTGCATCCTCCAAATATCTATGGATTACTGTAACTGATGCCCGGCGGAACCGCTCCCGCCCAGCACCCGTTTCGGGAAGGACACATGATGGGCTTCGCTGACGACCACCTGATTCCGCTGGTCGACGAGGGGCTGGGCAACAGCGCCTACCTCGTCGATCTCGGCGACGGACGTGCCCTCGCCGTGGACGCGAGCCGGGACCTGCGGGCCCTGAAAGCGACAGCCGCCCGGCGCGGGCTGCGGATCGCGTTCGCCGCGGACACCCACCTGCACGCGGACTTCCTCTCCGGCGCCGTCCAGCTCGCCCACGACGACGGGGCGAGCATCCTGGCCTCCGCGGCCGGGCGGCGGGTCTTCCCCCACACGCCGCTCGCCGACGGGGACGAGACCCACCTCGGCGGCCTGACCTTGCGGGCACTCGCCACCCCTGGCCACACGGACGAGCACCTGTCCTTCCTGCTGCTCGACGGCGATCGGGAGCTGGGCGTGTTCACCGGCGGTTCGATGATCGTGAACTCCGCCGCCCGCACCGACCTTCTCGGCGCCGACCGCGCCGAGGAACTGGCCCGTGCCCAGTACCGCTCACTGCGCCGGCTCGCCGCACTGCCGGACGCCACCGCCGTCTGGCCGACCCACGGAGCGGGGTCCTTCTGCTCTGCCCCGCCCGGCGCCGAACGCACCTCCACCATCGGCGACCAGAAGCAGACCAACCCCCTCCTCGCCGCCGCGGACGAAGACACCTTCGTACGACAGCTGGTAGCGAGCCTCGGCAGCTACCCGGACTACTTCGACCGCCTCGCCGAGGCCAATCGGCGCGGCCCCACCGTCCTCGCCGCTGCCCCACTGCTGCCCGCCCTCACCACCGGGCAGGTCAAGACCCTGCTCGCCGACGGCGGCCATCTGGTCGACGTGCGCCCGGCTGCCGACTACGCGGCCGGCCACATCCCCGGCTCCCTCTCCATACCGCTGCGCGGCCAGTTCGGGACCTGGCTGGGCTGGCTCCTGCCCGACACCGCCCCGCTCGTCTTCGTCACGAACGACGACCAAGACCTCAGCGAGATCGTCTGGCAGGCGTACAAGATCGGCTACGAGCGCCTCGCCGGGCGCCTCGCCGGCGGCATGTCCGCCTGGCGCGCCGACGGCAACACCCAGACCACCACCGCCTTCCTCACGGCCGACCAGGCGGAGAACCGCCCGTATCTCGACGTGCGGCAGGAGGCGGAGTTCGCTGCCGGACACGTCCCCGACGCCCTGAGCATCGAGCTCGGCGGCCTCGCCGCCGGCGCCCTCGACGCCCCTGACGGGGCGGTCGTGGCCTGCGGCCACGGTGAGCGCGCCATGACCGCCGCCAGCCTCCTCGAACGAGCCGGCCACACCGACGTCGCCGTCCTCGACGGCGGCCCCGGCGACTACGCCGCCGCCCACGGCCAGAAGCTCGTCCAGGGCACCGAGGACACGCACGCGTGAACACCACCACCTCAGCCACCACGCCGACCGACGCACACGGCCGGCCCGTACGCCTCGGACTGCGGGAGAACTGGCTCCAGTTCACCCTGCTGGTCATCGTCAACATCTGCGTCGGCGGCCTGGTCGGCCTGGAACGCACCACCGTCCCGCTCATCGGCTCCGAGACGTTCGGCCTGACCAGCGACCTGGCCGTCTTCTCCTTCATCATCGCCTTCGGCGTCACCAAGGCGCTCACCAACCTCGCCGCAGGAGCCCTCACCGCGCGCTTCCGCCGCAAGCAGCTCCTCGTGACCGGCTGGCTGATCGGCATCCCCGTGCCCTTCGCCCTCGCCTGGGCGCCCTCCTGGGGCTGGATCGTCGCTGCCAACGTCCTGCTCGGCCTCAACCAGGGCCTGACCTGGTCGATGACCGTCAACATGAAGATCGACCTCGTCGGCCCCTCCCGGCGCGGACTGGCCACCGGGCTCAACGAGGCCGCCGGCTACACCGCCGTCGGCGTCACCGCCCTGCTCACCGGCTACCTCGCCACCAGCTACGGCCTGCGCCCCGTCCCCGAGCTCATCGGCGTCGTCTTCGTCATCGCGGGCCTCGCGCTGGCCCTCGTCGTCCGCGACACCGCCGCCCACGTCGCCCTCGAACTCGCCCACCACACCAAGCCCCTGCCCACAGGCGAGAACACCGGCTTCAAGGCCACCTTCGTCCGCACCTCCTGGCACAACCGCTCTCTGCGCGGCGCCAGCCAAGCCGGACTGGTCAACAACCTCAACGACGGCCTCACCTGGGGCGTCTTCCCACTCCTGTTCACCGACCACGGCCTCGGCCTGGCCGCCGTCGGCGTCATCAAGGGCCTCTACCCGATCCTGTGGGGCATCGGCCAGATCCCCACCGGCCACGTCGCCGACCGCATCGGCCGCAAACCCCTGATCGTCTACGGCATGCTCGTCCAGTCCGTCGGCTTCGTCCTCGCCCTCGCCCTCCTCGACCGCCCCCTGCTCGCCGGCGTCCTGTCCGCTGTGGCACTCGGGCTCGGCACCGCCATGGTCTACCCCGCCCTCATCGCCTCCGTCTCCGACCACGCCCACCCCGCCTGGCGCGCCAACGCCCTCGGCACCTACCGCTTCTGGCGCGACATCGGCTATGCCGCCGGCGCCCTCGTCGCCGGCATCCTCGCCGACGCCCTCGGTCTCAACGCCACCGTCATCGCCGCCGCCGCCCTCACCGCCGGCTCCGGCCTCCTCGCCGCCCGCTGGATCACCGAACACCCCAACCGCTGATCAGCCCGCGAGTCCGCCTGTCCTGCGCATACGGGATTCCTGGGATCGCAGCGGCGAACCACACCCTCGAGACGGCTGGTGGAAGCCGGCCAGGCCCGCGAGCGCAGGCCGCTGAGAGCGATCCGGCCGGCTGCACCGACGCCGAGGTCAGCCGCATCCTCATCGGGACGAACGGCCGGCGCCCATGGTGAGCGCCGGTACCGAACCGGCCCGGCGCAACAGACCGTGCGGGAGGGTGAGCTCGGTCAGGGCGCGTGGGCGGTTGGCTGCTTGCCGTAGTGATCTGTGGGCGGCACCGGTGGGGAGCGTCATTGCGTTCGCGCTGCCTTCCGCCGTACCCACCGAGGTGCGCTGCCGAGTGCCGTCATGGCCGCCAAGAGCGAGAGCGCGGCAAGCAAGAGGAAGAGAGCCGGCGGCGGCCACGACGAGGAGGCTGAGCACGCCGAGGATGGAGCCGGTGGTCATTACGGCGCGGGGACCGCGGGAGTCGAGGATGCGGCCCACGTGGATTCCGGCGACGGCGGAGACGAGGAGCGCTGCCGAAAAGGCGGCGGTGGTCGCGCCGACGGGCCAGCCGGTGGCGGCGGTGATCTGGGGGTTGAGGACGGGGAAGGCGTAGTAGACGATGCCCCAGCTGGTGACCTGCGTGGCGCAAAGCGCGGGCAGTGCGGCGCGGGGCCGCGACCGAGTCCCTGTCCCGGTCGCGGGCCCGTCGGCGCGGGTGGGGAGGCTGCTCACGAGCCGCAGCAACCGCCCGCCGCGGCTTGGTCGGCGACCGCTGCCGGGGCAGGTGCACCGACACCGAGCTGCACGAGCGCGGGCGCCGGAGCGCGGCAGCCTCCACCGTCCGCCTGCCCGGCAGCCGGGTCGTCGAAGAGTCCGGCGCCGCCGCAGACCCCGGTCTCGGGGAGGGCGAGTTCGACTCGGTCGGCTGCTTCGAAGTCGCCGGCCAGGGACGCGGCGACGGAGCGGACCTGCTCGTAGCCGGTCATGGCGAGGAAAGTGGGGGCGCGGCCGTAGGACTTCATGCCGACCAGGTAGACGTCCTTCTCGGGGTGGGACAGTTCGCGGTGGCCGTGGGGGTAGACCGTGCCGCAAGAGTGCTGGTTGGGGTCGATCAGCGGGGCCAGCTCAACGGGTGCCTGGAGACGGTCGTCCAGGTCGAGGCGGAGCTCGTCGAGGAAGGTGAGGTCGGGGCGCAGGCCGGTGAGCACGAAGACCTCGTCGACCGGGTCGAGACGTCGGCCGTCGTCGCCGACGAGGACCAGGCGGCCGTCGCCGTCGCGGTCGATCGCCTCGGTGCGGAAGCCGGTGACGGCGTCGGCGTAACCGTCGTCGACGGCGGCCTTCGCGGCGAGGCCGAGGGCGCCGCGGGCGGGGAGCTGGTCGGCTTCGCCGCCGCCGAAGGTGGAGCCGGAGATGCCACGGCGCAGGATCCACACGCCGTGCGTGCCAGCGCCGTCGTCCGCCTTGGCCAGGTCGGCGAGGCTGGCGAGCGCGGTGAAGGCGGAGGCGCCGGAGCCGATGACCGCGGTGCGCCTGCCCGCGTAACGGGCCCGTACGGCAGGGTCCTTGAGGTCGGGGACGCGGTAGGTGATGCGGTCGGCGGCCGCCTTCTCGCCGAGCGCCGGGAGGCCGCTGCCGCCCGCCGGACTCGGGGTGGCCCAGGTTCCGGAGGCGTCGATCACGGCGCGAGCGAAGACACGGTCCTCGCCGCCGTCAGCCGTGCTGACGTGCACGACAAAGCACTGCGCCTCCCGGTCGGCATCGACGATCCGGTCACGACCGCTGCGAGAGACACCGGTGACCCGGGTGCCGAAGCGCACTCTGTCGCCGAGGACGTCGGCGAGCGGCCGGAGGTACTGCCGGGCCCATTCCCCACCTGTGGGGCAGGTGCCCGCGTCGGGCTTCACCCAGCCGCTCGGGGCCAGGAGCTTCTCGGCTGCCGGGTCGACGACTTCGCCCCAGGTGGAGAACAGCCGCACGTGCGACCACTCACGCACGGCCGCACCGGCGGCGACGCCTGCTTCCAGGACCAGGGGCTCGAGGCCGCGCTCGAGGAGGTGGGCGGCGGCCGCAAGTCCGGCCGGACCTGCTCCGATCACGACGACGGGAAGCTGCTGAGGGCTCATGGTGCTCGGGTCTCCTCGGTGCGAAAGGGGTCAGCGTGCGCAGATCAGGGCGGTCAGCTGCGCGTGCTGTTGATGTTGTGTCGCTCGGTCGACGTTGTCGCCGACCTGGGCGCAGGTGTCGCAATAGCTGATGCCGGCCAGGTGGCGGGCGGTGCGGCGCGAGCGGCGGCGGCGGCGGTGAGCGCGGTACGGATTGCCGTTGTCATGAGACGCCTTGATTCGATGCCTGTCGATGTCCAAGGTTGGCACTTGCTTCGACGCGTGTCAACATAGACGCACATCGAATTCAGAACTTGTGGGGCTGCCCGTCCTGCAGGAGGAGGCCGTGGTGGCCGTGCTGCGCAGCACCCACTGGGGCGGGATGTGCACTGGTGGTTCAAGCACACCCGCTTCGACATCGCCCCTCGCTGGCCGGCGAAGGTGCCGGTCCCCGTCCTCGACGACGGGGGCTACCGCACTGCCCTCGAGGAGTACGGCGTGGACCGACGGGAGATGTTCACCCGCCTCACCCAAGACGGCGTGCCGTGGGGCGACGGCACCAAGGATGCGATCGACACGGTCATCTGGGCCACCGGCTACAGACTCACCTTTCCTTACCTGAGCGGCAGCGGCGCCCTTGACGCTGACGGCCCGCCCCGGCGCCGAGGGGGCATCGCCACCGTGCCGGGGATCGGGTTCGTCGGCAT
Source organism: Streptomyces sp. NPDC027962 (assembly GCF_055566095.1). Taxonomy (NCBI): domain Bacteria; kingdom Bacillati; phylum Actinomycetota; class Actinomycetes; order Kitasatosporales; family Streptomycetaceae; genus Streptomyces; species Streptomyces sp. NPDC027962. The sequence continues at coordinate 74,639 of NZ_JBVHTA010000014.1, forward strand.
GGAGTTCCAGCGCAGCTTCTCCCCCAAGACGCTGCGCGGTGTCGGCCGCGACGCGGCGCACGTCCCGGCCCAGCCGGACACGCTGACCGCACCGTCCTCAAGGGCGCGGTTCCACCCTTCGCTGCAGACCCGCAGTTCTTCCTCGGACAGGTCGAGGTCGCCGTGTACGCGCACCGTGCTGGTGTCTCACGGCCGCAGGCCGTCGCGGCACGGGGTGAGCAGGACCCCGAGGGTGGAGGATTCCTCGGTTCGCCCGTTGCGGAGGTGACTTCGTGGTGCCGCAGCTGCGAGCTCGTCAGAGATGCCGAACGGGGCAGAGCCTCCAGGGTGCGGGTGGATCACCACCACACGTGACTCGTCCGCCCGGCCCGATGCCGGTCGATGATGCGCAACTCTGCACGCCCGCAGTTGAGTCGCGAGAGCAAGGCCGGTCGGCCCCGCACCCACGACCAACACGTCGAGCGACGGCTCGGCAGCCATGACAGCAGTCCGCCGCGTCACGAGCAAGCCATCCTCCGAGCCGCCGCGCGTCAGCCGATGTTCGTCAGCGCGTCACCCCCGGCACACGTACATCGGCAAATATCTATGTTCATGGCCCTCCGGAAAAAGACCGCGGTGCACCACCGACCCATGGACCGCAAACGGCTGTACAGCGTCGCCGCGGCGGCGATGGTCGGCGCACTGAGCCTCGCGGCATGCGGCCGCGGCGATGCGAGCAGCGACGACCGTCCGTCCGAGACTCCCAACAGTCGCATTGACTGCGCCGAGTCGGGGAAGATCGCCGGCTCGGGTTCCACTGCGCAGCAGAACGCGATGAAGCACTGGATGCAGGAGTACCAGAGCGCGTGCCCTGGGGTGCAGATCCGCTATGTGCCCATCGGATCCGGTGGCGGTGTTGCCCAGTTCATGCGCGGAGCCACGAACTTCGGCGGGACCGATGCCCCTCTTTCGGAGGAGGACTTCGAGTTCTCCCGCAAGACGTGCCCGGGGAGCAGGGCCATCGACCTGCCGATGGTCGGCGGTCCCATCGCCATCGGCTACAACCTCGACGGCGTGGACAGCCTTGTCCTTGATGCTCCGGCCATCGCGCGGATCTTCGACTCGCAGATCACAAAATGGAACGACCCCGAGATCCAGCGTCTGAATCCTGGCGTGGAGCTGCCGGCTACCGAGATCAGCGCGGTGCACCGTTCCGACAACTCGGGCACCACCCAGAACTTCAACGCATATCTGGCGGAAGCCGCGCCGCAGGACTGGCCGTACGAGAAGGAGAAGGCGTGGCAGGCCAAGGGCGGTCATTCAGCGGCCGGTTCTGACGGGATCGTCTCGACCATGCGCAGCAGGGACGGCTCCATCGGCTACTTCGAGTTGTCCTTCGCCGAGGCGGAAGGCATGTCCACCGTCAAGCTGGACACGGGTGCACCGGAGCCGGTCGTCGTCTCTGCCAGGACTGCGTCCGCCGGTATCGCCGCGGCCCATGTCGCCGGAAGCGGCAAGGACATGACGCTGGAGTTCGACTACCGGACCAAGGCTCCGGGCGCTTATCCGATCGTCCTGGTCACGTACGAGATCGTCTGCGCCGGTGGGAACCAGGCCGATGTCCTGCCTGCGCTGAAGTCCTTCCTGACGTACACCGCGAGCGAGGAAGGCCAGAAGGACCTTGCCCGTATTCACTACGCCCCGCTGCCCGAAGTCGTGGCCGCGCGGGTCCGGCATGTGGTGAGCACACTGTCCTGATCCGCAGGGTCACACGGTCTGCAACAGTGCTGAGATCTCCCGGGCGGCGTCGCGGGCGGGGCGTCCGACGCCGATGAGGGTTGCGGAGGCGGGTCCGGTCCAATCGCCGTAGCCGAGCAGGTGCAGCCTCGGTTCGGCGGTGGCGCGGGTGCCGGTGGTGGGGATGTGACCGCGCGGGCCGCGCAGGCCGAGGGGCGCGAGGTGGGAGAGTGCCGGTCGAAAGCCGGTGCACCAGATGACCGCGTCCGCGTCGGCGGTGGTCCCGTCGGCCCACTGAACGCCGTCGGCGGTGACGCACGTGAACATCGGAGACGCCTTGAGCAACCCGGCGTCACGGGCTGCTCCTACGGGCGGTACGGCGACGATGTCGCCGAGCGAGGCGACTCCGCCGGTGTCGGAGCAGCCTTCGTCGAGGGCGCGGCGGCGGGCGGTGGCCGCGTCGAACAGCGCGCGGCCGTCGATGTCGTCGGCGAGATACCGGGGCGGGCGCTGGGTGACCCAGGTGAGGTCGACGCCGGCCAGCGCGAGGTCGGCGGCGATCTGAGCGCCGGAGTTGCCGCCACCGACGACGATGACGCGCTGTCCTGCATGGTCGGCGGGGTTGCGGTATGCGACGGCGTGCAGCCGGCGGCCGGTGAAGCGGTCGCGGCCCGGGACGGCGGGAAGGAAGGGCTGGGACCAGGTGCCGGTGGCGCTGACGACCGCCCGCGCCGACCAGTCCCCTTCAGCGGTCTCCACGCGGAGCCGATCACCGTCGCGGCGCACGGCCTGGGCCCGGATCCCGTGCTGGACGGGCAGTTCGTAGCGTTTCTCGTAGTCCGCGAGGTAGTCGACGACGTGCCGCGCGTCGGGGTACGTCTCGCCGGACTGCGGCGGCATGATCCGTCCCGGCAACGAGGAGTAGGCGGCCGGGGAGAACAGGCGCAGTGAGTCCCAGGTGTGCTGCCAGGCGCCGCCCGGCGTGGACTGTGCGTCGAGAACGACGAAGTCCACGCCGAGGCGGCGCAGGTGGTAGCCGGCGGCGAGCCCGGACTGGCCGCCGCCGATCACCACCACATCGGCGCTCTGTGTCACAGGGCCGTCGTGAACTTCTTGCGCCAGGCCAGCGACACGTATACGAGCGCCACAAGGACCGGGACCTCGATGAGGGGGCCGACGACGCCCGAGAGGGCCTGGCCGGAGGTCACGCCGAAGGTGGCAATGGCGACCGCGATCGCAAGCTCGAAGTTGTTGCCGGCCGCGGTGAACGCCAGTGTCGTCGTGCGCTCGTAGTTCAGGCCGATCATCTTGCCCAGCAGGAAGGTGCCGAACCACATGACCGCGAAGTACACCAGTAGCGGCAGGGCGATGCGGGCGACGTCGAGCGGCTGCGAGGTGATGGTCTTCCCCTGCAGGGCGAAGAGGATGACGATCGTGAAGAGCAGGCCGTAGAGCGCCCAGGGGCCGATCTTCGGGAGGAAGTTGCTCTCATAGCTCTCGCGGCCGAGCTTCTTCTCGCCGATGCGGCGGGTCAGGAAGCCGGCAAGCAGAGGTACGCCCAGGAAGATGACGACGTTGAACGCGATCTCCCACATGGAGATGTCGAGGGACTCACCGTTGCCGAGGCCGAGCCAGCCGGGCAGCAGGTCGAGGTAGAACCAGCCCAGCACGCCGAAGGCGATGACCTGGAAGACGGAGTTCAACGCCACCAGGACGGCGGCGGCTTCGCGGTCGCCGCAGGCCAGGTCGTTCCAGATGATGACCATGGCGATGCAGCGGGCGAGGCCGACGATGATCAGGCCGGTGCGGTACTCGGGCAGGTCCGGCAGGAAGATCCAGGCGAGCGCGAACATCACCGCCGGGCCGAGGATCCAGTTGATGACGAGCGACGAGATCATCAGCCTGCGGTCGCCGGTGACGGCGTCGAGCTTGTCGTAGCGGACCTTCGCCAGGACCGGATACATCATGATCAGCAGGCCGACGGCGATCGGCAGTGAGATGCCGCCGATCTCGACCTTCGCCAGGGCGTCGTTCAGGCCGGGGATCAGCCGGCCGAGCCCGAGTCCCAGGCCCATGGCGATGAGGATCCAGACGGCGAGAAAACGGTCGAGCGTCGAAAGCTTCGCGACGACCGAGGCTTCCTCGGTCGTCGCGGGCGCTTCGGTGCGGGTCACGGACATGCCCTCTTCGTGTCGGTGGCTTGGGTGGCACGGGCGGCCCTGGCGAGCTCCGCGAAGGACCCCGCCACGGCCTCGATGACGTCCGGGCGCAGCTTGTAGTACGTGAAGCGGCCGCACGGCTCGGACTCGACGACCCCGGCCTCGCGCAGCACCCTCAGGTGATTGGAGAGGTTGGTCTGCCGGGCGCCCGTCTCTTCCACGAGATGGGTTGTGCAGAGCGTCTCTTCGGCGAGGAGGGTCACGATCCGGAGCCTGAGCGGGTCGGCGAGCACCCGGATCAGTTCAGTGTCGACTGACGTCATCATGGGCTGATACTGTCACATCAGTGGCCGCTGACGCCACCGGGTGCTGATGTCACCGGTGCCTGATCGACGTGAGACAAGAGAGACCCGCCTGATGTCCGAGAAGCCCTCTGTGCTGTTCGTCTGTGTCCACAACGCCGGCCGGTCCCAGATGGCGGCCGCATGGCTGAGCCACCTGGCCGGCGACCGCGTAGAGGTCCGCTCGGCCGGGTCCGCCCCGGCCGACCAGGTCAACCCGGCGGCCGTCGAGGCGATGCGCGAGGTGGGCATCGACATCACCGCCGAGACGCCGAAGATCCTCACGGTCGACGCGGTCAAGGCGTCCGACGTTTGCATCACCATGGGCTGCGGCGACACCTGCCCGGTCTTCCCGGGCAAGCGCTACCTGGACTGGACGCTCGAGGACCCGGCCGGCCAGGGCGTCGAGGCCGTCCGCCCGATCCGCGACGAGATCAAGAAGCTCGTCGAGGGCCTGATCGCCGAGATCGCCCCGGAGAAGACCGCGTGAGCGAGAACGTGGACGAGATCCGGAACGTCATCGTCATCGGCTCCGGGCCCGCCGGCTACACCGCCGCGCTGTACGCGGCCCGGGCCCAGCTGAAGCCGCTCGTCTTCGGCGGCGCGATCTTCGTGGGCGGCTCGTTGACCACGACCACCGAGGTCGAGAACTTCCCCGGCTTCCCTGAGGGCATCGACGGCCCCGCCCTCATGGAGAACATGCGGGCCCAGGCGGAGCGTTTCGGTGCCGAGATCGTCGAGGACGATGTCGTTTCCGTGGACCTGCTCGGCCGCGTCAAGGAAGTCACCGACTCCACGGGCACCGTCCACCGGGCGCGCGCCGTGATCGTGGCGACCGGCTCCGGCTACCGCAAGCTCGGCCTCCCGAACGAGGAGGAGCTCTCCGGCCGGGGTGTGTCCTGGTGCGCGACGTGCGACGGGTTCTTCTTCCGGGACCGCGACATCGTCGTGGTCGGCGGCGGCGACACCGCGATGGAGGAGGCCACCTTCCTCACCCGCTTCGCCCGCTCGGTCACCGTCGTCCACCGGCGCTCCACGCTGCGCGCCTCGCAGGTCATGCAGAACCGGGCGCTCGCCGACGACAAGATCTCCTTCGCCTTCGACAGTGAGATCGCGGAGATCAAGGAGGAGAACGGCATGCTCGCCGGCCTCGTCCTGCGCGACACCTTCAGCGGCGCCACCCGCGACCTCGACGCCACCGGCCTGTTCATCGCCATCGGACACGACCCGCGCACCGAAATCTTCCAGGGCCAGCTCGACCTGGACGACGAGGGCTACCTGCTGGTCGCCTCCCCGTCGACGCGTACGAGCATCCCCGGCGTCTTCGGCGCCGGCGACGTCGTCGACCACACCTACCGCCAGGCCATCACCGCCGCCGGCTCCGGCTGCGCCGCGGCCCTGGACGCCGAGCGCTACCTCGCCGCCCAGGCGCACGAGGAGCCCGCGGAGCCGGAGAAGACTCCGGTCGCGGTCAGCGTCTGACTCGTTGAAAGGAGGCCGCGATGGCCCTGAAGACCGTGACCGACGATTCCTTCGAGTCGGACGTCCTGAGCAGCGACAAGCCGGTACTGGTGGACTTCTGGGCCGCGTGGTGCGGCCCGTGCCGCCGGCTCGCACCCTCGCTCGAGGCGATCGCGGCCGAGCACGGTGACGCGATCGAGATCGTCAAGCTCAACATCGACGAGAACCCCGCCACCGCTGCGGAGTACGGTGTGATGTCCATCCCGACGATGAACGTCTACGTGGGCGGCAAGGTCGCCAAGACGATCGTCGGCGCGAAGCCGAAGGCAGCACTTGAGCGCGACCTCGGGGAATTCCTTACCGGGCAGACCGTCTGACGCGCGGAACGACAGGGGTGCTGTCGGGTAGGGGCGGATCCCGGCCCGGCGGCACCAGGCCGTGCTGCCGCTGATGCCGCCCGGGCGGTTCAGCCCACTGTGGCGCGGCGAAGTGAGAGCGAGCGACGGGATCAGACCCGTACGGGTTCGAGGATGTCGCGGATGCGACGCAGTCCCTCGTGGTTCACGGAGAACCAGGCCCATGTACCCCTGCGCTCGCGGTCGAGCAGACCGGCCTCGGTCATGATCTTCAGGTGGTGGCTCACCGTGGGCTGACGCAGGCCGAGGCAGTCGGTCAGGTCGCACACGCACGCTTCGCCGGCCGGTGAGCGTTCGATCAGCCGCAGTATCTGCAGCCGTGTGGGGTCGGCGATCGCCTTGAGCGTGGCGGCCATGCGCTCGGCCTCTTCACGGTCGATCAGCAGGCATGCGAGATGAGACCCGCAGGTCGACGCGTCGTCATCCGCGACCGTCTCCGTCGCCTCGTATGCAGTGATAGCCATCTATTCACCATAAGTGCCGAGCGGTGGCGCACCCGGGCTCCGAACGCCCCACAGCTCCGAATTCACCGACCGTTCACTTTCGACCGAGGCAGGACACAAACATAGATGGTCACCTATGATTAGGTCCGGCCTGCGGAAAGGTGCGCCATGAGTGAACAGTCGCCGCTCGGTCCGGCCACACCGCCGTTGCGTGACACCGGCGCCCTGCTCGCCCGGATCGCCGCCCGACTCGCTGCCCGTCACAGCCGCGCCTTCTCAAGGGCGACGGTCGAGCAGTACGTCGAGGAGTGCGCCCTTCTCCTGAACGACAGCGCCCGTACCGACCGCCACCTTCCCGTTCTCATCGAACGCTTCGCCGACCACCGGCTGCGTGCCCTCGCGCGCGCCCGAGGTCTGTCGACCGGATCCGCGCCCGCGGTGCTGTTCGTCTGCACGGAGAACGCCGGGCGCTCACAGCTGGCCGGCGCCCTGCTGCGCCACTACTCCCAGGGAGCCGTTGTCGCCATGACCGCGGGCTCGGGGCCCACGGCGGACATCTCGCCTGTGGTGCTGTGGCTGCTGGCGGAGCAAGGGCTCGACATCGGCGAGGAGTTCCCCAAGCCGCTCACCACCGAGGCCGTCGATGCCGCGGATGTGGTGGTGACGCTCGGCTGCGGTGACGCCTGCCCCGTCAGGCCGGGCCGCCGCTACCTCGACTGGGACCTGCCGGACCTCAGCGGCCTCGACATCGAGAGCGCGCGTTCCGTACGGGATGCGCTGAAAGTGCGCGTCGAACAGCTTGTGGGTGAGCTGCGGGCGCAGGCAGCGGCCTGAGCGGCCGACCCGCCGGAGCAGGCCCGGACGACTGTTCCAAGCGGCCGTCCGGGCGCATGCGCGCGAGAGCCCGACATCAGTTCGTGGCACCGGACTTGGACGAGCGCAGCCGTTGTTGGCGGAGCATGTGACCTTGAGCATCTTGCGGTACGTCCGTGCGACCCTCTCGCAGGTCGCCGAGTGCGACCGTGCGCCGGCCACGAAACTGCCGCCGCCCCGGCCGTGGATGAAGAGCGCGCGGACGTTCTCCAGACCGGCTGACCCGCCTGCGTCTCGCTCCGCCATTTCCCCCACCCCCATTTCGCTGCCCAACAGCCTATGGCTTCGGGCTCGAGCGGGCAGGCTCGGGGTGCGCTCCGGCGGACCGGGACGAGCCGCACTCCAGGCGGTACCCCATCCCTCGGATCGCGTCGATGGTGCAGCAGCTCCCCGCGCCTTCCCGGAGCCGGTTGCGCAAGCGACGGACGTGGACGGTGAGCGTGTTGCTGTCCAGGGTGTCCGTGCCCCACAGCGCCTGTGTCAGCTCCCGGCGGGAGACGAGCCGGTTGGCATTCTCCATCAGGTGGCGCAACAGCATGAATTCACGTACGGGCAACTGGAGCGAGCGGCCCCGTACGTGCACGTGAAACCCGGCCGGATCAAGCTCGATGTCACCGACGACCAGCATGTCGGCCGACCCGTCACCCTGGGCCAGGCCGGTGAGGAGCGGCAGTATCTCCTCGATCCGGTACGGCCGGGTCACATACGCCACGGCGCCTGCGGACAGGGCGGCGGTGGCTTCCTCCGCCCCGTCCGGCCCGGCGCCGACGATGACGGGCACCGGGCTGAGGCGGCCGACGAGCCGGGTGACGTCGGCGGCCCCGACCACCGGCAGCGGAGCTCCGAGGAGGACCGCGCCGGGGTGCTGGGCTCCGACCTGGAGCAGCGCTTCGGCGCCGTCGTGGCAGGTGATCACGGTGACGCCGGCCGCCGCGAAGCGAGCCATGGCGCGGGCTGCGAGCTTCTCGTCGGGCTCGGCGAGCAGCAGTGCGGGCCGCTTGCCCTCCAGCGCCTCGTCCGGCTCGGCCTGGCGGGCGCTGCTCGGTGGTCGTCGTGCGTCGGGGTTCACCCGGGAACTCCTTCACGTGATGCGCGCAAAGGCGGGGATGTCGGGGACGGCATGTCAGCCGAAGCGACCCGAGATGTAGTCCTCAGTGCGCTGGTCGGAGGGGTTGGAGAAGATGCGCTCCGTCTCGTCGTACTCGACGAGGCGTCCGTGGCGCACGCCGTGGTCATCGACGTCGGCGGTGAAGAAGGCGGTGCGATGGGAAACGCGCGCGGCCTGCTGCATGTTGTGCGTGACGACGATGATCGTGAACTCCTGGGCGAGGTGCTCCATGAGGTCCTCGATCTTGGCGGTGGCGATCGGGTCCAGTGCCGAGCAGGGCTCGTCCATGAGGATGACCTCGGGTTTGACCGCGATGGTGCGTGCGATGCACAACCGTTGCTGCTGGCCTCCGGACAGGGCCAGGGCGGAGGTCTTGAGCTTGTCCTTGACCTCGTCCCACAGTGCGGCATGGGTGAGCGTCTCCTCGACGAGGTCGTCGAGGTTGCCCTTGAAGCCGCCGACGCGGGGGCCGTAGGCGATGTTGTCGTAGATCGACTTGGGGAACGGGTTCGGCTTCTGGAAGACCATGCCGATCCGGCGGCGGACCTCGATGGGGTCGACGTCGCGGCCGTACAGGTCCTCGTTGTGGTAGTGGACCTTGCCGGCCACGCGGGCGGTGGGGACGAGGTCGTTCATGCGGTTGAAGCAGCGCAGCACGGTCGACTTGCCGCAGCCGGACGGGCCGATCATCGCGGTGATCTGGCGATGCCCGATGTTCATGTTGACGTCTCGGACCGCTTCGTGGTCCCCGTAGAAGACCGAGAGGCTGCCGACCTCGAAGACGGGGCTGACGAGGGACGGCGCTTCGCGGAAGGTGACTTGGGGGGAGCGGGTGCCGCCGGGGGCGTCGGAGGGAGGGGTCATGGCGGTCTCCTGCGGATTCGGAGAGTCGGCGGGCTGGTGGAGCTGGTCGCTCACGGAGGTCATGGCGGTCACCAGGTGCGGGAGTAGCGGTTGCGCAGCCAGATCGCCAGGGAGTTCATCGCCAGCAGGATCGCCAGCAGGATGACGATGGCGGCGGAGGCGAGGGAGACGAACTCGGCGCGGGACTGGCTGATCCAGTTGAAGATCTGGATGGGCAGGACGGTGAACTGGCTCTGCACGCCGCTGGGGTTGAACGTGATGAAGGTCAGACCGCCGAGCAGCAGCAGCGGGGCCGCCTCACCGATGGCGCGGGACAGGGCCAGGATGGAGCCGGTGGCCATGCCGGGGACGGCGGAGGGAAGGACCTGGCGCCAGATGGTCTGCCACTGGGTAGCGCCCAGGGCCAGGGATGCCTGGCGGATGGACTGCGGTACCGCCCGGATGGCCTCGCGCGAGGAGATGATCACCACGGGCAGCACCAGCAGGGAGAGCGTCAGCGATGCGGTCAGTACGGTCTGCCCGAAGCCCAGGCCGCGGGAGATGACGCCGAGGCCGAGGATGCCGTAGACGATCGACGGAACGGCGGCCAGGTTCTGGATGTTGATCTCGATCGCGCGGTTCCACCACCGGTCCGGATCGGCGTACTCCTCCAGGTAGATGGCGGTGAGGATGCCGGTCGGCAGGCAGTAGACGGCGGTGAAGCCGATGACCCAGACCGTGCCCATGATCGCCGACTGGGCACCGCCCTGCGTCGGGTCGATGTAGTCGGGGAAGTTCATCCACAGCCGCGGGTCCAGGCGCGACCACCCCTCACTGATCACATAGGCGAGCAGCGAAGCGAGGAAGACGACGGCGACGGCGAGCGAGGCCAACAGGCTCAGGTGGAAGAACCGCTCGCGAAGAGGCGTCCCCCTGTCTTTCAGCCGGGGAGCGTCGTCATGGAGAACGACATCTCGGTCGATGACTTTGGAACTCATTCGTACACCTCGCGGTACTTGCGCACCAGACGGATGCTGAGCAGGTTCATCACCAGGGTCATCACGAAGAGCAGTGCGCCCACGGCGAAGATCGTCTGGTAGCCGGTCGAGCCGGTGGGCAGGTCGCCGATGCCGGCCGCGGCGATGAACGCGGTCATCGTCTGCATGCCTTCGAGCGGGTTGAAGGACAGGTTCGGCTGTCCGCCGGCCGCGATGGCGACGATCATCGTCTCGCCCAGGGCCCGGGAGATGCCGAGGACGACGGCGGCGACGATGCCGGAGAGCGCGGCGGGGAACACGACGCGGGTGGAGACCTGCATACGGGAGGAGCCGAGGGCGAAGGCGCCGTCGCGCAGCGCGCGGGGCACGGCGCTCATCGAGTCCTCGGCGAGCGAGGCGATCGTGGGGATGATCATGATGCCCATGACAAAGCCCGCGGCGAGCGCGTTGAAGATCTGCGGTCCGTCACCGGCGGGCCAGATGCCCTGCAGCAGCGGGGTGATGGCCTTCAGCGCGAAGAAGCCGTACACGACGGTGGGGATGCCCGCGAGTACCTCGAGCAGCGGCTTGAAGACCTTGCGGACGCGCCGGTTGGCGTACTCGCTCAGGTACACCGCCGCACCGAGGCCCAACGGGACGGCCACCAGGAGGGCGATGAGGGTGACCATCAGGGTGCCGCCGACGAGCGGCAGAACGCCGAAGGACGGCGGCTTGAACAGCGGCGACCAGTTGGTGCCGGTGATGAACTCACCGAAGTTGACCTTGGAGAAGAACTCGCCGGCCGGGGGGATCAGGGCGACGACGATGCCGATCGTGGTCAGCACCGAGACCAGCGAGGCGGCTACCAGGAGAACCTTGATGACCTTCTCGCCGTAGCGCGGCTGGGACCGCTTCAGGAAGCCGGGGCTTCCCGAAGCGGCCCGCCGGTCGGAGACGCTTGAACTCACTTCCGTGCGGCCTTCAGCGTCTCGAGGTCCTTCTCCAGCTCCTTCTGCTGCTCGGCGTTGAGCGGCACGAACTGCGCCTTCTCGGCAATCTCGGCACTGTTCTCGACGTAGTACTCGACGAACGCCGCGACCTCCGGCTTCTCCAGGGAGGACGCCTTCGGGTAGATGAACAGCGGCCGACCGAGCGGGGTGTACGTGCCGTCCTGGACCGTCTGGACGCTGGGCGCGACACAGCCGGCGCCGCCGTCGATCTGGACGGCCTTCAGCTTGTCCTTGTTCTCCTCGAAGTAGGACAGGCCGAAGTAGCCGATGCCGCCCTTGGAGCCCGACACGCCGGTCACGGTGACGTTGTCGTCCTCGCTCGGGTTGTAATCGGTACGCGAGGCGCCCTCCTCACCGTTGATCGCGTCGGTGAAGTAGTCGAAGGTGCCCGAGTCGGTGCCGGCACCGAACAGTTCCATCTTCTGGTTCGGGAACTTCGGGTCGACCTGGTTCCAGTTGTTCACCTTGGAGCCGGGCTCCCAGATCTTCTTCAGCTGCTCGACGGTGAGGCACTCGACGAAGTCGTTGTCCTTGCTCACCACGACGGAAAGCCCGTCATTGGCGACCGTGAACTCCTCGAACTTCACCCCGCCCTTGTCACAGGCGGCCTTCTCCTCGTCCTTGATCGGGCGGGATGCGTTGGAGATCTCGGTCTCACCCGCACAGAACTTCTCGAAGCCGCCGCCCGTGCCGGAGGTGCCGACCGTGACCTTCACTCCCGGGTTCGCCCCCTGGAAGAGCTGGGCCGCCACCGTGGACAGCGGGGCCACCGTGCTCGAACCGTCAGCCTTGATGCTTCCGGACAGCTTGTCGCCGTCCCCGCCGCCGGAGCCGGCATCGGCGCCGCCGCACGCACTCGCGGCCAGCATCACAGCAGCCGTCAGAGCCAGGGGAGCCTTGGCCCGGCGCAACGAAGTGGAAATGTTCACGACTCTCGACCCTCGTGTCTGCCGGGATGGTCCCCGGCTGTCTGGATCAGGTGCGCAGCGCGCTCCGTTCGGACACCTGGATCGAAGCTGGCCTATATGAACACGCGGTGTACGGGAGGGCCATCAGACATGAACGATAGCTGGTCATCTATATAGATGGATCATGTTTCAAGGTGACCGCGGATCCGGGGCCCGGCCGCCACCTGCGCTTCGCGTGACCTCCTGCAGCCGGTAGGGCGACGGGGGCGACGCGGGGCACCGACGAGCAAGTCGACCACCAGCCGGGGCACCTACGGCAGAGTTCGGCCGCCGTTCACCACCCGGCCGCCTATGAGTGAACCAAGTGCGCCTAGCGTCACGGATCGACGGTCACCTATATGGCCGGTCTTCGCCCCCAATCAGCGTGGAGGAACTCGTGCTCGATCAGCCCGACGGCCGCACGGACCGCTCAGCAGACCTGCCCGTGCTGCCCAGCCACAACACGGCGCGGTCCGCGCTCACGTGCCGCTACCGGTGCGGCGACGCCTGCTCCCACGACGCCCCGAACCGCTCGCTCAACACCTACTTCGGCGACATCGTCCACCAGGTGTCCCGCCGGGGCGTGCTCAAGACCGGCACGGTGCTCGCCATCGCTGCCGCCGCCGGAACAGCGGCCGCCCCCGCCGCGGCGAGCACGGCGACCAGGAGCGGCACCCACCGCGGCGAGGACCGCCTGCCCCGCGGTCTGCGCTTCGACGCCGTACCGCCGAACACCGCCGACGCCGTGACCGTCCCCGCCGGCTACGCCCAGCAGATCGTCATCCGCTGGGGCGACCCCGTCCTGCACGGCGCTCCCCGCTTCGACGCCCGCCGCCAGAGCGCCCGGGCCCAGTCCCGCCAGTTCGGCTACAACTGCGACTACATGGCGCTGCTCGACCTGCCCCGCCACCGCCACGGCGACCAGCTGCTCGTCGTCAACCACGAGTACACCAACGAAGAAATCATGTTCTTCGGATACGACCCCGCGAACCCGACCCGCGAGCAGGTCGAGATCGCCTGGGCCGCCCACGGCCTGACCGTCCTCACGGTCCGCGCCGACCGCCGTTCCGGTCGGCTGTGGCCGGTCACCGGCGACGCGCTCAACCGCCGCATCACCGCCACCACCCCGTTCGAGCTCACCGGCCCGGCAGCAGGCAGCCACCTGCTCAGGACCAGTGCCGACCCCACCGGCCGCACCGTCCTCGGCACGCTGAACAACTGCGGTGGCGGCGTCACCCCCTGGGGGACCGTCCTGTCCGGCGAGGAGAACTTCAACCAGTACTTCGCCAACGCGGCCGCCGTCACCGACCCCACCGCCAAGCAGCGCCTCGCGCGCTACGGCCTCCCGGCCGGGACAAGCGGGCGCCGGTGGGAACTCTTCGACGACCGCTTCGACCTCGCCAAGGAGCCCAACGAGGCGAACCGGCACGGCTGGATCGTCGAGATCGACCCGTACGACCCCACCTCCGTGCCGCGCAAGCGCACCGCACTCGGCCGGTTCAAGCACGAGGCCGCCGAGCCCCGCCTGACCCGCGACGGCCGCGTCGCCCTCTACATGGGCGACGACGAACGATTCGACTACCTCTACAAGTTCGTCTCCACGAACCGGTTCAAGAAGGGCAACAGCCGAGCCGCCCGCGAGCACAACCTGCGGCTCCTCGACGAAGGGACCCTCTACGTCGCCAAGTTCACCGGCGACAGCCCCGCCGCCGAGATCGACGGCACCGGCACGCTCCCCGACGACGGCGACTTCGCCGGCTCGGGCACCTGGATCCCCCTCGCCACCGGCAACACCTCCCACATCTCCGGGATGACCGCCGACGAGGTCTACGTCTTCACGCGCCTGGCCGCCGACAAGGCCGGCGCCACCAAGATGGACCGCCCCGAAGACGTCGAGCCCCACCCGCACACGGGCCGCCTCTACGTCGCCCTCACCAACAACAAGGACCGCGGCGCGGCCGGCAAGTCCGGACCGGACGAGGCCAACCCGCGCAACGGCAACAAGCACGGCCACATCCTCGAACTCGACGAACACCGCGGCGACGCCGCCGCCACGTCCTTCGCCTGGCGGCTGATGCTGGTCTGCGGCGACCCCAAGGACCCCTCCACCTACTTCGCCGGCTTCGACAAGAACCAGGTCAGCCAGATCTCCTGCCCCGACAACATCGCCTTCGACGAGCACGGCAACCTCTGGCTCGCCACCGACGGCGCCGCCCTCGGAGCCCACGACGGCCTCTTCGCCGTCCCGGTCAAGGGCCCGCACCGCGGCCACGTCAAGCAGTTCCTGACCGTCCCCAAGGGCGCCGAGACCTGCGGCCCGATCATCACCGACGACCGCATCCTCATCGCCGCCCAGCACCCGGGCGAACTCGACGGCGCCACCGCCGAGAAGCCTGCTTCCCTGTGGCCCGACGGGCCGGGCAGCATCCCGCGGCCGTCGGTCGTGGCCGTGTGGAAGGCCGGCCTCCACAACTGACCCCACCCGCCATGCCCGGCCCGCCTCACGGCGGACCGGGCATCGCTCATATACGAGTCCCAGCTCCTCCCGGAGCGACAACCATCGAACGGGGCCGGCATCGACGCGCCGGGGAGCGCTGCCACTATTGATCGCGAGGCTTCACCGTTCGCTTCACCGGAGCTCAGCCGATTGCGCACCAGTCGTCGCCACGATCGCTGCTCGCCCGGTCCGGATTCCGTCGCTTCCCTGCTGGTGCTCCTCGCGTGTTGAGGCAGCCGAAGCCCCTCTGCCGGTCAGGTCACGAAGCGAATCTCCTCAGGTCCGCGGCAAGCGAGGCGATGGCCGCTGGATTGCGCGGGCTTTCCACCAGCTCCGCGTAGTCGAGGACCACGATCCGGTCGTTCTTGACGGCCGAGACGCCGGCGAGTGGGGGGTAGGACTTCAGGAACTTCCGCTTCTGGTCCGCGGTGGTGTCTCCGTAATCGTTGATGACGATCACCTCGGGGTCGCGCTCCACCACGGTCTCCCAGCCGACCGTCGCCCAGCTGTCCTTGAGGTCCTTCATGACGTGATCGCCACCCGCCCTGGTGATGATGTCGTGCGGCCCGGCGTACAGACCCGAGGTCAGAGGCTTGTCCTGCCCGTCGTCGTAGAGGAAGACGCGCGGGCGGTCAGCGCCCTTCAGGGCCTTCGCCTGCGCTTCGGCCACCTGCTTCTTGAAGTCCGCGACGAGGGCCTCCGCACGGTCCTCGACGTCGAAGATCTTTCCCAGGTTCCGCAGATCGGTGTACAGCGCTTCGAGCGGCGGCATCACCCCACGCGCCTTTGCCTGCCCGTTGCGGCACGATTCGCTCAGCAGATACGAGTCGATGCCCACCTTCTCCAGCTCGGCGGGACTGAAGCCCTCCCCCTCGTTGAAGCCGTAGTTCCAGCCCGCGAAGACCAGATCGGCGCGGGCGTCGAGGACCAGCTCCTTGTTGATCGTCTTCTTCGAGAGCCACTTCGTCTTCTGGTAAGCGCCCTTCCAGGGAACGGCTGTGAGGTCGCCCCTGTCGTCGGGCATCACGTAGCCCGCCATATGGCCCTCGAGTCCGAGCGCGAACATGATTTCGGTGATGCCGACGTCATTGGTGACCACACGCTGTGGCGCCTTGTCGTAGCTCTTCTTCTGGCCGCAGTTCTCGATGGTCACCGGATAGTGGTCGCCGCGTGCCTTGGCACCGCCCCCCTCCCCGTCCCGAGTGGTGACCTCCGCGCCGCATCCGGTGAGCACCAGGGCGGCGGCGAGTGCGACTGCTGCGGGGCGTACGAGATTCGGCATGATGGCCATGACTCCTCAAGAAGCGGGCTGAGTGGGCAGGAGACGGTCGAAGAGCAGTTGTACGGCGCCGGACTCCGGATGCGGTACACGGTGCGCCCGTACGCCGAAAACCTCGGCCAGCAGCTCGGGCGTGAGCACGTCGTGCGGTGCGCCGGAGGCGACGATCCGGCCGCTGTCGATGACATGGAGCAGGTCGCAGTGGAGCGCGGCGAGGTTGAGGTCGTGCAGCGCGGTGAGCACGGTCAGCCCACTGCCGCGCACCAGAGCCAGGACTTCCAACTGCTGGGCTATGTCGAGGTGGTTGGTGGGCTCGTCGAGTACCAGTACGCGCGGCTGCTGCGCGAGCGCGCGGGCGATCAGGACCCGTTGCTTCTCGCCGCCGGAGAGGGTGAGGAAGCCGCGGTCGGCGAGGTGGCCGGCGCCGACCCTCACCAGCGCGGTCTCGCACGCCTTCCGGTCCTCGTCGGTGGTCCGGGCCACCGACCCCTGGTGCGGCAGCCGCCCCATCGCCACGACCTCGGCGACCGTGAAGTCGAACTCGGTGACCGCCTCCTGGGGCAGGGCGGCCAGCCGGCGGGCGCCTTCGCGCGCACTCAGGGAGTGCAGGTCCTCACCGCCGAGCCGGACCGTACCTGCCGAGGGGCGCAGGGCCCGGTAGACGCACCGCAACAGGGTGGACTTGCCGCTGCCGTTGGGCCCGACGAGGCCGACGACCTGCCCGCTGCCCGCTCGGAGCGTGGCTTCCCGCACCAGCCGCGTGCCGGCGATCTCGACCGTCAGTGCATCTATCTCGACCCGCATCACGCGCCTCCGAAGGTGTAGGAGCGGCGGCGCATCAGCAGGACGAAGCACGGCACGCCGATGACGGCGGTCAGCACACCCACCGGCAGCTCGACGGGCGCGAGCACCACACGTGACAGGATGTCCACCCAGATCAGCAGGACGGCGCCCGCGAGTGGGGCGACGGCCAGCAGCCGGCGATGGTCCGCGCCGACCAGCATCCGTGCGGCGTGCGGAACCATCAGGCCGACGAAACCGATCGCACCGCTCACCGCGACCACCGCCCCCGTGACGGCGGCACAGACCAGGAACAGCTCCTTGCGCAGCCTCCCCGCGTCCACCCCCAGCGCGGCCGCGGTCTCGTCACCCATCGCCAGGGCGTTCAGGCGACGCGCCGACACGGTGAGGTGGACGAGGCCGACGAGCACGGCTCCCGCCGCGATCGGCACGGAGGCCCAGCTGGCTCCGCCGAGGCTCCCGAGCAGCCACATCATCGCGGAGCGGGCCGCCTCGCCGCGCTCGGCCGCGAACACCATGAATGTGGTGACGGCCGAGAAGCCGTAGTACATCGCGGTGCCCGTCAGGACGAGCCGCAGCGGGGTCAGACCATCAGCGGTGCGGGCGATCGCGTACACCAGCGCCATGGCGAGGAGCGCTGAGAGGAACGCCGCCGTGGACAGGGCCCACAGACCGAGAGCGCCGAAGGCTCCGAAGAGGAGGACGGCATTGGCGCCGACGGCCGCGCCCGAGGAGATACCGAGGACGAACGGGTCGGCGAGGGCGTTGCGGACCATGGCTTGCACGGCGACGCCGACGGCTGACAGGCCGGCCCCGACGACGGCGGCCAGCACGGCTCGTGGAAAGCGCAGTTCCCACACGATGGTGTACGCCGAGACTTCGTCATGGGTTATGGATCCGCCTGTCAGCCCGGCCCACAGATGACGCAGCACCTCGCCCCAGGACAGCCCCGACGCCCCGATCCCCGCCCCACAGACGATGGAGAGTACGAGCGCGGCGCACAGGGTGGAGAAGAGAAGGGGCAGTGATACCCGCTTGGGCGGCGCGGGGCCGACGCCGCTGCGCGCCGTGTGAGGTGGCGCGGCCGGTTCGAGTTCGAGGGGGGTGGCCACGGGCGGATCGCCTTCGCCTCGGGCCGTGCACCCATGTGAGTACAGGCGCGGCCCGGGACGCGGGGCGCCCTGTGCAGCACCCTCTCGCAGTCCACGGCGAATTGACAGGAGCCTTCACCACCGCGGGTAATCGGGCTCACAGAGCCGCGTGTTGGGCTCCGCCTACCGTTGCGGGTCAGCGCCGGACTTCGACCGGACTTCCCCCGCGGGGCGGCTTGCAGCATAGCGTGTGCGGAAGGGTGCCCCTTCCGTCATCGAAAGGATGTCGCTCTCGACAGGGATCGGGAGAAGCACCGGGGCATACCCGGCTGAAGCTCTCCATTTGAGCGACACCGGTTCCTTGGTTCGGTGTGCCGGGCCGAGGGACCGAATACGGTGCACGTCCAGTACGGAGCGTGAACGGCGGAGTCGGTCGTGTGGCCCGGCGGCCGTACCTGGGAATCTGCCGGCGCGCGGCCCGCGCCGCGATCGTGCCGGCATCGTGGTGCGGGGTCTGTCGGCCCCTTGGGCCGAGCCGGACAATGATGTCTCAGACGCGCGTGCGGGCCGGCAGGCGCGCGGTGGTCTCCATCAGCCGGACGCTGAACGGGTGCTGGGGAGCGGTGAGGAGCTGCCGCGCCGGTCCCTCTTCGACCAGGTTGCCGGCCTCCAGTACGGCGATGCGGGTGGCCAGTGCGGCCGTGGCCAGGTCGTGGGTGATCAGCACCAGGGACAGGTCGCCACGGTCACGCACGAGTCCGGCGAGCGTGTCGAGGATTCCCTGCCGGGTGACCGTGTCGAGGCCGGAGGTGATCTCGTCGCAGATCAGCACACGCGGCCGGGCCAGCAGGGCGCGGGCCAGCGCGGCGCGCTGGAGTTCACCGCCGGACAGCCGGCCGGGGCGACGGCGTACGAGGTCGTCGGTCAGGCCGAGGCCGGCGAGAGTGGTCAGCGCTTCGGCCAGGGCGTCCGCCTCGGCCTTCCCGCGCAGCCGCACCGCCGTTCGGGCCACCTGGTGGAGGACCGTGCGGTGTGCGTCGAACGCCGCCCTGGCGTCCTGGAAGACGTACTGAACCGCGGCGAGTTGCTGACGCGTGCGGCCCCTCAGGCTGCGCGGGAGAGGGGTGCCGTCGAGGAGGATCTCACCGTCGTGGTTCCGGTGCAGGCCGGCCAGGCAGCGGGCCAGGGTGGTCTTTCCGCTGCCCGAGCGGCCGACGACAGCAAGGCATTCGCCGTCGCGGAGGGTGAGTTCGGGGGCGCGGAGCACAGCCGTCCGGCCGTGGCGGGCGGTGAGGGGCCCGGTCCGGAGGACCGCGCCGCCCTCGGATTCCGGCTCGATGCGGGTGGTGGCGGATTCGGATGCCAGGAGTTCGGCCGTCCAGGGGTGCCGCGGTGCGAGCCACAGGCGCTCGGCCGGCGCGGATTCGACCACATGCCCGTCACGCATGACCAGGACCTCGTCGGCGAGAGCGCGTACGACGTCCAGGTCGTGGCTGAGCAGGACGACGGCGATCCCTTCCCGGGAAACGGCGGCCAACTGGTCGACGATGCTCCGCTTCGTCAGGGCGTCCTGGCCTGTGGTGGGCTCGTCGGCCACCACCACCCTGGCACCGAGCAGCAGCGCCTGGGCGAGGACGACGCGCTGCTGCTGGCCGCCCGACAACTGGTGGGGGAAGCGCCGCAGCATCGCCGCCGCGTCGGGGAGCTGTGCCAGCGACAGGGCCCGAAGCACTCGCTCGCGGACGGCGGTCCGGCGCTCCCGCAGCGGCAGACGGCGTACCTGCGTACGGGCGATGTCGCACAGCAGCGCGCCAGTGCGGCGTGCGGGATTGAGTACGGCGCCCGGGTGCTGCGGGACGTAGCCGACCAGGCCGTCGGGGACGCGCACGTCACCGGTCACGCGTGCGCCGGCCGGGTACTCGCCGAGCAGGGCGAGGCCCGTGGTCGTCTTGCCGCTGCCGGACGCGCCCACCAGGGCGGTGATTCTGCCGGGGAGCACTCGGAGATTCACTCCGTCGACGATCGCCCGGCCGCCGATCTCCACGCGCAGGTTCTCGATCTCCGCGACCGCGTTCACGGCGTTCACGTCCGTTTCCTCTTCTTCAGTCCGGCGTCGACGAGCAGGTTGGTGCCCATGGTGAGGGCGACGATGAGCAGGGCGGGCACGACCACGGCCCAGGGCTGGACGAACAGCCCGATGCGGTTGCGGTCCACCATCACCGCCCAGTCGGCCGCGTCGGGCTCGACGCCGACGCCGAGGAACGCCGCGGTGGCGACGAGGTACAGCACACCGGTCAGCCGGACGCCCGCGTCGGCGGCGAGCGTGCGGGTGAGGGACCGGCCGACGTAGCCGACGGCCGTGCGCCACCACGTCTCGCCCTGCATGCGCAGCGCTTCGACCGCGGGGCGCGACGCGGCCTCGGCCGCCGCGGCCCGCACGATCCGGGCGGCGTCGGGGATGTTGACGAGCGCCACCAGCAGGGTGAGGCCGACGGCACCCGGCGTGAAGACGGCGGCGGCGAGCAGGATCATCAGCAGCGACGGCACGGCGAGCAGCACATCGAGGGGCCGCATCAGCAGCTCCTCCAGCCAGCCGCGGTGAGTGAGCGCGGCGAGGAGCCCGACGGGGAACGCCACGAGGTAGGCCAGGCAAGTCGCGGCCAGCGCCACGAGCACCACGGAACGCCCACCGAGCAGGATCTGGCGCCAGACGTCCCGGCCGACGAAGTCGGTACCGAGCCAGGGTCCGCCGCCGAGTGTGAACGAGGCGGCGCGGGGCCCGGGGTCGCCTGCGAACACCGGCCCGAGGAGGGCCAGGGCGAGCGGTACGCCGACGACGACGGCGCCGAGTGCGAACCGGGATCTCACGCGGCCACCTCCGACCGGGGGGCGAGGCGGCGCGCGACCAGGTCGGCGCCGAGGTTGAGGACGACCGTGGTGACGCCGAAGACGACGGCCAGGCCCTGGACCACGGGGACGTCGCGTTCCGCGACGGCGTTGATCAGGACGGTGCCGAGGCCGGGGATCACGTACAGCGCTTCCACGACGATGACACCGCACAGCAGCCAGTCGACGGTGCGGGCCAGTTGCTGGGTGGCGGGCGCCATGGCGTTGGGCAGGGCGTGTCCGTACCGGATGCGCAGGCCGGGGATGCCGTAGCGGCGGGCGTGTGCCGCGTACGGCGAGGCCAGCGCGTCGATCATGCCGGCGCGTACGAGGCGGGCGAGGGAACACACCGGGCGGGAGAGCAGGACGAGCACGGGGAGGACCAGGGCTGCGGGGTGGGCGAGGAGGTCGGTGCCGTATCCGACGGCGGTCGGCGGGAGCCAGCCCAGGCGCAGGGCGAAGACGGTGACCAGCAGCACACCGAGGGCGAACTCGGGTACGGCGTACACGCCGAGCGTCACCGAGCTGACCAGCCGGTCCACGAGTCCGCCCTCGTGGCGGGCGGCGAGCACGCCGAGGCCGACACCGATCGGGACGAGGAGCGCGACCGTCAGGGCGGCGAGCAGCAGTGTCGGTCCGAAGCCGTCCGTGACGTACGTGCTGACGGGCCGCCCGGAGGCCAGGGAGGTGCCGAAGTCGCCGTGCAGCAGCCCGGCGGCCCAGTCGGCCAGACGTTCGTGCGCGGGCCGGTCGAGTTCCATCGCCTCGCGGATGGCCGCGATGCGCTCCGGGTCGGGCTGATCGCCGGCGAAGGCGACGGCGGCGTCGCCCGGCAGCGCCTCGGTGAGGGCGAAGACGAGCAGCACGACGGCTGCCGTCTGCGCGACGCCGAGCAGCAGCCGCCGGGCGACCCAGGACCGTGGTCCCGTCACGCGAGCCATGCCTTGTCGAAGCGCGCCCAGTCGAGGGAGTTGGCCGGCGCCTTGGCCTCGACGCCCTTGACGTTACGGGCGGTGCCGAGGATCCAGTCGGCGAAGCCCCAGATCAGGAAGCCGCCTTCGGCGTGCAGGCGGCGCTGCATGCGCTCGTAGACGGCGGCGCGGGCGGTCTTGTCCTTGGTGGACTGAGCCTGCTGGTACAGGGCGTCGAAGTCCTTGTGCTCCCACTTGGTGGCGTTGGTGGTGGAGCCGGTGAGCAGGCGCTGGGAGATGTGGGCCTCGATGGGCATCGCTCCGGAGCGGTAGGAGGCGAACGTCCCGGAGTCGAGGATGTCCTTCCAGTAGCTGTCCTTGCTGCCGGTCCTGACGGTGACGGTGACGCCCGCCTCGGCGGCCTGGTCGCGGAAGATGGTGGCGGCCTCGGTGAACCCGGCGGCGACGGGCGAGGTGTCGAGGGTGACCTTGAGGCCCTCGGCCCCGGCCTGCTTGAGCAGCGCCTTGGCCCGGTCGAGGTCCTGTTCCCGCTGGGGCAGGCTCGCGGCGTAGTACTCGTAGCCCTTGCCGAAAAGGTCGTTGCCGATCTCGCCCGCGCCGGAGAGGGCGCCGTCGACCAGTTCCTGACGGTCGGCGATCAGGAAGAACGCCTCCCGTACCCGCTTGTCGTCGAACGGCGGGCGGTCGGTCTTCATGACGAAGCCCTGCATGGCGCTGTTGCGCAGCCGGACGATCTCGATCTGGCCCTTGCCCTCGTGGGCACGGGCAGTGGTGGGATTGAGCTCGTGGGCGTACTCGATCTGGCCGCCGAGGAGGGCATTGACGCGGGCGGACTCCTCGTTGGCGACGACGAACTCCAGCTCGTCCAGGTAGGGGGCGCCGTCCCAGTGGTCCTCGTTGCGCTTGAAGACGGCGGACTTGCCGGGGGCGAAGGAGACGAAGCGGAAGGGGCCGCTGCCGACCGGCTTCCTGTCGAAGTCCTGCTCGCCCTCGGGCACGATGTAAGCGCCGAACGCGGCGAGCACGTTGGGGAACTCGGCGGTCGGGCGCTTGAGGACGAACTCGACCGTCCGGTCGTCCAGCGCGCGGCTGGCCCTCAGGTCGATGGGCTCCAGCGACGCCTTGGCGCGGAACGCCTTCTCCGGGTCGGTGATGCGCCGGTAGCTGTAGAGGACATCGGCAGCGGTGACCGGCTTGCCGTTGTGGAAGTCGGCCTCCCGGAGCGTGACCTTCCAGCGGTCCAGGCCGGCGCCCGGCTCCCACTTCGCGGCGAGCCGCGGCTGGGCGGACAGGTCGGGGCCGTAGTCGGCGAGCTTGTCGAAGAGGGCCTTGGCGCGGGCCACGTCGACGAAGAGGTTGGCGAGGTGCGGGTCGAGCGTCTCGCTCGCGCCGCCGCCGGCGAACGCCGCGCGCAGGCGTCCGCCGCGCCGGGGCTTGCCGCCGCCCTTGGCCGTGTCGGCGGCCGGCCCGGACCCGGCGCAGCCGGCCAGGGCGAGGGCCCCCAGGCCGGCAGCGCCTCCGGCGGCGGCGAGGAAGCCTCTGCGGCGCAGACCGGGGAGGCGTGGGTCGTTCACGGGACTTTCGTTCACGGGGACGTCGTTCATGGCGGTGTTCCTTGCTGCTGTGCGAGCGGATGGACGCGTGGGGGGGGCGGATCAGGGTGGAGCGCGTGGGGTTCAGGGGGTGCGGCAGGCGACCAGGTGAAGCCGGTCGCCGTCGGCCGTCGCGGCGGGCAGGTCGCCTTCCTGCCACGGCGGTTCGGTGCGCGGGCCCGGCCCGTCGTGCAGGGCGAGCACCTCGAAGCCGTGGGCCGCGAGGAGGCGGCGCAGCTCCTGGGGGAAGAGCAGGCGCCACGCGGAGCGCTGCTCGACCGGCGGGGAACCGTCGTCGGCGGTCCACACCCGCGTGCGGCGCAGCAGTTGGGCTGCCCTGTCCACGTACAGGGTGGTGGTGGAGCGGTAGGCGGTGCCCTGCCAGGTGAAACCGCTGACGGACGGGGCGTCGAGGAGTTCCGTACGGCCCAGGAAGAAGGCGCCGTTGCGCATCTCGGCGACGAGCAGGCCACCGGGCGCCAGCGATCGGCCGCAGGACGTCAGGAAGCCGCCGAGCTGGTCGTTCGTGTGGCAGTACAGCAGGGCGCTGTCCAGGCACACCACCGCGTCGAAGGCCCGCTCCCCCAGGTCGAACGCGTGCAGGTCGGCCCGGACGTACGCGGGGCCGGGGTGCTGGACGCGGGCGTACGCCAGCATCGCGTCGGACAGGTCGGCGCCGGTGACGCTGCGGCCGGCGCGGTGCAGGTACGCGGCGTCGCGGCCGGTGCCGCAGCCGATGTCCAGGACGCGCGGACCGGGCGGCCCGTACCGGCGCAGGCAGTCCTCGGTCCAGCGCCCGGCAAGCCGTTCGGGGTCGGGGAAGCGGGCCTCGTACAGCGTGGGGTTGTCGGTGAGCAGGTTCGCGGTGGTGGCGGTCATGCGTGGCGCGCTCCTCATACTGTCGCCGGTGCGGTCGCGGGGCGGGCGGGAAGGACCCGGCGGCGGTGCAGCCAGGCGACACCGGCGGCGGACGCGAGGCCGAAGACCAGGCAGCACGCCCACGGCAGCCACGGCGTGTCCGTGCGCTCACCCGCGTCCATGGCCCAGCCGACGATCGCGTTGCCGACGGCGGCGGCGATGCCGGAGACCACGTAGAACAGGCCGAAGTAGGTGCCGGTGAGTTCGGGCCGGCCGAAGCCGGGGATCAGTTCCATCACGAACGGCTGGGCCATCATCACGCCCAGGTAGAGCAGCAGGGCGCCGGCGAGGACGGGCAGCGCGCGCAGCGCCGTGTCCGCGAGGCCGTCGGGGGCCGTGCCGTACCCCGACACCGCCATGGGTGGTACGAAGGACAGCCCCATCAGTCCGAGTCCGGCGCTGATCCAGCGCGCCCAGCTGCCCCGTTCCTTCAGCGCGCGCGTGACGCGCAGCTGGAGCCAGAGGTTGGTGAGGGTGCCGACGAGGAGGACGAGCCCGGCCGCGCCCTCCCAGCCGGTGGCCCGCCGGGCGCCGTCGGGAAGCAGCAGGTACAGCTGGTTCTCCATGGTGAACATGCCGACCATGGCCAGGGCGAAGGCCAGGAAGCCCCGGTTGCCGATCACCTCGCGCCAGTCGGCGACGACGCTGTTGCCGGTCGGCGCGACCTGGCGGGCCGGGAGCACCAGTGCCTGGGCGACGGTGAGCACCGCGAAGATCCCGGCCGCCGTGAGCGCCGAGGCCCGGAAGTCGACCAGCAGCAGGGCGCTGCCGAGCAGCGGCCCGATCAGGGCGCCGGTGGTGGCGAAGACGTTGAACAGGGCGAACGCCTCCGCCTTGCGCTCCCCCGCCTCCAGGGCGAGATAGGCCCGCACGGCCGGGTTGAAGAGCGCCCCGGCCAGGCCGCTGAGCACGGAGGCGGCGAGGAGTACGGGCAGCCCGTCGCCGAGCGCGAACAGCCCGAAGCCGACGGTGCGCAGGGCGCATCCGGCGATGATGACGCCGCGCGCTCCGAGCCGGTCCGATGCCGTTCCGCCGATGAGGAACAGCCCTTGCTGGCTGAGGTTGCGCACGCCGAGCACGATGCCGACGACGGCCGCCGACATCCCCAGGTCCTCGCTCAGGTGCAGGGCGAGGTAGGGCACGAGCAGGTAGAAGCCGGTGTTGACGCCGAGCTGGTTGACCAGGAGGAGCCGGATCGCGAGCGGGAAGCCGCGTATCTCGCGCCATGTCTTCATGCCGGGGCCTCCGCGGCGTCGCGCCGGCGTACCCCCAGGCCTGGGCCCGAGCTCGCGCGTACGGTGCCGTCGGTGCCACCGATACCCGTCCACGGATCGTCGGCGAGCAGCAGATGGCCGTCGAGGTCGACCCAGCGGGCTCGGTCGGCGAGGTGTACGGCAGGGGCGATGCCGAGGGTGCTGGCGGTCAGGCAGCCGAGCATCAGCTCGGTTCCGGTGCCCGCGATCAGTTCGGCGATCCGCAGGGCGGCGCTGACGCCACCGCACTTGGCGAGTTTGACGTTGATTCCCTGGACGCGTCCCGCAAGGCGGCGCGCGTCCTCGTGGTCGACCGCGTCCTCGTCGGCGATGACCGGCAGTGGCGAGCGCTCGGCGAGTTTCGCCAGCGCCTCCGGATCGCCCGGGGCCAGGGGTTGCTCGACGGCCTCGACACCCAGCTCCGCGAAGAGCGGCAGCAGCCGCTCGGACTCCTCGACGGTCCACGCCCCGTTGGGGTCCAGCAGCAGCCGGGCGTGCGGTGCTGCGGCGCGGACAACCCGTACGCGGGCCAGGTCCTCGGCCGGGTCCGGGGCGCCGGCCTTGAGCTTGAGGACGGAGAACCCGTCCCGTACGAGGCGCGCCGCCTGTGCTTCGGCCCGTCCCGGTGTGGTGATGCCGATGGTGCGGGCGGTCGCGGCGGAGGGCGGGGTTCCCTGGGCACCCAGGAGCTGGTGGACCGGGACGCCCGCGCGCTTGCCGACGAGGTCGAGCAGCGCGGACTCCACGGCCGCGCTCACGGCCGGCGGGGCGGCCGCCTTCCTGGTACCGGTCCGGAAGGCTTCGAGGGCGGTCTCGGGATCGGCGAAGTGGGCCAGCCATCGGGATTCCGCGTGCAGCAGCCGCCCGAGGGTGCCGGCGTCGAGGCCGTAGTACGCGCTGGTGACGGCCTCTCCGTGGCCGCGCCGCCCCTCGTGTTCGATGGTCAGCCATACGGCCTCGCGGGCCGCCATCGTGGAGCGGGAGATGCGCAGCGGCTCGGTGAGTTCGAGGCGTGCGGTGCGCTGACTGGCCTTCACGGGTTCTCTTCCGGGGTCGTGGCGAGCGGGTCGGTGACGGTGCGGCACCGGGCCCAGCCGGTGGCCTCCACGGCCTTGGGGTGCGGTATTTCCACGGGGCGGGTGGCGGCGGTGGCCGGGTCCGCGCCGTGGGCGGTGGTGAAGTCGTCGTCGAACACGTTGCCGAGGTAGCGGTGCGGCCCGTCGGGGAAGACCGTGGCGACGACGGCGCCCGGGTGAACACGGGCGGCCCACGCGGCGACGAGGGCGACGGCGCCGGTGCTCCAGCCGCCGCTGACGAAGTTGCCGTAGGCCAGCCTCCGACAGGCGTCCGCGGCCTCGGCGGGGCCGACCCAGTGGACCTCGTCGAAGGCGTCGTAGGCGACGTTGCGCGGGTGGATGCTGCTGCCGAGGCCGCGCATGAGCCGGGGCCTGGCCGGCTGGCCGAAGATGGTGGAGCCGGTGGCGTCCACGCCGATGAGCAGCAGGCCGGGCCAGTGACGCCGCAGCGGGCCGACGATCCCGGCGCTGTGGCCGCCGGTTCCGACGCTGCACACCAGCACGTCGAGGTGGTCGAGCTGGGCGGCCAGCTCGGCCGCGAGGGAGGCGTAACCCTCCTTGTTGTCGGGGTTGTTGTACTGATCGGGCCAGTACGCGTCCGGGAGCTGCGTGAGCAGTTCGCGGAGCCGGGCGAGTCGGGCGGCCTGCCAGCCGCCCTCGGCCGCCGGGCGGTCCACCAGTTCCAGCCGGGCCCCGTAGGCCCGCAGCAGCTGCCGCATCGACGGCTCCAGTTCGGTGTCCCCGACCAGGACGATGGGGTGGCCGAGGGCCTGTCCGGCGAAGGCGAGTCCGATGCCGAGCGTCCCGGAGGTGGACTCCACCACGGCTGCGCCGGGGCGCAGTTCACCCCGTTCCTCGGCGCCCAGCAGCATGGAGACGGCGGCCCGTGCCTTCATGCCGCCGACGCCGAGTCCTTCGAGCTTGGCCCAGAAGCCCGGCTGCGGGCACGGCAGGTCGACTGTGACGCGGGCGAGCGGGGTACGGCCGAGCAGGCCGAGGAGTTCCCGGTTGCCCTCTGTGCGCGCGGGTTTGAGGACGGCCGTGGTCACAGGGCGGCTCCGTAGCGGTGGATGGTCCCCGGGCCGCCGTCCAGCCAGAAGAAGGGGTACGGCTCCGCGCACACCCCGCTGACGCCCGCACCGATCAGGCGGGGCAGGACCGCGCTGCCGGTCTGCGCGAACATCACCAGGGGTGTGCCGTGCCGCCGCGCGTGCTGTCGCAGCGGCTCGAAGCTGCCGTTGCCGAGGGTCATGCCGGAGGCGAGGACCGCGTCGCAGCGCTCCAGCTCCGCCAGGGCGTCGGTGCGTACGGGCTCGCCCCATTCGGTCGTGCCGCCCTTGAGGTCGCAGGGGATGTACGCGAGACCGCGCGCCCGCAGGGCCTCCAGCAGCGAGTTGACCACGCCCACCACGAGCACGGTGGCGCCGGGCGCCACGTCGACGAGGTCCACGACGGCTTCGGCCCTGGCGCGGGACTTCTCCAGCGACGTGCCCGCGGGTAGCGGGAAGGGCCGCGCGCCGTTCGCGGGACCGTGGGGCAGGGCGTGCATCAGGTACGCGTCGAGGGCGGCGACCCGGACCGGCGGCAGCTCGTGTGCCAGAAGGCCCGCGATGTCCGCGCCGACGCAGTCCTCGACGGCGCCGTCCGGCAGTTGGCCGGGCTCGACCGCGCAGGAGCCCACGGCTTCGGCGAGGCGCAGGCTGAGCACTTCGTTGCGGTAACCGGAGCCGCGTCCTTCGTGTCGTACCGCCTGACGGGTGGTGAAGGCCACCGCGATCCGCTGGGTGCGCGGGTCGGGGCCGATTCCGCCGGCCAGAACGCGCTGGACGAGGTCGTCGTACGAGGAGGCCAGGACGCGTATGCCGGTGCGGGCGGTCATCGGGTCACCACCCGGGGGCGCAGCTGCGCGAGAAGGGCCTCGACTCGGTCGCGGGCGCCCGGACCCTGAGCGTCGCCGGCCATGACGTGGCCGAGGTACTCGTTGTTGCTGCCCGCGGCCTTGACGGCCTTGCCGGGGTCGGCGAGCCGGAGTTCCAGCAGGCCGTCCGCCGCGCGGACCGCGTCGGAGCCGTCGACGGCCTCCAGGACTCCGTCCTGGTCCGGCACCAGGAAGCCGATCGCGGCGCTGGTCAGTCCGGTGGCGCGGCGACTCAGGTCCGGTTCGCGGCCGAGGGCGACGTCCACGCAGACGGCGGCGAGGTCGATGCCGGTCACGTGACGTATGAGCTCGGTGATGCGGTTGCCGGCCGGCCGGGGGTTGACCTCGACCAGGCGTGGCCCGTCCGCCGTCAGTTTGACCTCGGTGTGGGCGACGACCCCGTCCAGTCCGAGCGCCTTGAGCGCCTGGCGCGCGGTCTCCTCGACGGCCTGGGTGTCCGCCGGGTCCAGGGCGGCCGGGAACATGTGCCCGGTCTCGATGAACGCGGGAGTCCCGCCGATGCTCTTGTCGGTGATGCCGACGATGTGCACGGCCCCGCCGTACGACACGGTCTCGACGCTGACCTCGGGACCGTCAAGGAGCTGTTCGAGCAGGACCACGGGGTCGCGGCGCTGTCCGCGGGCGTTGACGGGGAAGGCGGCGAGCGCGCGGTGGGCGTGTGCCAGCGCGGCCTCGTCGTCGACGCGGCGTACGAACATCCCGGCGCACAGGTCCACGGGCTTGAGCACCAGCGGGTAGCCGATGTCGCGAGCCGCGGCGGCGGCCTCGGCCCAGTCCGTGCACACCACGAAGCGCGGTCCCGGCAGACCGGCCTCCGCCAGCACCCGGCGGGTCGCGTCCTTGCGGCACGCGTTCTCGACCGACTCGGGCGTGGGGCCGGGCAGTCCGAGGCGCCCGGCGATCCGGGCGGCCGTCCGGAGGTAGTAGTCGCATGAGGTGATCACCCCGTCGAAACGCAGCAGCTCGTTGGCCCGCTCGACGAAGGACAGCAGCGCGTCGGTGTCGTTGGTCTCCGTGGTGAGCACATGGCGGGCCGCGAGGAGCGGGTGCGCGGTGCCCTCCGGGGCGGAGCGCAGGTAGTGGTGCAGGTCACGGGTCAGGAAAGTGAACTCGTGACCGGCCTCGCGGACGGCCCGTGGCAGCAGCCTGCTCATGGACCCGACCCAGCTCTCGACCATCAGCAGATGAGCCACGACTTCCCCTTCACACAGACGCTATTGAGGTTGGTTCAGGTCGTGGCGGCGGCGCCGTCGACGGCGCGCTCGCTTGACCGAGGAGGACATTATCGATAATCGTTTTCATTGTCATCTGTCGAAACGCAGCTTCTCTGAATGCGAGACACGTGCCAGCCGCCGTACGCCCCCGGAACGCTCCGCGCGCCCCCTTGCCACGACCGCCGCGCCTGCGGCACCCGGAACGGACCGGACGGCGAACGGACACGTCTTGCCGTTCCGCGGGTGCACGCCTCCGGTACGCCCGGGGAGCGCCGCGGTGTTGCTCCGGAGACCCCGGAAGCTCCCGGCACGGCGGGCCAGGGCCGTCGTACGTAGTCCGCGGCAACGCGTGCGGGGACGGAGCGGCGCCTGCAGATCTGTTCGACGGCGCGCTACCGGCGGTGCCCGTGCACGGAACCGGGTCCGGATTGCCGACACCGTGAGCCCGTACCCCTCAGACATCTTCGGGAGAGTTCAGTGAGCCACCCCCCGCACCCGTCCTACACGGTGCGCCCCGCCACATCAGCCGATGTGGAAGGCGCCCGCCGGGTCATGCTCGACACCTTCTACCGGGACTTCGGCTACGGCTACGCGCCCGCGTGGCACCAGGACGTCATCGACATCGAGAACACCTATCTGCACGACCCACGCCACGTTCTGCTGGTCGCCGTGCATGACGGCGAGGTCGTGGCCACGACGGGCATCCGGTCGACGGGGCCGGCCCATCCGCCGCACCCCCGCTGGCTCGCCGAGCGCTATCCCCCGGGCACCACCGCGCAGCTCGTACGGGTCTACGTACACCCGGAACACCGGCGGCACGGCCTGGCCCGCACCCTGGTGTACCGGGCATGCGCCTTCGCCGCCGAGACTCCTGGCTACGACCGCATCTACCTGCACACCAACGTCAACGTCGAGGGCGCCGAGGCTTTCTGGCGCAGTGTCGCCAAGGAGATCTTCGACGCCCGCACGACGGGAGAGCACGGGCCTGGCGTGGGCACCGTGCACTTCGAGATCCCGCTGCCGTAGCGCGGACGGCCGGCATCACGGTGACGAGCACGGAGAGGAGCAGGCGCATGACGCGCCGACGTGCGGTCGTCGTCAAGGCGCTTGCCGATCGCGCCGACTTCGCGTCCGCCCAGGAGCTCCACGCCAGGATGGGCGAGTCGGGCATCCGCGTCGGGCTCGTCACCGTGTACCGCGCGCTGGAGCCTCGCAGCCGCGGTCGCCAGGGCCATGCCACCTGCCGGACGCGGTGCCGACCGAGGACCGGCACAGCTGGTGGGTGAATGCGGCAGCGATGGAGGAGTTGCGCGACCCCCTCCGGGAACGAGACCGGCGCGGCCTCGACCCGGGCAGCGACAACGGACTCACGGCCCAGCAGCGCACCGCGCCGATGGGCGAAGCGGGCTTCGACGCGGTCGGGTGTGCGGCAGTACGCAAGCAGTTGCGTACTGGCGGCCGTACACACCTGAAGCCACTCCGACCACCGCGGTGTGCCGACCGGCGGGCGGAAGCCCGTCGGCCTCAGCCGCTGTCGGAGGGCGCTCTGTCGGTGTAGGGATTTGCCGGTTGAGCGATGCGCTCGACGCGGGCCGCGTCGAGCGCCGGCGCTGCCGACACGGTTCCGAGGACGCCGCGGGGACGCCACGTGCCGGTCACCTTGACCCAGGTGTCGGCGGGTGGTGCCGCTGCACCACGGATGGCGACCGTCAACGACTGGGAGTCCGCGGCACAGCAGGCTACGAGAAGCCGGGTCAGATCCCAGTCGCCGTCCTTGCGCGGTGTGACGAACCCCTGCATGACGACCGTGCGGCCCTTGAGGCTGCCTGTCCCGTCCTGCTGTACCCGTGCGATGAACTCGGTCAATGACAACCGGACCGGCCCCTCTACCGCGAGGGGCTCGAAGTGCTCGTACTCTTCAACGATCAACGGAGCGTCACGAGCGGCGGTGTACGCCCCGAGGGCCGGCGGCGCGAAGAGCAGCAGTGCGAGCGCGGGCGGCAGAAGCAGCCAGGCGACCCGGGACCCGTGGGAGTGGTCGTGCCCGTGCTCTGACGGCACCACTCGACCTGTCCCATCCGTCTCCGTCACATCGGCCTTGAGCGATCTGTCGCGAAGAGCGCCGATGACGCCCGAGACGAGCAGGACGATCCCCGCGGCGGCGACGTAGGGCTGCAGACCTTCCTTCACGTACCGCAGGCTGATGTCGCTGAACAGGGACACCCGTAGAACACCCGCCCCGAGGACCATCAGCAACACGTTCTGCACCGTGTGCCTCACAGCAGCCAGCACCCGACGAGTGCGCTGCACGCGACGGCCACCACAGCCGTGGCCGCGGAGAACCGCAAGGCGAACCCACGGCCGAACGTACCCGCCTGCAGAGCGATCAGCTTCACGTCCACCATCGGTCCCACCACCATGAACGCGAGCCGAGCAGTGGGCGAGAAGCCTGTGAGCGAGGCGGCGACGAAGGCGTCCGCCTCGGAGCAGACAGCCAGCACGACCGCCAGCGCGGCAAGGAAGAGGACGGACAGCCACCGTGAGTCGGAGAACGTCTCCAGTACCGAGCGCGGCACGGCGACATTGAAGGTGGCCGCAGTCATCGCCCCGACGACGAGAAACCCTCCCGCGTGCAGGAAGTCGTGCCGGAATCCGAGCCGGAACTCCTCCCAGCGGCTGTGCCCCTGCCGGTGGCCGGTGTGCCGGACCGGCATCTGCAGCCACCGTGAACGGCCGAACCGCAGCCAGATCCACCCCATCGCCACGGAGACGGCGAGCGAGGCGAGGAGCCGCGCGGCCACCATCTGCGGACTGCCCGGAAAAGCGACCGCCGTCGACACCAGCACGATCGGGTTCACCGCCGGCGCCGACAGCAGGAACGCGAAGGCCGCCGCCGGCGGCACACCACGACGGATGAGACTTCCTGCCACCGGCACCGATGCGCACTCACAGCCGGGCAGCACCACACCCGCCGCACTCGCCACGGGCACCGCGAGCGCAGGATTGCGAGGCAACGCCATGCTGAACACATGAGCAGGCACAAAGGCGTTCACCGCACCCGAGACCAACGTCCCCAGCACCAGGAACGGCAGGGCCTGGACGGTGATGGCCACACAGATCGTCTGCCAGGCCACGACGCCGGGGTGGGCAAGCCACTCCGGCATACCAGCGGCCCAGAGCAGCGCCCCGACAGCCAGCAACGATACGGCGCCGGCGCCGAGCATCCCCACCGAAGCGGTGCGCGCGGGTGCGGTCCGCCCCGGCCCCTCTGCCGGGTGGGTCCGTTCCGCCGTCACACCGTCCGCTCTGCTCACTGACGCGCTCCCTTCCGAGCCGTTCAGCGATGCTATACAAATGGAAACCACCTTCAAGAACGGCAGACGCATGGCTGACCCGACGGGCCCGCTGCCTCGCACCGGTGGAGGACGGCGTGGAGTGCGCGTGCTGAGCGACGGTGCGTGAAACGGGGCGACGAAGCCCGTGGCAGAACCCGGTGCCAACTACCGCGTACCGCTGGACGCAGTTGTCTCCTCACCTGCCCGTCGCTCGCGGCGCGGCCTGTCACCGGGCGAGACGGGTGAGAGCCGCGCGGGGCCCTCGCTCGACAACGTCGAGAAGCTGTGAGCGGGAAGCCGGGCTGCGGCTCTACGGCAGCTGAACGAGATTGAGCCGGTACTGCTCGACCTGCGGAAGACGCTGCTCCGCGAGACCGGTCAGCATCTCCTGATATCCCGCGGGCAGTCGGCCGAACATGGCCGGGGCAAGCTGGCGAGCGTACACGTGGCCGGCAGGCGTCCGCCGGGCACCCATCCGATGATCTCGGCCGGATCGCCGCACGCCCACCGCATACGGGCCTGGACCTTGCTGAGTCCGTCGTGCTGGTCCTGGGAGTCGATGATGCCCGGTCCGGCGGTCTCGAGAGCGAGAAGGGATCCGGGGAAGCGTTCGGCGATCAGGGCGAAGACCTGCCGGACGTCCGCCTCCTCCGGGGCGGCCGGTGCTGTGCCGGGCCGGGCGGTGCCGTGGCTGCGACCACCGCCCGGCCCGGAGTATCAGGTGCGAGCGACGCTCACGGACACCGGTCCGGGTTGTTCGTGCTCACACGCGTCGTCGATGCCGTACGTCTCCCAGGCCGGGAAGGCGTCGTTCTCTGGCACCGGTTCGCCGTCGGCCAGCAGGCAGTCGGCCAGGGCCGCTTGCAGCTCTCGGTCCCGCAGCCCGGTGCCGATGAAGACCAGCTCCTGCCCCTGCGAGGTGCCGGCATTTCGGGCCCCCGAAGGTTCGAAGCGCGCGACAGCACCCGCCTGCGACCACAGTCCCGTCACCCGCGGACGGCTGGCCAGCCAGAAGAACCCCTTGGAACGGAGAACCTGCCCGAACCGACCGCTGTCGAGTTGCTCGGTCACCAGGTTCCACAACCGGCCCTGGTGAAAGGGCCTGTCGGCGCGGAACACCGTGGAGGAGATGCCGTACTCCTCGGTCTCCGGGACATGGTCACCGTTGAGTTCCATGACCCAGCCCGGCGCCTGCTGAGCACGCTCGACGTCGAAGAGCCCGGTACCGAGTACGTCACGCAGCTCCACCGTGCCATGGATCGCGGGGACGATGCGAGCGACGGGGTTGAGCCGCACGAGCGCGGCCCGGAGCCGGTCGGCGTCCTCTAGGGGGACGAGGTCGAGCTTGTTGAGCACGATGACATCGGCGAACTCGATCTGGTCCATCAGCAGATCGCTGACGGTCCGCTCGTCGTCCTCGTACTGGTCCAGCCCGCGCTCGGCCAGTCCGTCCCCGCCGGTCAGCTCCGGCAGGAAGTTGGCTGCGTCGACGACGGTGACCATGGTGTCGAGCCGGGCGAGTTCGCCGAGAGTGACGCCGTCGTCCCGCGCGAAGGAGAAGGTGGCCGCCACCGGCATCGGTTCGGAGATGCCGCTGGACTCGATGAGCAGGTAGTCGAAGCGGTCCTCGCGCGCCAGGCGGTCGACCTCTTCCAGCAGGTCGTCGCGCAGAGTGCAGCAGATGCAGCCGTTGGTCATCTCGACCAGGCGTTCCTCGGTGCGCGAGAGGGCTGCCTCGCCGCCGCGGACGAGGGCTGCGTCGATATTGATCTCGCTCATGTCGTTGACGATCACAGCGACACGAAGACCGTCACGGTTACCCAGGACATGGTTCAGCAAGGTGGTCTTGCCCGCGCCGAGGAATCCGGACAGCACGGTGACGGGCAGGCGGTGGTGGCTCACGTTCGCTCAGCTCTCGGGGTGCAGCAGGCCGCGCTCGTACGCCTTGACCAGCCGCTGAGGCACCAGATAGCTGGAGCCGTCCACCGTGATCGGTACGAGCTGGGGCGTGCTGGCCTTCCACTGGGCGCGGCGGTGACGAGTGTTGCTGCGGGACATCTTCCGCTTGGGAACAGCCATTGTGAGTCTCCTCGGTTCTTGACGCGCATCAGGTTACATGAAAATGGATACCATTTCCATCTGCTCCTCTGTCGTGACACCGGGAGTCAGCGGCCGTTGGGGCCCGCACAGGGCAGCAGGGCCATCTCGCGGGCGTTCTTGATGGCGGCGGCGAGTCGGCGCTGCTGCTGGGCGGTGACGCGGGTGACGCGGCGACTGCGGATCTTGCCGCGGTCGGAGAGGAACTTGCGCAGCAGGTCGGTGTCTTTGTAGTCGATGTAGGTGATCTTCGCCGCGTCGAGCGGGTTGGGGCGGGACTTGACGGGCTTGCGGGATTCAGGGCGGCGGGCCATGGGTGTTGCTCCTTGGGGTGGTGGGAGTGCCCGGAGGGGTCAGGCAGGGTCGAGGAGGGCGTCGAAAGTGGCGGGGAGGTTCTTCCACGCCTCGCGTCCGGCGGCGTATTCGGCGTCCGTCAGCAGGCAGGACTCGAGGAGCTGTTCGAGCCCCTCTCGGTCCAGTCCGGGAGACGTGAAGACGAGGTGCTGGCAGCAGTCGCCGTGTTCGGGGTGCCAGTCCAGTGATGCGGCGGCCTGCCGCATGGGCGGGATCATCTCCCAGGCCGCGTCGGGCAGAGAGGCCAGCCACGGGCCGGCGTTCTCCACACACAGCGCGCCACCCGCGGCGTCCCAGGCGAGCAGGGTGTCGGGGCGGTCGGCGAGCCAGAACCGGCCGCGGCTGCGCGCGGCAGCGCAGCACAGGTCCTCCAGCGCTTCGTAAAGGCGCCCGGGGTGGAAGGGTCGGCGACGGCGCCAGACGAGCGTGGTCACCCCGGCCTCGTCGGCTTCCTGAGGCAGGAGCGCGCATGCCGGATGCTGGGCGGCGGCTGCCGTCTCCACGTCGAAGCCCGCGAAGGCGACCTCGGCGAGTTCTCCGGATCCGGCCGACACCTGGCGGGCGGTGGGGTGCAGCTGCGCGAGGAGAGCACGGTCCTCACCGTCCGCCTCCTCGTTGTCGACCAGGGCGAGGACGGGCGCGTATTCCAACTGGCGGGCCCAGGTGTCGCCGACGGTTCGCTGATCCGTGGGGGCGGCCTCCAGACCCGCTTCGACCAGGTCGTCGCCGTTGGCCAGGTAGGGCAGAACGAGTGCGGGATCCACCGCGGTGATCACGTTTGCGAGGACCAGCTCACCGCCTTCGTGCGCCGCGACCACCTCCGCCATCGCCTTCGGCTCGACCGAGTCCCACAGCTCGACGACGGCGAGCCGCGTCAGGCCGCTGCCGGCCAGCCGCTCCAGCTCGGGGACGAGATCCTCGCGCAGCGCGCAGCACGCACAGTCGTTGATCAGCGGCGTCTCCCCCTGAGAGAGGTCGCCGGAGGCGTCACGGATCAGGCGACGTACGGTCCCACTGCCCGCGCCGGTCAGGTCGTGGTGCAGAGCGACGCTGTCGGGAACTGCCCGCAGGAGCCGGTCGACCACCTCCCTGCGGGCGTCGGTGTGCAGCCCGGCGACGAGAACGACGGGCATGCGGGAGTCCTGCTCCATCACCGGGCTCCGTAGCGGCGCTCGAAGCGTTCGACGCGGCCGGCGGTGTCCAGGACACGGGCGGTGCCGGTGTAGAAGGGGTGGCTCACCGAGGAGATCTCGACGTCGACGACCGGGTAGGTGTGGCCGTCCTCCCACTCGATCGTCTTCTCGCTGGTCATCGTGGACCGGGTGAGGAAAGCGTGGTTCGAGGCGGTGTCGCGGAAGACGACGGGGCCGTAGGCGGGGTGGATGCCGGGCTTCATGACTGAGGCGGGCCTTTCGGGGCGGGGCGTTCGGCGGAGGAGGGTGTCAGCGCTCTTCACGGAAGTCGACGTGGCGGCGGGCGACGGGGTCGTACTTGCGCAGCACCATCCGGTCGGGGTTGTTACGGCGGTTCTTGCGGGTGACGTAGGTGAAGCCGGTGCCCGCGGTGGAGCGCAGCTTGATGATCGGGCGGAGTTCGTTGCGTGCCATGAGGCTAGTATATGGGAACGATTTCCATTACCAATACGTAGTGGACGCAGAGAGAGGCAGGTAACACCCATGTCCGCCCACTGCCAACTGACCGGCGCGAAGCCGGGCTTCGGCAACACGATCTCCCACTCGCACCGGCGCACCTCGCGTCGCTTCGACCCGAACATCCAGCGCAAGCGCTACTGGCTCCCGAGTGAGGGGCGCAACGTCCGTCTGACCTTGAGCACCAAGGCGATCAAGACGGTGGACGCGATCGGCATCGAGGCGGCCGTGGCACGGATCCGGGCGCGCGGAGGGAAGGTCTGATGGCGAAGAAGAGCAAGATCGCACAGAACGAGAGGCGCAAGGAGATCGTCGAGCGGTACGCCGCCCGGCGGGCCGAGCTCAAGGAGATCATCCGCCGCCCCTCGTCGACGCAGGACGAACGCCGGGCCGCGCTGGCGGAGTTGCGCCGGCAGCCGCGCAACGCCAGCGCCACCCGGGTGCGCAACCGCGACAGCGTGGACGGCCGCCCCCGCGGCTACCTGCGCAAGTTCGGTCTCTCCAGGGTCCGGACCCGGCAGCAGGCGCACGCCGGCTTCCTGCCCGGTGTGACCAAGTCCTCCTGGTGACCGGACTCCGCTGACACCAAGGCCGCAGTCGCACCCTGCCGTCGCACGCGTCGGCAGGGCGCCCGCCTCGCAGCGGTGTCCGTCGCATCCGGTGTGCCGACGGGCCGCGTTGGGTGTTCCGGCGCTACGAGCAGCGCCGGACCGAGTCGCAGAGTGCGTGGCGGTGGCTCGCCCAACTGCGCGGTCCGAGCGCCCCGGTGCTCTGCCGGGGACGGCAGACTGCGGCTTCGGCCCGCGCCATGGCGCGGGCCGAAGCCGTTGTGCGAGCAGGACACTGCCTGATGCTGGACGGCGGCCGCGTCGTGGCGGCGGGGCCCCCTTCCCACGTGCTGGTAGAAGTCGAGCGGGAGCACCTGGCACAGCCTTTCGCCCGGCCCTGAAGACACACGCGGCCCCTATGGCTCCGGGCGGTCGCGGTGCGCCCGTCGCACTGCCGTACCGAGGGAGCCGGTCGGGACGAGGGCGGGGCCGCGCGCCACGGCGACCCAGGGTTCAGGCCGGTCACAGCGGGCCCGTCGTCGCCCTGTTGTCCGATGTCGAGGCGCCGCCGAGCTGCACTTCGGTCTCAGCACGGTCAAGAGCCATGTCGCGCACCTGATGGACAAGCTCGGCGCTCGCAACCGTGTGGAGATCGCGACAGGGCCTACGAGACGGACCGCTCCGGGAGTTGACCCCCCTCGCTGCCGGGGCCGGTCGGCGGCATGCGGTGACGGCCGCCGGTCGGCTGCATGCGGTGCGGCTGGAACCGCTGGAAACGGCCGGAGAGGCGTGCGACTCCGCGCAGAGGGGCCGGGGTTGATCGGGTCGCGGTCCTCCGACCCGACGAACGGCAGACAGACCCCGCACTCGGTCCGGGGTCTCCTGCCGTCGACGACTACCCGGCTCGACGGGTCACCGGTCTCCCACCGCCTCGGCCCGGTCGCCCCGTACGGTATCGACGAACGCCACCGCGTCCCGAGGCAGATCGTCGCCGCGCCACGCCACATGGCCGTCAGGGCGGACCAGCACGAAGGACCGTTCGTAGAGCTCGGAGAGATGCCCGTCACCCACGTCGCTCCCGTTCCGTACGGTCAGTTGCACGCCCCGCCCGGCGAACGCCCGCTCGACTCCCTCGAGTCCGGCGTGCCCGGCGTGCCCGGCGTGCCCGGCGAAGCACAGCAGAACGAAACCGTGCCCGAACAGGTCCAGCGTGGAGGTGGTGGCGTCCCACCAGGCGTGCGCGGCGCGGTAGCCCGGCTCGCTGCCGGGGCGCCAGACGGCGTCCGGCTTGCCGTGGCGTACCGGCACGTCGTGGTCCTCGATGATGGCCGGGGAGCGGTAGCGCAGCCCGAAGTGGATCACGGGGGCGTCGAACTCCCGCTGCACCCCGCTCTTTTCCAGCCGCTCTGCCATCTCGGTACGAGCCCGGTCACCCTCGGGCCCGTCCAGACGGACCTCGGGCGGCAGTTCCCTGCGCAGGGTGCGTTGCAGATTGAGGTTGGCCTCGTTCAGACTCTCCACGGCGATCGGCCTGCGCTCGGTCTCGTAGGTGTCGAGCAGCCGGTGCCCGGCCCAGCCGTTCAGCGTGGCGGCGAGCTTCCAGCCCAGGTCGGCGGCGTCGCCTATGCCGGTGTTGAGTCCGAAGCCGCCTGAGGGCGACAGCGTGTGGGCGGCGTCGCCGGCCAGGAAGACACGCCCGGCGCGGTACCGGTCGGCGACGCGGTGGGTGAGATGCCACTCGCCTTCGCCCAGCAGCTCCACCGGGGTGTCGAGGGCAAGGGCGTCGCCGATCAGTGACAGCGCGTCGACACGGTCTGCGGCCTCGTCGTCCACGCCCACGACCAGGTTGTAAAGGTCGCTGCCGTTCAGCGAGCGCATGGGGAAGCGCAGTGTGGACGACAGCATGAGGAAGTAGACCAGGGCGGCGCGGTCGCCGAGCCGCTTCTTGAGTTCGGGGGCGCGGAAGAGGATGTTGCGGAAGACCTGCGTACGGTGGCGAGCCGGCGCTTCGATGCCGCAGGACCAGCGGATGGGGGAGGCGGCGCCGTCGCAGGCGACCACGAACCGCGCCCGGACGGTCCCGGTCGTACCCGTGGC
Source organism: Streptomyces sp. NPDC027962 (assembly GCF_055566095.1). Lineage (NCBI taxonomy): Bacteria > Bacillati > Actinomycetota > Actinomycetes > Kitasatosporales > Streptomycetaceae > Streptomyces > Streptomyces sp. NPDC027962. The sequence goes on from NZ_JBVHTA010000014.1 coordinate 114,491, forward strand.
GAGGTCGGTGAGGGCGGCGTCGACGTGGTCGTCGGCCTGTTGCACCCGGTCGACGGTGGTACGGAGCCGTAGCGGGCCGTCCGGATGGACGCCGACGGCCCGCATGAGCACCGGATTCAGCCAGTGCGCCGGGCAGATCTGGTCGGGCTCGGGAGTGTGCGAGAAGGCCGGACGGTCCCCGGCTGTTCCACGGCGGTAGCGGTAGATCTCGTGGCCGCCGACCTGGGTGACCCAGGCGATGTCCAGAGGATGGTCGGGGGGCCATCCGGCGCTGCGGACGGCGTCGGCGACACCCCAGCGGCGGAACAGCTCCATCGAGCGGGGACCGATCGTGCTCACCTTGGGATGGCGGACCTCTCCGTCACCGGCGTCGACGACCATGCAGTCGATCCCGCGGTACGTCAGGTCCAGCGCCAGCGCCATCCCGACCGGGCCACCGCCCACGATCAGCACGTCGGTCCACTCACCCGGATGCTTCATGTCGTCCTTGCCTTTCTTCGTTGGGCCCGTCCTGGACGTTCGCAGGGTCGGGACCGGGGTCGGGGTCGGGGGCCGGAGAAGTGGAACCCTTCGGGCCGGGAGGGCGCGCAGGGCCACCTCCCGGCGGTTTCAACGGCGGCTCAACGGCGCGGCGGCCAACGGTTCGGCGGCTCCCAGCGGTTCAGGGGTTCAGGGGCGTTCCGCGATGACCAGAAGGCAGCCGAAGTCGTCGACGCCCTCCAGGTCGGACGGCCGGAAGGCGTCGTCGCTGAAGTCGAAGTTGCCCTCGTTCATGGCCGCGGGGAGGTCCTCCGCGGACGCCACCTTCGCCAGCTCGTCGGCGAGGCGCAGCGTGGTCTGCTCCGTGATGTCGAGGATGCCGCGCAGTCGCAGGCCGGAACGGTGGAGCAGCGCGACGTAGTCGTCGATGTCCGCGGTGGTGGACATCAGGTCACGGCAGAACTTGTCGATGCCGGGGTGCCGTACCTCCTTGCGCGGATGGCGCTCGAACACGTCGGTCAGAACGAGCCGGCCGCCGGGGGCCAGCACGCGGGCCACTTCGGTGAGCACCTCCTGCCGGTCGGGCATGTGGCAGAGCGACTCCAGGGCCATCACGGCGTCGAACGACGTGTCGGGGAAAGGGAGTTTCATCGCGTCGCCGTGCTGGAACACGGCCCGCTCGGCGAGGCCGGCCTCGGCCGACAGCCGGTTGGCGGTCTTGATCTGCTCCGCGCTGATGCTGATGCCGGTGACCCGCGCACCGGTGTGCGAGGCGACCCGCAGACCGGGGCCGCCCACCCCGCAGCCCAGGTCGAGGACATGGGACGACCCGTCCGCCTTGAGCCAGTCGATGAACACGTCGGTGAGCCGGTCCATCGCCTCCTCGATCGTGGCCTCGGAATCCGGTGTGTCCCAGTAGCCGATGTGGACGTTGGGGTTGAAGCTGCCGTCGTTCATCGCGCTCAGCGTCAGCCGGTCGTACAGCTCGCCGACGGCTCCCGGCACGGGCGGCGTCTGGGTGGAGTGGGTCATCTCAACGGCCTTTCGGTTCGACAGGCGTAGTTGGGCAGGTGTGCTTCGACAGGTGCGAGGCGGTGGTGCGGTCCGGTTCCGGTGCGCTCACGGGGTGCGCTGGTGGCGGCTGCCAGGCGTCCGGATGCCCGGTGTACGTGATCATCGCGACGTCGGGAACCCTCCTTTCTCGATCTCCCGGCACCGGGCGTAGTCCGGTAGCAGGCCCCGCTTCTGCGCCTCGGCGAGGGTGATCGCCGCACGGTCCCGCTCGGAGAGGATCGGTTCGGTGTCCACGGCGACGGGCAGCCCGAGGGCCGGATCCAGAACCGACAGGGCGAGTTCGTTCTCCGGTACGTAACGCTCGGAGAGCATGTACGACATGACGGTGTCGTCCTCCAGCGCCACGAACGCGTGGCCCACCCCCACAGGGAGGTAGCCGGCCCGGTGGTCGCGCCCGTCCATGAGCACCGAGTCCCACTGCCCGAACGTGGGCGAGCCGACCCTGATGTCGACCACGATGTCCAGGGCCTTTCCGCGTGCGCAATAGACGTACTTCGCGGTACCGGGGGGCGTCATGGTGTAGTGGATTCCCCGGACGACGCCGCGCCGGGACATGCTGTGATTGGTCTGCGCGACCCGGAAGAGCGGGCCGCCGTGCGCCTCGGCGAACGCCTCCTCCTGGAACGGCGAGATGAACAGGCCGCGTTCGTCGGGGAAGACGCGAGGGGTGAACTCGAGTGCTCCCTCGACGGCGAGTGTGCGCGCTTTCATGTCTGCTCCCGTGACTGGGTGTACGGCTCGGCGGATGGTGGTGGTCAGCGCGGAGTCACAGCGTCGTCAACACCTCACGCACCGCGTGGATGACCTTGTCCTGCAGGTCCGGGGAGAGGGAGGGATACATCGGCAGCGAGAAGATCTCGCCCGCCAGCGCCTCCGTGACCGGGAGCGAGCCCGTGGCGTATCCGAGGTGGGCGAATCCGGACATGGTGTGCACCGGCCACGGGTAGCTGATGTTCAGATGGATGTCGTACGCCTTGAGGCGCTCGATGATGTCGTCGCGCCGGGGATGGCGCACCACGTACACGTAGTACACGTGCTCGTTGCCGGGGACGGTCCGCGGGAGTGCGAGAGAGGTGTCACCGAGGCCGTCGGCATAGCGCCGCGCGACGGCCCGGCGGCCGGCGACGTAGGTGTCGAGCCGCCCCAGCTTGCGCCGCAGGATCTCGGCCTGGACCTCGTCCAGACGGCTGTTGTGGGCGGGCGTCCGGACCGTGTAGTACCGCTCCTCCATGCCGTAGAACCGCAGGCGCCGCAGCCGTCCCGCCACGGACTCGTCCGGGGTGAGCGTCGCGCCGGCGTCGCCGTACGCGCCGAGCACCTTGGTCGGGTAGAAGGAGAAGGCGGCCACGTCACCGGTCGAACCGGCCAGTGCGCCGCCCTGCCGGGCTCCGTGCGCCTGGGCGCAGTCCTCCAGGACGGCCAGCCCGTGCCGTTGGGCGAGCTCCTTCAGCGGAGCCATGTCCACACACTGTCCGTACAGGTGCACGGGAAGGAGGCAACGCGTGCGGTCGGTGATCGCCCCCTCCACCAGGCTGGTGTCCATGAGGAAGTCGTCTGCGCGAATGTCGACGAAGACGGGGGTGGCGCCCGTGGAGTCGATGGCGACGACGGTCGGCGCCGCGGTGTTCGAGACGGTGATCACCTCGTCACCCGGTCCGATGCCCAGCGCCTGGAGGCCGAGCTTGATCGCGTTCGTTCCGTTGTCGACTCCGACGCAGTGGCCCACCCCGTGGTAGGCGGCGAACTCCTCCTCGAAGCCGCGCACACTGTCGCCGAGCACGAGCTGTCCTGAGGTGAAGACCGTCTCTACGGCGTCGAGGATGTCCAGCCGCTCGGCCTCGTACTCCGCCAGGTAGTCCCATACGCGCGTGGTCATGTGCGGGCCTCTCCAGAACTGCGGCGAACGGCCCTGCTCAGGCCGGACGTCCGCGGGGGTGTGATGGGTGTGGTGGTGCGCTGTCGGGACGTGCGTGCCGTCACCGGGCCTCTTCCTGCTGCCGGGCCAGGGCCGCGACCGTGCGGCGCACCCCTTCGGTCAGCGGTATCCGCGGCTGCCAGCCGGTGGCCGCCCGGAACGGGGAGGAGTCGATGGTGACGCTCCTGAAGTCCGTCACGGGGGCGTGCGCGGGCGGTTCCACGGACTCCACGGCGACCGGGGCCAGCCCTGTCTGCCCGGACACGGTGCGGGCCAGGAGCCGGAAGACGTCGCCGAGTGCGTGGCCCCGGCCGGCGCCGATCAGACAGTGGTCGCCCACCAGCGAGTCAGGGTGATCGAGTGCCGCCGCGAACGCCGCCGCCACGTCCTCGACATGGACCAGATCGCGCCGGACCGTGCCGTCGTGCCACATCGTGAGGGTGTCGCCCGCGAGTGCCCGCCGCGCCATGCCGGACACGATCCCGCGGTCCCGGGCGCCGGGCGCCGCGCTCTCACCGAAGACCGTGGGCAGACGCAGGCTGACGCCGCGTACGAGGCCCTCGGCCGTGGCCTTCTTGAGGAGCTGCTCCGCCGTCAGTTTCTGCCGGTCGTAAGCGGTCTCCGGGTGATCGGGCTCGCTGCCGTCGAGCGGTTCCCGCGGCGGCACACCGACCTGCGACGCGGCGCCGCCGTACACCACCAGCGGAGGCTTCCCGTCGCCGTCGCCCGGCCGGATCACGTCGATGAGGTCCCGCATGACCCCCACGTTCACGCGCTCGGCCATCGGCTCGTTCTCGGCCGCCCGCCACCCGCCGTCCGCCAGGAGCAGATGCACCACCGCGTCCGCTCCCGCCACCGCCGCGGCGAGCGCGGCCCGGTCGGTGAGGTCGGCGGTGACGACGGCCGTCCCGGCCGGGCCGGGAGGGATCGGGCTCGGCCTGCGCGCCACCGCCCGCAGGCGGACCGGCCGGCGTGCCAGTGTGTGGAGGACGGCGGAACCGACGAAGCCGGAGGCTCCGAGCACGGTGATCAGCGGTACGGGAGACTGCGGCGTGCTCCTCACGTCATCATTCCTTTCCGCGGGTGCACGGCCGTGGCGTTGAGGCAGGCCAGCAGCGTCCGGGCCTCCACGTTGAGGTAGTGCCCGTGCCGGGTCAGAGCTCTGAGCTGGGACGGGGTGACCCAGACGTAGTCGGGCGGCGGGTCGATCGACGCCTCGGTTCCTTCGGCGTCGATGACGAGGTACCGGCACCTGGCGTTCAGGAAGCGCCCGCCCTCCTCGGAGTGGACGGCGTCGTATCGGATGCGCGACGGGGCGGCTGCCAGGACGGCGCCGAGCAGGGGTGGCCGTTCCGTCGCCGGCAGATGGGCGTAGTTGCCGGGCGTGCACTGGACGGTCGGGGCCAGCTCGACCGTGTCCAGGAAGCCGGCATCGGCGCGGGCGTGCACCAGCACGTGCTGCACCCCGTCGATCTCGCGCACGAGGAACGCCGTGACCCCGACTCCGACCGGCTCGATCAACGGCTGCGTCCAGCGCACCACTTCGCGGTTGCCTGCCCGCACGGAGACGGCGGCGACCTTGAAGTAGCGGCCGTCCTCGTGCTCGATGGTCTCGCTCCCCTGCTTCCAGCCGCGTACGGAGGCGAGCGGGATGCGACGGGCGCGTACGTCACGGCGTGAGCGTTCGCCGGTGAACCACGACAGGAGCTGGGTGTCGGAGAGCAGCGCACCGGCCGTCGTGTCCCGGTACGGCACGCACGAGAGCACGGTCCTGGCGTTCATGTTGACGATGTCGTCCTCGTGCAGCAGCTCGCCTATCTGACCCAGGGTCAGCCAGCAGAAGTCGTCCGGCACGGGGACGTCGTCGGTCGTCTCGACGAGCATGTTGCGGTTGGACTTGTGGAAGAACCAGGAGCCCTGTTCCGACTGGAGCACGTCCACGAAGACGCGCTCTGGGTCGGGCCGGACGAAGTGTTCGAGGAACTTCACGTCCGTGCCCCGGTGGGCCTTGGTGTAGTTGCTGCGGGTGGCCTGCACGGTCGGCGAGAGCTGAAGCGGATTGGCGTTGCCCGGCTCCATCTTGGCCTGCATCAGGAAGTGCAGGACACCGTCGAACTCCTTGCACAGGATGCCCAGGATACCGACTTCGGGCTGCCTGATGACGGGCTGCTCCCACTCCCGGCGGGGTCCGTCGCCGTACGGTCCGTCGTTCTCCACCACATGCAGGCCCTCGATGGTGAAGAACCGTCCGCTGCGATGCACCAGGTCGCCGGTGCCGGGCTCGAACCGCCACGCGTCCAGCTTCGCGAACGGTATGCGTTCCACCTGGAAGACGTTGGCCCGGCGGCGCTCGGCCAGCCAGCCGTGGACCTCCTCGGTCCGCAGATGCACCCCCTGGCCGGCCGCCGCCGAAACGGCGAGGCGGTCGGCCGGCTCGCCGTCCTCGCGCGGGCGCAGGAGGGCGGGGGCAGCGGCCGGTTGAGCGTTCACGTACGACATCCAAGAACTCCCTGTCTGAGGGGCGTCGGATCCGAGCGGTGCCGCCCGGCCGGCATACGACCGGCCGGCCGTGTTCGTCGGGTCAGGACCGCTGTGCGGTGATCAGGACGTAGCCGGCGTGCGGGTGCCTGCCGAACGCCTCCATCAGGGCGGCCGCCGCGGTGATCTGCTCCGCCGCGGGACCGTCGAGGGACGCGGCGATCTTCCGGAAGGCAGCCGACACATGCCCGTAACTGGCGCGGACCCGTTCGCCGATGTCCGTCAGCTCCAGCAGCTCCCAGCCCGCTGCCGCCAGATGTGCGCGGTGCTCCTCCGGCGTGTTGATCGCGGCGATCTCGTAGGCGCGCAGCATCCCGTCCAGCACGGCCCGGTCGTCGCCGGCGAACGGCTCCCGCCGGCACAGGTCGGCGACGACGACACGGCCGCCGGGGCGGACGACGCGGCGGATCTCCGTGAGGGCGGCTGTCTGGTCGGGCATGTGCAGCAGAGACTCGATCGCCCAGGCCCCGTCGAAGGAACCGTCGTCGAAGGGGAGGTCCGTGGCGTCCGCGAACCGGAAGGAGGCCCGGTCCGCGGCGCCGGCGCCGTGCGCGCACTCCGACGCCTGGGCGACCTGCTGTTCGCTGACGGTCACGCCGGTCACGCGTACGTCGTGCATGTCGGCGATGCGTACGGCCGGGAGGCCGTTTCCGCAGCCCACGTCCAGCAGCCGCTGTCCCGGGCGGAGGGCCAGGCGCTCGGCCACGAGGTCGGTGAGGCGGTCGGTGGCCTCGTCGATCGGCGCGTCCTGGCCGTCGTCCCAGTAGCCCACATGGATGTTGCCGCCCAGGGCGGTCGTGGCGCCGGCGTCGGCGAACGCGTCGTACGTCCGGCCTACGGAGCCGGGGGTGGTGTCGGACTGCTGCGTCATGGGTGCCTTCTTCTCGTACGGTGTCGGTCTGTCGCCGGGGGTCACGGGAGGTCGGACGTGCCGAGTACCAGACGGGTCGGCCCGTGGAAGACCATGTCGTCGGCCCAGCTGACCTGCGCAGGGCCCCCGCGCAGTGCGGGAAAGCCGTCCAGGAGCGCTTTGAGGCCGATCTCCGCCTCCGCGCGGGCCAGCGTCGCGCCGAGGCAGTAGTGGATGCCGAGGCCGAAGCCCAGATGCCGGTCGGCGGGGCGGCGGACGTCCAGGTCGTCGGGGCGCGGGAAACGTGCGGGGTCCCGGTTCGCCGAGCCCAGCAGGGCGACCACCCGGCTGCCGCGCGGCACCTCCTGGCCGCCGATGAGGCTGTCCTCGTACGACCATCGCGTCACCGCCTGCACCGGCGGGTCGTAGCGCATGAGCTCCTCGACCGCACCCGGCAGCAGCTCGGGAGCGGCGCGCAGCCGCTCGAGGACCCGCGGGTGTGCCCGCAGTGCCAGGACCGCCTTCGCCAGCAGGTTGGTGGTGGTCTCGTGTCCGGCGGTGAGCAGGTGCACGCAGGTCCCGACGATCCCGTCCACGCTCAGCGGCGCACCGCCGTCCCGGGCGCGGACGAGCAGCGTGAGCAGGTCACCGCGATCGTCCCCGGCCCGCCGTCCCACCTCCCGCCGGAAGTAGCGGTCGAACGCGGCGGCGGCTGCCTCGGCCCGTGCGTAGCCGCCCGTGCCGTTGCGCGACCGGGTGGTGCCGGCCTCCTGGAGGGCCATCGCGTTGGCACGGAGCCATCCGTGGTCCTCCCGGGGAATGCCGAGCAGTTCGGAGATGACGAGGATGGGGTAGGGCGCCGCGAAGCCCTCGACAAGGTCGGCCTGACGCTGCTTCCCAAGCCGCGCCAGGAGCTCGTCCGCGATCTGCGCGATACGGGGCCGCAGCCCGGTGACGATCGAGGGGGAGAACTCCGTGGTGAGCAGGGAGCGCAGCTCGGTGTGGCGCGGCGGGTCCAGGAACACCAGCCAGTTCTCGACGACGGTCCGCAGCGCGCGGTGCTCGGCGGGGACCGGGACGGGCGCCGTGGTGGCTTCGCCGGACGCGACGCGTGCGTCCCGGCCGTACCGCCGGTTCGACAGCACCCGGACGACCTCGTCGTACGAGAAGACGTAGAAGGTGTCGGGACCGTTGGTGCCAGATGCCCCGCGGTGGACCGGTGCGGTCTCCCGGTAGCGCCGGTACACCGGGTACGGGTGGGCGATGTCCTTCGTGTCCCAGCCCAAGAGGTCGAACCGCGGCAGCGTCGCGGATGGCATGCGGTCTCCTTCGGTCGGCGGTGGTGGCGTTGCCGCTTCGTGTACGACGCGGGGGCGCCCTAGCGGCGCGGGGGCCGGAAGTGGTCGGCCCAGAAGGCGCTCATCTCTCCCACGCGGGCGGGCACCAGGGGGTGCTTGCCGCAGGCGGCGGCGAGATGGTCGAGGCGCAGCGCGATGCCGCGTCTCGCCACGTCAGGGCGGGACACGTGCGCGGGCCGCTCGGGCAGCTCGAACGACGGCCCGGCGGTCGTGCCCCGCCGTCCCGACGGCATGGTCACCAGCAGCTCCGCCAGCGGGCGCATCAGGCCGGTCATCATGTCGATCGCCGCGTTCATCAGGTCGGACCGGCGCAGGCTCCCGTCCGGGCACTCACCGAAGTGCTGGACCATGAGCTGCAGCGCCATGAAGTAGGAACGGTTGAACAGCTCCATGACCGACCGGGCGTCGGGGTCGGTGACCGTCTCCGTGGCGTGGTTTCCGTGCCCGAGGCTCGGATTCCGTACGACCGGATAGGCCGGGTTCCACCGCTCGCCGCCCGGCCGCGTCCCCGCGGCCGGTGCGCTGCGCAGCAGTTCGGCGATGCGCAGGAACGAGGTGTAGTGGGACTCCTCGGCGGCTTGTGGGGCGAGCACCCCGCCCTCGCCCTGCTCTGTGATGACGTCGATCGCGAACAGTGCGCTGGAGAGGTCGTCGACCTCCAGCTGGTAGTCGGGATGCTGCCGGTTGACCGTCTCCCGCAGGAAGAGGTGGTGCTCCCCGCCTCCCCTGCCCCTGTCCACCATGAACAGGTCCGGGACGCGTTGCAGGCCCTCCCGGATGTCCGCGTACAGCTCGCTCAGCGAGGCGTAGGGGTGCCTCTCGTCGTACGCGGCGGGGGCCGCGGCCGTGTCGCCGCGCCGCACCTCGCCCACGAGGTCCTCCGGCCGTTCGATCACCACGAAGCGTTCGACGCTGCCGGGACTCAGCTTCTCCAGGGCGAAGTCCAGCGGCACGGGCAGCTCGTGGTTGACGGTGCCGAAATCGACCGCGGGCACGTGGAAGGGCTCACCCACCGCGGTGAGGACGTTGTTGACGAGGAGGAAGTGGATCATCTCCTCGCGGGCGATGTTCAGCAGGATGCTGCGGATGCCCTCGTCGAGGGTCTCTCCGCCGTCACCGCAGGCGAGCCGGAGCTGCTCCGTCGTCCACACGCCCCGCCGCACGTACTCCAGGCCGGCGCCGTGGGTGGGCACCGAGTAGGCGGCGTACAGGTACTGGAGCATGACGGCCAGTTCGATCGCGGCGGCGTCGCGCAGCACCCGGACGAGCTCGCCGCGGGTGGTGATCCTGCCGCTCCTGCGGCCGGCCGCGGGCTCCGTGAGGAGGACGGTGTCCGGCACCTGCTGGGCGCGCAGAAAGGTCAGCAGAAGCTGTGCCTTCGGCTCGGACAGATCCCGCGTAGGCGGCATGTAGTAGGTCTTCGCCTTGTTGCGCGGGTCGCACATCTGCCAGATCAGCTTCGCGTAGGTCTCCACCTTGCACCGGTCCGCGAGGCTGAACACCTCCGCCTTCATGAAGGAGTACAGGTGCTCGTAGAACGCGAAGACCTCCCTGTACACCAGGTCGAAGGTCGCCTCGTCCTGACCGGTCCCGGCCAGCCGCCAGTCGTCGGGAAGCACCCGCACCGACAGATACCCTGCGCCGGGCCAGTATCCGAGCGCGTCGTCGAGGTCGTGGGCGAGGGCCGCGGAGCCGGGGAGGTCCAGGTCGCACGGCAGGTCGTCGGCGCCGGCGGACAGCAGGACGCGGGTGGTACCGGCCGCCGCGCCCCGCAGGGTGAACCAGCCGTTTCCGGCGTCGTCCGTGTCCAGGACACAGGCACTCGACCAGGTGCCGCCGGCGTCCCGCCGTCCCGCGCGCAGCCGGACGATGTCGACATCGGAGCACCGCGCCTCGGGGGAGCGCGCGGACGGATCGCGCGGGAGGGCCGCGGGGTTGAAGAACTGCCGTATGCCGATCCCGCCGACGGCGCCCGGACGGCCCCGTACGAAGGAGCGTACGGGCACCTCGATGTCGTGGTCCGCGTCGTCGGCGTCCCGAGGGTGCTCCAGGAAGAGACACGCGTCGTCGACCTGGACGTTGATCTCCTTCTCGCGCAGGTGCACCACCGGGCCGTCGGGGCCGGTGCCCACCAGGTGCAGCGCCTCCTCGGCCGCGGCGTGCGCCGGCATCTCGCTGGGAACCGTCACCAGGCCGCCGGTCAGGCCGTACGCCTCACCGAGATACGCCTGCCGGGGTACGAGTGCCACCAGCCGGTCGCTGTCCGCCGTACGCAGTTCGAGATCGCCGACGTCGACCGGCACCGGGGGGCGGGCCGCGGGGTCCTGCACCGGACCGGGCACGGGCACCGCGGTGATCATGTTGAGGGTGACGTGTTCGTCCGTCAGCTCGACGGAGAGGTTGTGCAGCCCGCCGGGGGGCCGGCCCGAGGCGCGGCGGTCCGGGACGAGCAGACGGCCCGCCGGGTATGTGCGCGACTCGTGCGGGCGCCAGGGGGCGATCGTCCCGCGCAGCTCCCACCGGCCCGGCCGGTCGGGAGCCTCGGGAGCCGACAGGTGGCCGAGTGCGAACTGCACCACCAGGCCGCCCACTTCCTCGGAGGCCACCGTGGCCCGCAGTCGCCGTACGGCCGGGGAGAGCGCCGCCTCGTCGAGCCACGTCAGGTCGTCGTCCTTGGTCACGACGAACTGGTGGACCACGGACCGGCGCAGCCGCTTCGCCAGCCAGTGATCACCGACGCCGGTGGCATGGCCGGTGTTGTGCCACCTCGGGGGGTGGAAGCCGGTGACGGCTCCGGTGGCCATGTACCCGACATCGTGGGAGCGTCCCTCGCGCCCGAAGCAGAACCGGCCGACCATGAGCGTCGTGGTCCAGTCGCAGGACGGATCGATGTCGAAGACGCGGGCCCGGTTGACCGTGGTGGCCAAGTACTCGTTGTAGTGGCCCCACATGTCGACACCGCGCCCGACCACCGGGTCGGTGGTGTCGACGTCGCCCGCGCCGCCCTCGACGCCGACGATCCGCGCGTCGACCGCGAAGTGCCCGTTGCCGGCGAAGTCCTCGCCCTTGGCCGCGTTGAACGGCCCGTCCGGCGCGGCGCGTCCCGTGCTGTCGTACCACGGCCCCAGCCCGTCAAGATGGTCGTGGTATTCCTGGGGTGGGCGGTGCGCCGGGAAGGGCTGCCCGTCGTCGGTGAGCGCGGTGTTCGTCGCCAGATCGACGAGACCGCTGCGCGGGCCGGTGGGCAGGTGGGTCGTCGCCACTCCGCGGAAATGCAGCCGGGGCAGGTCGAAGACGCTCACGCGGACCTGACCGAGCGGCTCGTCCGGGTGGCGGCGAACACGCGGCTCGTCCGCGGCTCGTACCATTCGATCTCGTGCGCGGCGTCGATCGCCGACTCGATCGCGCCCTCGATCCACGCGGGCTTCGACGAGCAGTGCTCGCCGGCGAAGAAGAGGCCTTTCTGCGGCCTGGCCGCCTCTCGTCGCTCCGCTTCGCGGAGTGCGGCTTCCTGGCCCCAGCGGACGGTGGCCGCTCCCCAGGACCATCGGTGGTCGCCCCAGGCCATGCCCGCCACGCCGAGGACCATCCCCGGTCTGCGCAACTCGGGATGCATCGCGCTCAGTTCCCTGGTGACGACCGCGTCCCGCTCCGACGTGCTCAGCCGGTCGAGCGCGTCGGCGTCCGGACCGATGGTGTAACTCGCGAGCAGCACCGCGCCGAGCGCCGGATCGCCTTCGGCGGGCGGGTAGTAGGTCTGCCGCACGTGTCCGCCGGTGAAGGAAGCACCCCCGCTGATGCCGTCCTTCTCCCAGAAGGGCTCGCGGCAGTGGAAGGCGATCTTCGTCGCCGCCCAGTACTTCGTCTCATGGACGATGTTCAACTTGTCCTGGTCGAAGCCGGTCAGCCGCATCCTCCGGAGCACCGTGAACGGAACGGTGCACACCACGTAGTCGCAGGTCTTGATGAGGGTCCTGGCGCCTTCGCGGATATGCAGGGTCACCCCGTCGTCGCGGACGCCGATGCCCACCACTTCCTGGCCGGTCGAGATCTTTCCCCTGATCCGGGACGCGAGCCGCCGGGGGAGCATGTCCATCCCGTCCCGCAGCCGCACGATGGTGGCGCTGGTCTCGTCCAGCACATCGTCGAGAAAGCGCTCGAGGCGCGGCGGGCAGAACGACCGCACCTGGGGGTGGTCGGCGAAGAAGGCGTGCAGGTCGATCCTTTTCTCCGAGCTGCCGCACCGGTAGGGCGTCAGGTCGATGTGATCGACGAGATTCAGCAGTTCCACATCTATCTCGTTGTGCAGCTCACCGTAGAACGCACGGGGGGCAATGGCCCTGATGCTGGCATCCAGCCAGGCCCCGAACAGCAGCGTGTTGTCCCGGTAATGCCGGTTCGGCAGCCCGGCGGCGAATTCGTCGACAAGGGCTTCATGCGCGTCGCGCACGCGAAGATATCCGGAAGAACTGGGCAGGTAGGCGGCGTCGTCGGAGAAGAGCGTCCGGAATTCACGCACCTGGTTCTGCAGGCCGAGTTCAGCAATGTAGTGCATGGTCAGCCGGTGTCCGGCGGGGATGCGCATCGCCCCGAGCTCGGCGAACGGACCGGCCTGACCGCCACCCGCAAAGCGATGGGTGCGAATACGCCCGCCGACCTCGCCGCTTCCTTCGATGACCTCGACGTGATGTCCGAGGCGTTCCAGTTCATAGGCCGTCACCAGACCGGCGATGCCGGCGCCGATCACGGTGACCTTCCTCGGTCCACCGGCGGCACCGTCCGGCCTGTCAATCTCCTGCAAGGGTACCGTCACAGGTTTCCTCCAGTACGCGAAGTTCAAGGCTCAAGGCCGGGAGCATGTCCTGGATGAACCCAGCTCCCTTCCCGGTCCTGGAAAAGGGCGATGCCGGGGATTGCTCGTCGGCCCAATGCTTCCGCGGTGGGAGCGCGTTCATATCCCCCGGAGGACCGGGGCACGGATGGTTTGATCCGTGATCCGCCGACGCGATCGGGGTGGCGCGGCGACACCACCCCGCACGAATGTGCGGGGTTTACCCCCGCGCCGCCGTCCGGGGCCCTGGGCGGGCCGATGCTGAGGTGATGGCCGGACGGCCGGGTCCGTGAGTGACCGGGCCGACCGGCGGAGGCAGTGTCACCAGACCCTGACGGAGGCGACGTTGACGCGAGTGTTGATCGCTACCACACCGGCACCGGGGCACGTTGTCGGCTTGCTGGAGGTGGCGCGCGAACTGACCCGGCGCGGCCACGAGGTGTGGTGGTACACGGGCCGCGCCTTCCAGCAGCAGGTGGAGCAGACCGGGGCGCGCTTCGAACCCATGAGCGCCGAGATCGACTTCGGCGGCCGGAGCCGGGAGGAGGCCTTCCCGAGCCATGCCGGGCTGACCGGGCTCGCCGACTTCAAGACCGGTGTCCGGGACATCTTCTACCGGAGCGCACCGCGCCAGATGGATGACCTGCTGGCAGTGCTCGAACGGTTTCCGGCCGACTGCATCCTCGCCGACGACATGTGTTACGGCGCGTGCTTCGCCGCCGAGCGCACCGGGATACCGCTGGCCTGGCTGAGCAATTCGATCTACATACTCGGCAGCAGGGACACCGCCCCGATCGGCCGGGGAATCCAGCCCAGTTCCTCGCCGCTCGGCCGGATCCGCAACGCGCTGCTCCGGTTCGCCGGGGACCACCTGCTGATGCGGGACATGCGCCGGGAAGCCGACCGCACGCGTGCCCAGGTGAATCTGCCCCGGCTCGGCACGGGCGCCATGGAGAACATCGCGCGACCGCCGGCCCTCTATCTGGTGGGCACCGTACCGTCCTTCGAGTACCCCCGCAGCGACCTCCTCCCCGGAACCCACTTCGTGGGCGGGCTCCTCGGCCTTCCTCCGGAGACCTTCGACCCGCCCGGCTGGTGGGACGAGCTGCGCGACGACCGGCCGGTGGTGCTCATCACCCAGGGCACCACCTCCGACGCCGTCGACTGGCTGCTCGTCCCCGCCGTCCGGGCACTGGCCGACCAGGACGTGCTCGTCGTGGTCACCACCGGGAGCGCCCTGGACGTCGACCGGCTGCGCCCCCTGCCGGGCAACGTCCGTGTGGAACGCTTCATCCCCTATCACCACCTGCTGCCGCACGTGGACGTGATGCTGACCAACGGCGGCTACAACGGCGTCAATGCGGCCCTCGCCCGGGGGGTGCCCCTGGTCGTCGCACCGGGCACGGAGGAGAAGCCCGACGTCGCGGCGCGGATCAAATGGGCGGGGGCCGGTGTCGTCCTCAGCAAGCGGGCCGTGTCCGCGGCCGGCCTGCGCGACGCGGTGAACACCGTACTGAACGACGACCGCTACCGACGGCGGGCAGCCGAACTGTCCCAGGAATACCGGAAATACGACGCCCCGCGACGGGCCGCCGAGCTCATCGAGTCCATGGCCGATTCCCAGGGCCAGATCCCCACTGGAGGTGTCACACGTTGAACGCCACGACCAAAACCGGCCTGGCAGAAGCCCCCGAGACGACCATGCCGACGGATCCCGGGCCCTTCGACTGCATGCCGGCCCTGCTGGCAGCTGCGCGGGTGGCGCCCGTCGTCCGGATCCCCTACCTCGAGCACCACGCCTATGTCGTGTGCGACCCGGAGCTGGTGCGGACCGCGCTCACGCACCCCAACCTGCTCAAGGACGTGACACTGGTCCCCGACTGGATGCGCAAGCCGGGCCTGATGGTGGGATCGCAGCCTCCCCCGGAATACGCCCGCGCCATGATCATGAGCGATGGCGAGCACCACGCCCGGATCCGGCGGATGCACGCACCGGTGCTGAGTCCGCGCAACACCGAGAAGTGGGGTGAGCGGGTCGGCGTCAAGGTCGAGGGATTCCTCGACGAGCTGGAGCAGGCCCATTCCGCCGCCTCCTCCGAAGTCAACGTGGTCACGGACTACACGCACCGGATTCCGCTGGCCTTCATCTCCGAGATGCTCGGCCTGCCCCCCGCGGCGGAGCGGCAGCTGCGCAGCATCACCGACGTCATGCTCTACTCCTCCGACTATCCTGCGCGCACCGCGGCGGTCGGGGCGCTGTACGCGGCGGTCGAAGGCTGGGTGCGCGACCCTGCCCCGCTGGCCGACGGGGTGATCACGGGTCTGCTGGCCTCCTCCGACGGGCCGGACGCGGCAGTCACCGAGGGCGAAGTCATCGTCTGGACGCTGGGGATGATCATCACCGGCTACGAGACGACCGGGAGCCTGATCTCCGCATCGATCTACGAGGCTCTGCGGCATCCGCCCGAGGAGCGCCCGCAGACCGAGGACGAGATCAAGGCGTGGATCGAGGAGACCCTCCGAGTGCACCCGCCGTTCCCGCACCCGACCTGGCGCTTCGCCGCCGAGGACATCGACCTCGGCGGATATCTGATCCCCAAGGGCGCCCCGTTGCAGGTCAGCATCGCGGCGGCGAACCGGCAGCCGGACGAGGAAGCCGACAGCTTCGCCGCGGAGCGGCAGGGGCAGGGCCACATCACCTTCGGTCTCGGCATGCACTACTGCATCGGCGCCTCGCTGGTCCGGCTGGAGGCCCAGATCGCGTTGGACGGATTCCTGCGCCGATTCCCGAAGGCGCGGCTGAGCACCGCCACCGACGTCGAGTGGGAGTCGGAGTGGATGATCCGCCGGCTGGCCGTCCTGCCCGCCGTGCTGGCCTGAGTGAGGACCTCGGGCCGTCCCCGCGGAAGCCCGGCGCGACCGTGTCCGGCCGGGTCGGCACCGAGCGGTGCGCACGTCGCAGGCCGGCCCAGGCGACCGTATCGAGCGGAGGCGCGAGGCGATCGCAGCGCGCACCGGCACACCCGGCCGGTGCGGACCGCCCGGCCGAGTCCGGTGACCGTATGACGTGGCATCGGTGTGGCCTTCCGCTCGCCACGACCCGGTGAGCGGACGGGGTCGGCCCAGACCGAGTCCGTACCGTCGCGCGGGCCGAGTCCACGGTCGCGCGGGCCGAGGACGTGGTGGCCTACGGCAGAACGACCGGCCGACCCCCAGAGCCCACACGTGCCGACCGACCGCTTCCGGGGGTTGCGAGGCTCGTTCGGGCTTACCGGCACGAGTGGTGAGCCCGGTCCTTCCCTTCCACGGATGGCCGGGGAGACGGCTCCTGCCATGACACCCGTGTGCCGAGAGGTCACGAGGTGCCGCAGATCCTTTGGGGCCGGGCCTTGCCGAGACCGTCGCGTGATACGCCGCCAACCGCCGGTGGTGAGCTGCTGAAGACGCGCGTTCATGAGGTGGTCCGGGCATGAACCGGGCCGGGCACGAGGTGATCCGGTCGTGGGCCGATCCGGCGGGGGCGGGGCTTCGGGGGGCGGGGTTTGTGCTACGCCTTGGACCGGATCAGAGCCGTACGGGACCGTATCCCGAGCTTGCGGTAGATCTGCCGCAGGTGAAACCCAACCGTATGCGGGGAGATGAACAGGTGGCGGGCGGTCTGGCGGTTGGTGAGCCCGCTGCCCACCAGTTCCGCCACCTTCCGTTCGGTCTTGGTGAGGCTCTCCCAGCCGGAGACCGGGCGCTTCTCGTGCGTCCAGTGCCGGCGCCGCACACCGAGACGGCGCAGCCGGGCCCGTACACGTGCTGCGTCCCGCTCGCCGCCGAGTGCGCCGTAGGCGTCCAGCGCACGCTCCAGCTCACTGATCGCGATCTCGTTCTCTTCGTCGCCGCGGTCGAGCAGCAGACCGGCGCGGTCCTCGGCCGCAGCGGCCCGCGCCCACGGGTTCCGGTGCAGTCGGCCCGCCCTGTCCAGGGCATCCGCGTCTCCTTCGGCGAGAGCGCGCGCATGCATGGCCGCTGCGAGCACCGCGGGAACGCGCCGGTTGTGCGTGCGGAGGTACTCCGTCGTCTCGACCACCGTCCGGACCATCTCCGGCCTGTCCACCGCGAGCGCACAGCGGACGCACCATGCGGCGGCGGCCGGATCCTCCAGAACGACTTCGCGCAGCGCACCGGCCTGCGCCGCGATCTCCGCAAGCAGTTCCGCCGCTGCCCGGGGGTCCGCCTGGGCCTCGGCCAACTGCGCGTTCAGCAGAAGGCGGGCCGCCCACCAGGGACTGGACGGATGCTGCGGGAAGTCCTTCTCCAGGGTCTTGATGTGATCCTCGGCCTGGGTGAGCGCTCCCTGGCGCAGTGCGACGGAGGCCAGCACCAGCCACGCCTGTGGGGCGAGCATCGGTACGTACGGCCCCTCCGGGCCCACACCGGCCCTCGCCGCCTCCTCTGCCTCGTCCAGGCGTCCCTGGGCGAGATGCAGCTGTGCCCGGAGTACGGCCGGGACGGCGGCGGCCAGCGTCCTCGCGTCCGAGGCGGTCGTGCGGGCGGAGCTCTGGACGACCACCTCCGCCTCGTCGTACTCATCGGTCCTGACGAGCGCGAAGCCGAGGAACCAGCGCGGATCGAGGAACTGCAACCGCGCGCCCTCGCCGCCCCGGTCGAGTGCCACCGCTTCACGCAGGCTCTCCACCGCGGCACCCACCTGACCGTCGCGCCACTGGCCGAACGCGCGGAAGGTCATCGCGCCCACCTGCACGGCCTGTGCGTGGCGGTCGGGCGCGCCAAGGATCGTCTGCGCTCGTTCCACCGCGGTGCTGTCGCCCGTCAGGTAGGAGGCGGCGAGATGGGTGATCACGGCATCCCCGTGCTGGAATCCGCCCTCGTGCCCCACGAGCGAGTCGTGTGCGGTCCGGCGTGCCGTCTGCACGTCTCCGAGCAGCAGCAGCACCGCCGACATCGACGCCTGCAGCGCGGCGATGTCTCTGGCAAGCTCCGCCGAAAGCGGGGCCGCGAGCCTCGTGGTCTCCTCGATCGTGCCCTTGGCCAGGGTGATCGCCCGGTCCAGGTCGCCCGCCCTGGTGAGTGCCTCGACCGCTGTCTTCGCCAGGCGTACGCGCTCGGTCTGTCCGGGATCCATCAGCTCCATGCAGCGGGTCGCCAACGACGCCGCGGTCGAGGGGTCGGCGGACAGCAGCCTCTGGGCTCCTTCGGCGATGATGCGCAGTTCCTTCACGTTGCCGGGCTGGGTGATGTGCACCAGTTGGAGGGCGGCGCGCTCGATGCCGCCGGGACGTGCGAGCAGCATCTCCGCCGCCTGTCGGCGCAGCAGTGCGCACACAGGTGGCGGCACGGTGTCGAGCAGCACACGCCTGATCGGCTCACTGCGGAACGCGATGTCGTGCTCACCGCAGACCAGAAGCCTCCGGCTGACCGCCTCGTCCACCGCTGCCAGCAGGCCGATCGGTGCTTCGCCGAGCATGGCCGACAGATCCTCCGGCGCGAACGGCGAACCGAGCACCGCTGCCAGCCTGAGCGCCTTCATGGTGGGCTCGGAGAGCGATCGCAGATCCTTCTGGATCAGCGCGGAGAAACGCTTCGGCAGCAGCGACGGCAAGCACCCGCCGACCCCGACGGGGGCGCTGCCGGGTGGCTCGGCCTGCAGCCGGGAGGCACCGTCGACCACACATATGTCGCCGTTCTCCACGAGCCCGCGCATCAGCTCGATCACCGCACGGGGCGTGCCGTTGACGCTGTCCGCCAGGTCGAGGAGCGCCGGGTCGGGGGCGGCACCGGTACAGTCGGCGATCAGCTGCGCCAACGCCTCGCCCGCGAGGGGCCCCAGCTCCCCCAGCGGCTCCACGGGGAGCCTGCCCCGGAGCTTGCCGAGCAGGGTCCTCACCGGCTCGGACGGCACGGTGTCCCGGTCCGAGGCGACGGCGAGCAGCCAGAGGACCGGGCGACCGCTGCGGGCCACGACGAGTTCATGCAACCTTGTTAATGCGTGCGGGCCTGCCAGGTGCAGATCGTCCAGAACGACGATGGTGCGGATGTGTTTGGCGTCGTTGCGCAGCCATTCCCTCGCTGCCTCGATCGCGGAAGCCGCGCTCGGACTGTGTGACCGGTCTTCGGCAGTGTCCGACGTCCCGGCAGACACCAGAGCCGCCCTGGGAGCAGCGGCGTCGGAACAGGCCGATACGCCGTTGACGACCGCGAAGCCTTCTCTGTCGGCGATGCCGACGGCTTCCAGGAGAAGGCGGGTCTTTCCCGCACCGGGCACCGCCTCCACCAGAAGGACCTTGCTCCGCCGGGCACTTGTCACGCTCTGCAGGTTCGCCCTTATCTGCGCCAGCTGTCTCCCTCGGCCGCGCACCTGCGGTGGCACTTGTACGTAAGGACCCATGACGCTCCATATCGCGATCTCGAGGGTGACGGAGACGAGTACATCGCCCCCGGCGACCTGCACGGGGTGCAGGACCGGGCGTCATGGGGGGCGGTGCTTGGGGCTTGGCAGTACGCACGTTGAATGGTCAACCGTGCAGCCCGGCACTGATGGCGCAGTCCTCCACCTCACTTCCAAATTCCAGCTTCCAAAGGGGAATACACTCTCCTGCGGCATTTCCTTCATCGCCAGGGCGCAGCGGCCGAAATCGAACGAAAGCCGCCGACTGCCGCACCTACCCTCGATCTTTGAGCTCCCAAGGGCCGGCCGCCGCATGGAAGCGCGTGCTTTCCGCCCGATCGTGCTCCAATATTTGGCGTGATCTGTGCGTGACAGAAGGGCCGCCGAGGAATGGACGGTTCACAAAAACTGCTTCTATACCCTCGCGCCACACAATGGGCGAGTGTGGACAAATTGGCCAGGCTTGGTCGCGGCCGACGGTGGGGAGTGTCGGCGGGAACCTCGACGGGTCGGCGCAGGAGCCGGTGGTACGCGTCCGGTTGCGCCGGGCGGGCCCGGAGCCCGTGCCGGACGTTACCGACCCGGCGGGCATCGGGGCGCACCTGCCCGTCCGCTCACACACCGCTCAGGCACACGACCGGAAGTCCAGGGCCCGTTGAAGCCCTTTCCCAGGGCCTGCCTTTTCAGCTCCCCCTACCCGGCCATCGCCCGGGCGACGTCGGCCGGGGTGAACCTCTCGCCGGCGGAGGCGGTGGTCAAGCGTGGGCTTCCTCGAGGGACGCGAGAGCCGCGTCGAGGCGACGGGTGGCTTCTTCGGCGACGGGTGCCATGGCTTCGAGCCCGGTGAGGGCCACCATGGTGCCGGGGTCGATGGCCTGCACGACGACCTGGTGGCCGTCGGCCCGGACAACGACGTTGCAGGGCAGCAGAAGCCCGATCGAGCGGTCGGCCTCCAGTGCCCGTCGGGCCAGGGGCGGGTTGCAGGCGCCGAGGATCAGGTACGGCTCCATGTCGTGGCCGAGCTTGGCCTTGAGGGTTGCCTGGACGTCGATCTCGGTCAGGACGCCGAAGCCCTGCTCGGCCAGGGCCTGCCGGACGGCCTGCTGGACCTCCTCGAACGGGCCCTCCAGGTTCACGGTGCGGTCGCAGGACACGGTCTCCCACCTCATTTCCCGTACGGCCGGTGCCTCCGGCGCGCGGTGCGCGTGTGACGGCTGCCACCCTTCGGAATATACCCCGGGGGGTAAGGATGTTAGGGTGAATGAAATACCCCTGGGGGTAATTTTGGAAGGGAGTATCGCCCGTGTTCTTCGTTGACACCATCGAGCTCGAGGGTCTGGGTAACCACAGCTACCTCGCCGGTGGCGAGCAGGCGGCGGTGGCGGTCGATCCGCCTCGCGACATCGACCAGGTGCTCGCGGCAGCCGCACGACGAGGCGTGCGGATCACCCACGTCGTCGAGACGCACATCCACAACGACTACGTCACTGGCGGCTTGGAGCTGGCACGGATCACCGGGGCCGCCTATCTGGTCCCGGCCGGGGCACGGGTCTCGTTCGCCCGGACCGCCGTGGCCGACGGCGACACCGTCGACGTCGACACGGAACTGGCCCTGGCGGCCGTGGCGACGCCGGGTCACACTCCGCATCACACCGCGTACGTGCTCAGTGAGGCGGGGCGCCCGGTCGCCGCGTTCACCGGCGGCTCCCTGCTCATCGGCACGGTCGGCCGTCCGGACCTCGTCGAGCCTCGTCTGACCGAGCAGTTGGCACGCGCCCAGTACGCCTCGGCTCATCGCCTCGCCGACGCCCTGCCCGACGACACGGCGGTCCTGCCCACGCATGGCTTCGGCAGCTTCTGCTCGTCCGCGCAGGCCGACGGCGACACCACGACGATCGGGAAGGAGAAGGCCGCCAACACGGCCCTCACCGCCGACGTCAACACGTTCGTCGCCGACCTGCTCGCGGGTCTGGAGGACGTGCCCGCCTACTACGCGCACATGGGCCCCGCCAACGCCACAGGCCCCGACCCCGTCGACCTGACCCCGCCCGCGATCGCCGATCCGGACGAGATCGCCACACGGCTCGCAGCCGGTGAGTGGGTGGTGGACCTGCGCAACCGGATCGCGTTCGCCGAGGGACACGTTGCCGGTTCGTTCAACTTCGAGGCCGACGGCAAGCTCGCCACGTACCTGGCCTGGATGATCCCCTGGGGCAAGCCTGTCACTCTGCTCGCCGAGTCGGCCGGGCAGCTGTCGGCCGCTCAGCGGGAGCTGGTGCGCGTCGGCATCGACCGGCCGGCAGCCGCCGCGACCGGCGGTCCCGCGACCTGGCTCCGCGACGGCGAGAGCGCCGCGTCCTTCCCGCGCGCCACCTTCGCGGAACTGGCGGAGCGGGACGAGAACGGCATGGTCGTGCTGGACGTACGCCGCGACTCCGAACGCGCCGACGGATGGATAGCGGGATCGGTCCACATCCCCATCCACCAGGTCCACCGCCGCATCGGCGAGGTGCCCGACGGCACGGTCTGGGTGCACTGCGCCGGCGGCATGCGCGCCGGCATCGCCGCCTCCTTGCTGGACGCAGCCGGACGACGAGTCGTCGCCGTGGACGACGGCTTCGACGCCGCAGCCGAGGCCGGACTGACCGTCGTCACCGGCTGAACCCAGGAACGCCCGGCCGCCGGGCCTGTGACAAACCGAAAGAGAAACGAGAAAGGTGACGTCGACGATGTTCCTCTTCCGTAGGAGCGAACAACGCCTGTCCGTGGCCGAGGCGCGCGCCCGCACCGGCGGTGACCGGCCCGAGGCCGTGCTGCTGGACGTGCGGGAGAAGCCCGAGTGGAAGGCCGGACACGCTCCCCACGCGGTGCACGCCCCGCTGACCGGGCTGGTCGAGGGCGCCGCGCTGCCCGCAGGGGCCCAGGGCCGCCCGCTCGTGGTGATCTGCCGCAGCGGGCACCGCTCGCAGCAGGCGGCGAAACTCCTCGCCGAACGGGGCGCGGAGGCGGTGGACGTCAAGGGCGGCATGAACGCGTGGGCCGCCGCCGGATTCCCGGTCGTCGACGAACGCGGGAACACCGGCTCGACAACGTGAGTGTCCTGATCCTCGCCCTGGCCGCCGGGGCCGCCATCGGGTTGGCCCTGGGCGCGCTCGGCGGCGGAGGCAGTGTCCTGGCGGTTCCCGCGCTGATCTACCTGCTGGGGTTCTCCCCGGCGGCGGCGACCACCGCCAGCCTGATCATCGTCACCGCGACCTCTGCCACCGCCCTCTACGCCCACGCGCGAGACGGCAGCGTGGCATGGAAGACCGGGGCACTCTTCGCGGCAGCGGGCGTCGTACCGGCGTTCCTCACCGGATCCGCCGCCGGGCTCCTCCCGGCAGCGGCACTCACCGCGGCTTTCGCGGTCATCGCCGCGCCGGCCGCCCTGCGGATGCTGAACCCCTCACACTTCGAGCCGCCGGAGCGGATACGTCCCGCCAAGGCGGCGGGAGCGGGTGCCGGGCTCGGGGCCGTGACGGGACTCCTCGGCGTCGGCGGGGGATTCCTCGCCGTCCCCGCCCTGGTGAGCGTCCTCGGCCTGCGCATGAAGCAGGCCGTGGGCACCAGCCTGCTGGTCATCACCGTCAACTCCCTGGCCGCGCTCACCGCACGGACGGGAACCGGCGGGGACCTGCGATGGGAGGTGGTCGCCCCGTTCACCGGTGCGGCGATCCTCGGCGCCTGGGACGGAAAGCGCCTCGCTGCGAAGATCACCGGGCAGGCCCTGCAGAGGATCTTCGCGTTCGTTCTGCTCGGGGTGGCGGCCTTCATGCTCGTCGACGTGATCGTCTGAGCACGCAGGCCGCTGCGGGTTCAGGCCAGCGAGAGGAACAGCTTCTCCAGCCGGCGTCGCATCTCCTCCCGGTCCTCACCTGAACGACGGCCGCCCTCCACCTCGGTCAGGCACTGCTGCAGTCCAGTGGCGATGATCGCGAACCCGGCCCGGTCGAGAGCCCGCGACGCAGCCGCCAGCTGTGTGACGACCTCCTCGCAGTCCCGGCCCTCCTCGATCATCCGGATCACCCCGGAGATCTGCCCCTGAGCCCGGCGAAGCCGGTTCAGGACGGCCTTCAGCTCAGCTCCCGCCAGATCAAGCTCCATTACCACTCCTCATGAAATACCCCCAGGGGTAATATACTCCCCGCGTGGGGGGCACCTCCGAAAGAGAAGGATGACACCTGCCATGACCACGCCCACCGCCCTCAGCACCGGCGAAGCCCGCACCCGACTGCACGAACTGACCGTCATCGACGTCCGCACGCCCGGCGAATACGCCGGCGGGCACCTACCCGGCGCGCTGAACATCCCCCTCGACCAGATCAAGCGGGCGCTGCCCGCCATCCGTCACGCGGCCGACCGCGGTGACGTCCTGGTGGTGTGCGCGTCCGGCGCCCGGTCCGAGAACGCCTGCCGCATCCTCGCCGAGAACGGCGTCGACACCGCCACCCTCTCCGGCGGCACCGGAGCCTGGGCGGCCGACGGCCACGACCTCCACCGCCCCCAGAGCACCACCCGTGCCACCTGGGGCATGGAGCGACAGGTCCGCTTCACCGCCGGCACCATCGTCCTCCTCGGCCTCCTGCTCGGCCTGCTCGTCCACCCCGCCTTCCAGATCCTGTCCGCCGGCATCGCCGCCGGACTGGTCTTCTCCGCCCTCACCAACACCTGCAGCATGGCCGCCACGCTCGCCAGACTCCCCCACAACCGCCCCCGCGCCGCCGACCTCGACAACGCCCAGGCCCAACTCCGCAACCGCTGACACACGGATGGACGGGGGCGGCCCTCCCAGCAGGTGCGTGTCAGTCGCGGTCGGGGTGGCGGCGGACGAGTAGCCGTCGTGCCAGGCGGATTGGGTGCGGGAGTCGCCGATTCGGCAGACCTTTACACCCGCGCCGACTCCGAAGATGAGGGACTGCACTGCGGCGGTGAGACACAGAAGGATGCCCTCGCTCGCTCCGGACGCCGACCCGCATCATGACCCGCACCACCTCTCCGGCCGCCATAATGGGGGCATGCCCTCCAGCCCGCCCCACCCCGCACCCGCGTCGAAGAACCTCTCGGGCGCGGACGCAGAGGACCTCACGCTGTACCGGGAGAAGTTCCGGTGCCGTCTGCCGGAGTCGCTGGACGAGTTGCACGGCCCGACCCAGGGGGTCGTCGAGCTGCCGCTGCACATGGCCTGGTCCGGGATGACCTCGTACGACCTGGGCAAGCCACGCCAGCGTATGGGCCTGTACCGCACCGTCCTGCACGAGGGGCTGCGCGAGGACCTGCCCCGCTACCTCAACCAGGACCTGCTCCTCCAGCTGTGGCCGGTGCTGCGCACCCTCGTCGGCCGCACCGTGCGCACCGTGTGGGAGGACGCCTTCGCTCAGCTCGCCTCCCGCACCCAGGCAGCCGCGTGACGGACATGCCGGAGCTGCACACACGGCTCCTGGCGGATGTGATCGCCCTCGGCTCCCCGTACCCCCTGGTCCTCACCGGCGGCTATGCCGTGCGGGCGCACCGCCTCGTGAACCGCCCCAGCCAGGACCTCGATGTCGCCACCGAGAACCCGGCAGGACTGCGAGGTCGACATCCTCAAGGAGATCTTCTGGCGGCCGGTCGCCCAGAGCCCGTACGGGCCCGTCCTCGCGGAGGAGGACGTGATCGGGACCAAGGTCCGCGCCCTCGCCGACCGCGGAGCGCCCCGTGACCTGATCGACGTGTTCGCAGCCTCCCGCCGTTGGAACACCGCCGATCTCGAGGAATTCGGCCGTCGCCACGCCCGCGGCCGCTTCGAGCGCGAAGACCTGCGGGCAACCTCGGCGGAGCCGAGTGGACCGATGACGAAGCCTTCGCCGCCTACGGCCTGGGCCAGGCCACCATCACCGCTCTTCGTAACTGGGCCGTGGAATGGGCCGACGACCTCGCGACCCGACTCCTCGAAGAGTCCGATGATCCGGATATCGACTGATCGCGTCCGGCCGACCACAGGAAGCGGGAGCCGTCGGGGAATCGAGCGCGGGGCGACGGCAAGTGCGGTGCCGTGGAAAGATCTCCATGGCACTGGGCACACTGGCCGCGATCACGGGCGATACGGCAAGCGACCACGCCGGCAACGTGTCGGGCGCCTTCATGGTCCGGTAGCTCCTCGCGGCGTCACCGCCACGCCCGCCCTGGCGCAACTTTCGCCAACAATTGTTCCTCAATGTAGTTGCCTGTCGCGTGGTGACACCACCACGCTCATCCACTCCGCAAACGGCCGCGACATGCAACCGGCGCACCTTCCGGCCACGGGCAACCATGACCGGTACGGGAGGTCGGACTACAGCGGCGCGATCCGGCAGTCCGGATACGTACGTTCTCGTTCGCGACTAACGACCACATGGTCTGCGGCCGGCCACCACCACCTCGAACGAGCGTCAAATGAGCGTCAAGATATCGCCCGTAACGCCCACATCACACATAATGCGCACGCATAAAACCGCAGGTCAGGAGCCCTTTGCGGCCGGTTCGAGGATGGCGACACACACCACGTGGTGGGTCATCGGAAAGATGTCGGCTTGAAGGGATCAAGCAAAAGCCCAGGTCAGAGCGGGGTTCTCAGCTTATCGACCTTCGTGCAGGCGCCCAGAGCGTCAAACGAGCGTCAAGGCCGAGAGTCCGCCCCACTCAGTGGACGTTAAGTCCGTTTCTGGTAGCGGCCGCGTTCGGGTTGGGTGAGGAAGCCTTGGCGGGTGAGGCGTCCGAGGCGGCTGCGGGTGATGTTGACGGACGCCTCATGGGTGGGCATGCCGAGGAGCTCGTGCAGCTCGCGAGCCCTGAATGCCTGGTCGGGGTGCTGGTTGAAGGCGTTCACAATGGCCTGGTAGGCGGTGTTCGTCTCGGTCGGATCCGGCTCGTCTCGGGTCGGCGCGAGTTCCGCGATGACCTTCCGGGTGGTGGTCAGATCCGTAAGTCGCGCTTCGGTCTCGGCCAGGGCGGCGGTGAGGTGCTCGATCTGGCCGCGTAGTTCCCCGGCTCGGGCGGTGGCCTCGTCGTGGTGGGCATGGAGGCCGGCGAGGAGTTCGGCGACGTTCACGCGGCCAGTCCGAGGGGGTCGCTCCAGGCGGGACTCGGTGTGGTGAGACGGCAGGTCATGTTCGCGATGGAGGCCCAGTAGACGCGTGAGGCGGAGGTGTCGGGCCGGTGGTCGTACTCACGGGTCAGACGCCGGTGCAGCATCAGCGTGCCGTTCGTCTGCTCGACCACCCACCGCTTGGGCTGAGGGACGAAGCCTTTGCCCTGGTCAGCAGGGTTGCGGCAGACGACCTCGACGTCGATGTCCAGTAGGGCGCCGTGGATGATGACCTCGCCCTTGAAGCCCTGGTCCACCAGGGCCTTCTCCAGACGCATCCCGCACCGCTCGGCGGCCTGGTCGAGCAGGGCGGTGCCGGCGGCGTTGTCGTGGGCGGAGGCGGCCAGCACGACAACACCGATGATCAGCCCCAGAACGTCCACGGCCAGCCCCCGCTTGCGCCCCGACACCTTCTTGTTCGCGTACAGCCCCGTCGTGGTCTTGGGGACACCGGCGGCCGCGCGGACGGACTGGGTGTCGATGATCACGAGGGACGGGTCCTCTAACCGGCGGGCCTTCTCCCGCAGCTGGCAGCGCAGGAGTTCCTGGATCCGCTGGTCCAGCCCGTCCTCACGCCACAGGCGGAAGTAGTAGAACACCGCCGACCAGGCCGGCAGATCGTGCGGCAGCAGGCGCCACTGGCAGCCCGTCCGGTTCTGGTAGAAGATCGCGTTCACGACTTCCCGCAGGTCTCAGGACCCGGGATTGCCAGTCGCCGACCGCGCCACCCTGTCCTGCTTCCAGGCCGTGATCATCGGCTCGATCAACGCCCACTGCTCGTCCGATAAGTCGCTGAGGTATGGCTCTCTCTTCACGCCCCGCATCTCAACATGGACATGCTCACGAGGCGGTCCGGACCGCGATCAGTACCACGATCGAGCGACCACGAACCGAGGAAGATCGGACTTAACGCCCACTCAGTAGTCCTCGAAGCAGTGCTGCACGTTGGGCCAGGACAGGCCCAGATCCCGGCCAGCCTGCACCACCGATCGTCCGCCGCCACACACTGCGGCCCCGGCCGCCCGCCGAAGCGCCCCGGTCGTACGCATCCGCGCGGGTACCTGGCCTATGGACTCGGTGAACGAGCGGCGGTCGCAGTCGAGTTGGGTGCAGTGCCAGCGCGCCTTGCGCCAGCGGATACTCACCGGGCGCAAGACAGGTGTCTGGGGGCGGTGGTGCGGTAGTCCTTGAGCCTGGTGGAGAAAACCCCGCACGAGGGTCAGGCCCTCGCGGACTCCTCGTTCGTCACGACGTACACCGTCGATCCGCCCGCCTTGTCGTCCTTGACCTGCGTCACACTCACCCCCTCCAGCCCAAGCAGTCGCGTCGCAGCCTCGTTGGTCCCGGTATCGTCGATGCTCAAGCCCGTGGGTTCTTCATGATCGGTTGCCTAGACAACAACCATGATCACGAAGACCCGCGGGCTCCTTGCGTCCAGGCCACCCACACCCCAGGCCCGTCACGCTCGGTGACCGAACATCAGGCCGTCACCGCCACACCCCCACTAAATTCGAAGACCCGCTATCCGGCTACAGTAGGTGAGCCCGTTGGATGGCATAGCGAATCCGTGCAGAGAGGGGCAGCGGGGAATGAGTGTGGTGGAGAGCTGGTCCCGCGTAATGAATCTCCTCCGGGAGCATGCTCCGGCCGATCACGCGGACCTGCCCGGCCCGGCCCCGGAGCGGATACTCGCGGCCGCCGAGGAGCGCATGGGTGTCTCATTGCCTCAGGAAATGCGTGCATGGCTCCTGCGGAACAGTCTGGATCTTCCCGAGGAGGACGCCGACGACGACGTGGCCTGCTGCGGCTTCGACGGCTTCCCGGACGAGGGGAGCTTCTTCCTCGGCATCCGCGCCATGGAGAAGCTGTACGCGAACCACCCGATGGCGGGATCGGACGACTGGCACAGGGAGTGGGTTCCGTTCCTGTCGGACCAGGACGGCTGGGCGGGCAAGTTCATCGACGTGCGGGACGGCCGTATCGGCAGATGGTTCGTGGGGGAGATCCCGGTCATGGGCGAGTACGCGTCGCTGGCCGACTACTTCGACTCCGTCGCGCAGCTGCTGACGAGGGTCGGCGACGGAAGCCACCCGGTCTGCTCAGTCGTCGACGGACGGCTCCACTGGATGTGACGCAGGCCGCACAGCCCTTCGAGCGACGAAAAGCGCCCCCGGGAATGACCGGGGGGCGCTTCTCATGACGTGCTTACGGCGTGGGCGCCGTGAACCCGTCCAGGTCGAGCCAGTAGTCGTCGTCCTCCATCAGACGCTGTTCCTTGATGAAGTCGCCGAACGGCCGCATCGACTGGGTGTTCTGCCAGTTCGACATCGAGGACCGGCCACACGGCTCCTTCCACGTCGGTGCCGGGGCGCCCGGGCGCAGATGGAGCGTCATGGTGTCGTCCGCGTTGCGCCTGACGTACGTCTGCACGCACTCCTTGCCGCTGTAGGCGACGGGGTTGGGGCCCGCGGAGTTTCCGGCGCTCTGGACCGCGTTGGCGAAGACGAACTCGTCACAGCTCCTCTGGTCGGTGCGCGGTTCCCCTGCCTCCAGGGTCCACATGTCGCTGAACAGGCCGGTGCCGCTATAGGTCTTCCACTGCCTGCTGCAGATGAGCTGGCGGTTGCGGTCCGACTGGATCTTGCCCGAGCCGTCGACGGACATCTTGTTGCCGAGGTAGGTGAGCGGCTTGCCGCTGCTGCGCTGACCCCACTTGATGTTGGTCTTGCGCCACATCATGTCGATGTGAGCCGCGGCCCCGGGGAACTTCTTGGAGTTCATGACATACGTCGGCTTGTAGCCGGAGAACACACAGCCGGTACCCGCGCTGGAGACCTCGGAGTCGCAACGGATGGTCAGCTTGGCGCTCTCGAATTCGGACGGATTCACGACCGAGGTGCTGTTGACCTTACCGCCGAGAGACAAGTACGGGGTGATCGTGTTCTTGGTGGTGCCGCTGGGCGTCCACTTGAACCGCGTAGTGACGGTCCGCAGGAGCGTGTCGCCCTTGGCGAAGGTCTTCGACCCGTTCCAGTCGACGCTGGTGACGTCGCAGTAACCCCGGCACTTGGCCGCGTAGTCGAAGGTGGCGGTGTTCACCGTACCGTCCATCGACTTCAGCCGGATCGTGGTGACCTGCGAGAACTCGGCACTCTTCGGGTCGAGGTAGTACGTGATGTAGAGGTCGAAAGCCGCGCTTCCGACCGGGACGGTGTTCGAGTACTCCGTCATCCCGTAGTCGCTGTGGATACAGGCGGTGGTGCGCTTGCGGCTGAGGGAGTGGTTGACCGTCGAGCATGACGCGGTGCTCGTGGCGGCCATCGCCATCGGCGCCGCCGTGGCGGTGTTTGCCGAGGAGCTGCCGGCCGCGGAGAAGAGGCCGTCGGTGATGTCCTCGTTCGGCTCGACCGGCGCCGGCTCCGGAGCGGTCGGGTCGACCGTCATATTGCCGGTCAGCTTCAGGCCGTTGTACGTGCCCGGCACGAACGCCACCGCGTCGAAGGCGATGTCCGCCGACCCGCTGCCGCCGTTGAAGTTGTCGAGCCGCACCTCGGGGATCTGGTCACCGAATTCATAGGCACCCAGGTCCACCCACTTGTTGGCCTGGTTCGCCGTCTGCGAGATGGCCGCCTCCTCCTCCCCCTCCGGGGTCTGGATCCGGTAGACGGCGTTGGTGGTCTGCGCCCCGTGGTCGGGGATGTGCGCGAAGATCTTCGCCTGGCGGGTCGTGTTGGTCAGCGGAGCGTTCAGCTTCCAGGTGCCGGTGACCTTCATACGGTTCGCGTTGGCCGGGTAGGACTCCGGCGAGCGGGTGTGCGTGAACCAGAAGTGGTTGCCGTAGCCCGCGCCGATCTGGTGCGTGTCGATCTTCCCCGGATATGTGGTGACAGTGGTCGGGTTGGCCGTACCGTCGTGGGTGAGATCCATCTGGGTGTCCCACGGCACGTAGCTGAGGCTGAACGTGCCGTTCGACTTCACCGCTCCGCAGCCGCGGCTGGTGTCGACTCCCGCGGGGATGGTGCCGTCGGGCAGGTCGTCGACCACCAAGGTGTGGGCGGGCAGGGACCCGATGGAGCAGTTCGGCGGGTATGAGCCGGCGTCCGGCTGCTCGCCGTAGGACGTGGTGAAGCGGTGCACGCCGTTTCCGCACTCGGCGAGGCGTTCACAGTCCTTCCACTGGTCCTTGGTGATCTCCTCGTGCCACCAGCAGTGCAGCCAGTGCGGGTTGGTGTCGCTGTCGCCCGAGTCGGCGGTGCAGGCGCCCATGCCCTGGTCGTTGGAGTCGTGTTCGCCGATCTTGGACGGGTCGCAGTAGTTCGACCCGTTGCAGAACAGGTCAACCGGCGGCTTGGCGTTGGATCGGTCCGCGTTGGTGGTCCACCACGCGGCGCGGTAGCCGGCCTGGAAGTCGCCGGGCGCGAACATCGCCGAGATCGGGCGGGCCGCCCAGCCGATCACCTTCTCCTGGTACGGCCAGTCCTGCGGGTGCGCGGCGTGGCTGTAGTCGTCCCCGGCGGGGTTGGTGGCGTTCTGCAGGAAGGGGACGCGGTTGGCCTTCCACAGCGGGTTGGCCGGGTTGTTGGTCCAGCCGACGCCCCAGTGGCCCTGGGAGTCCGCGGTGCTGTAGAAGCCGGAGTTGTACGCCCACAGGGCGAAGAACCAGTTCTCGATCCACTTGGGGTGGCCGCCGTTGATCTTCATCCCGGCGTTGTAGGTCTGGTTCCACTTCTCGGACAGGATCCGCACACCGGCGGCGATGTTCGCCGTGTAGTCGAGGGCGACGGCTTCCTGCGCGAGCGTCGACAGAGCGGTCTCGCCCGGCTTGGTCTTGCCCGCCAGCCGCATACCGTCGGTGGCCTGGGTGATGCCGTAACCGCAGTCGGCGTCTGCCCAGTTGATCCGCCAGGGGTCGAGCTGCTCGCCCGAGGCGGCGTAGTCGACACCGTAGTAGTTGCCGATCAGGGAGTTGGCGGTGACACCGGGCACGGCGAAGCGGGTGGCCTGCCACATGTTGGACTCCTGCGCGGTGATGCCGAGCATCACCTGCGCGGGAATGTGCCACTTGTCGGTGACGTCCGGGTCCTCGTTGTCGAGGGCGCCGTTGGGGTCACCGGCGAGCACGGTCGGCGGGAACAGGCCCTGGGGCTGGTAGCCGCCGGTGCCGGTGCTCTTCCAGTCCGGCGACCGGTAGAAGTTCAGCTCGCCGACGACGGCCTGGTCCACGGCCCATTCGACCTGGCGCGGAGTGGGCTGGAACGCCTGCTTCTTCGCGTCATTGCGGGCCACCGCGCAGTAGCGTTCCCCGGTGCCCTCGCTCGGGTTGTCAGCCTGCGCGGTGAGGGCCTGGGTACGGACGGTCTGCGTGGACAGGCCGTCTGTGCTCTTCTTGCCCATGTCCGGGCCGGAGTCGACCGGGCCGCCGGTGGGTAGAGCGGGGGACAGGGCGTGCCCCTGTGCCTCGTCGCCCACGCGGTGCGCACCGGGGCGCAGGTCGAGGGTTACGGACTTGCCCGAGACCAGCATGCGCAGGGCCGTACGGGCGGGGCGCGGCTTGGCGGCGTCCTCCGGGTTGACCAGGGTGGTCTTCCCATCGGACCAGGTGGTGGTCAGGGCCGCCTGGGCGTGGCTGGAGATAGCCGCGCCCTTGGGGAGCTTGCCGGGGTTGTGCACCCGCTTGGGCAGGGCCTTGGACGTGGCGTCACCGGTGACGAACACCTCGCCGCGTGCCGAGCGGGTCAGGTCCCAGGCGTGCAGCCCGCCGGAGGCGACGGTGACGGGCTCGGTCTTCTTGCCCTGCCTCACCTTCGTACGGTCCAGGTGCTTGGCCCAGGCGGCCGGCTTGTCGGACGCCTTCTTGTCCAACTCGCGGTCGATGAAGGTGATACCGCCGTCGCCGTCGGCGGTGATCTGGAACGGCACCGTGGTGGTGGACGCCAGGGTCTTCTCGGCCGTGCCGTTGATCCGTACCAGCTTGTTGCCGTGGGCGGCGACGATGCCCGCGTCGGTGGGGATCGCCGAGGTGATCTGCCCGGCGAGCGTGACCGGCTTCGACTCCTTGCCGGTGGCCGCGTCGACGGTGATCAGACGGGTCTGCTGCTTGTCGTCACCGTCATGGGTGAGCTGGGTGAACACCGCCTGATCGCCCTGGCCGCAGCCGGGCGAGAAGTAGGCGAGCGACGACTGGAACGGCAGCTTGGTGACCTCGCCCGAGGTCAGGTCCACCACCGCGGTGAAGGCACCGCGCACCATCAGCTCGGGCTTGTTGGTGAACATCCGCGGCGCGTACGAGACGGCCGCGTACTTGCCGGACTCGGTGACGCAGTGGTTGCCGATCCAGGTGTCCGAGGCGAAACCGTCCTCGAACAGACTTGCCACCGTGCGGAGTTGGTAGCCGTCCTTCTCCTTGCCCGCAAGGAGGTGGAAGCCGGTGCCGTCACCGGTCGCGGTGACCGCGGTGTCCGCGGACTTCTCGTAGCCCTTGCCGAGCAGGCCGGCGCGGTCCTTCGCGGGGATCGCGGAGGGCTTCAGGGAGAGCTTCTTCTGCTGCTGGGTGGTGTCGCTCCACCCCTGCGCCGCACCCTTGGGCGGCCTTGGTGCCTCGGCCTGCGCGGGCAGGCTCAGCGGTATCGCCAGCGCGGTGGTCACCGCAAGGGTGACCGGCACGCGCAGACGGATACGTATCTGTCTCAACTGTTTTCCTTCTCTGGTTACTTGGTGGCCTTCGCGGTCTCAAGGACCTCGCCCATGCGCTTCTTGATGGCGGCAAGCTGGTCCTTGTTCTCCTCGATCAGCCGCTTCTGGACGGCCGACTCCTCCGTGAACCAGACCTCGATCAGACGGGTCTGCTCCTTGCAGTCGATGTCGTCCAGCGCGAGCTCGATCGCGTTCTTGGTGGTGCCGTCGCCGTCGGCGTAGCCCTGCTCCATCGCCCGGTACGGATCGGCAGCCTTGCGGCCCTTGTCCTTCATGCAGGCCGACCAGCTCTTGAGAGCCTTCTCGACCGGCTTCAGCGGCCGGGACTCGGAGAGGCTTGTCGAGGCGAGCCCGGAGACAAAGCCCGCATCCTCCTCGTTCACCTTGAGCCGCCGCTTCGACCAGCCGGCGCAGCCGCCCTCGTGCAGCTTCTTTCCGTTGTGCTCTGCGCGCGCGGGCTCCGGGACCCTGCCGAAATGGCCGTCGCTGACCTTGGCGCCCTTGGGCGGGGCGAACTCGGGCTTCTTCCGCCCGGTCAGGACCTCCACCTCGATGCCTGAAAGCCCCTCCTCGACGGATTCGAGGCTCCGGGTCAGCTCCTTCGGCAGCCCGTACCCGTACTTCTGTGCCTGTGCGCGGTCGCTGAGGCCGTAACGCCGCTCGATCGAGACGGCGTTGCTGTGGGGCGGCGGGTTCGCGCCGGGACGCGGCAGATCGACGGTCAGCCCGTACTCGGACATGCACCGCATCTGCAGGGTGCGCAGCGCGGTGTCGACGGCGACCTGATCCGCGTAGGAGGGCAGGTAAGCCTCGAGCGGCAGCTCCAGGCCCTTGACCAGTCCGGAAGTAGGCACCTCAGCAGGCCAGTTGGTTCGGTCGATGGGAGCCTTGTCCTTCGCCGAGTCGGAGGCCGATCCGGACGAGGAGCAGGCACCGAGCGAGATTGCCGCGAGCATGACAGTGGTGGCGACGGTCGTTCGCCTGAGGACGTGCATGAGTTTTCCTTCTCTACGTGACGCGAGGTGGTCCGCGTGCGTGGCGCATGCCAGCCGCGCTCCTTGCGCTCAGCGGCGCAGCGCCTCTACCGGCGTGATGCGGGAAGCTCTCCAAGCCGGATACAGGCCGGCCAGCAGACCAGTCGCCAGGCCGATGGCGGGCGCGGTTGTCACCGTCATGGAATGGATGACGGGCGTCCAGTCCCGGGCGATCGCGACTCCGACAACAGTCAGCGTGCCAAGGGAGGTACCAACGAGGCCACCCAGGGCCCCCAAGGTCGCGGATTCCGTGAGGAACTGAGTGGTGATGTGTCGGCCGCGTGCTCCCAGCGCACGCCGCAGCCCGATCTCACTCGTGCGTTCCAGCACTGCCACGAGTGTGGTATTGGCGATACCGACGGCTCCGATGAAGAGGCAGATCGCCGCAAGGAGGAGAAAGAGCTGGTCGAGGTCCCCCGTGACCTTGACCCGCAGGCTCCTCGGATCCGGCGGGGGGGATGGCCTTGAAGTACTGGGGATGAGCAGGGTCGAGCGCCATCGGGGACTCCTGGGCCACCTGGGTCGCTGCTCCCAGACGGGTCGACACCAGCATCTTGGCACCATCTTTGGGAGTACCCCATATGTGCTGTTCCGTTGAGCGAGGGACGACAACAGACAGGAGAAGATCTGCCTTGCGTTCCACATCACCGATCACACCGATCACGGTGAACGCCTCGTCGCCGATGAAGACTGCCGGCTGAGTCTCGACGGTTGAGATACCGAGCTGGGCAGCGACCCCTGACCCAACAACTGCCACACGCTGGCGGGTTCTGTGGTGCCAGACATCAAAATTCCTGCCCTGGACAATCGAGGGACCGGCGGCATCGAGGACACCTGAGGAGGCGGCAACGACTTGGATGACAAAGTCGCCGCGGTCTTCCAGCCATACCCGTCTGCGCCTTCAGCCGTCAGCAGATGAAACCCGGTGACGTCCCCGGACGTGGTCAGAACCCGGTCATCGGCGCTGCCAGCGATCTCCTTGCGCTTGCTGCCGGGGATCGCCGAGGGATAGTCCTTGTCCGAACCCTTGGGCTTGGCCATACCGTTCGCAGCACCCTTGGGAGGAGCGGGCTCACCTGCCTGCGCCGGCAAGGTAAGCGGCACGGACATCACGGCCGCGGTGGCGAAGGCTACAACTAAGCGCCCCCGTCTTGTCTGGCCTATCAAAACATCTCCCATTCGTGTTCCTCATAGGGATCAGGGCCGGAGTACGCGTACGGTGCGTGCTCCGGCCCTGGTGGTCTTTGGGGTGTGGGGGTCAGCCACGGAGGACTTCGCGCGTGGTCTCCACGATCGAGACACGCGGATGGTCGGGCACCGGCTTGCCGGGGTCGGTAAAGGTCAATTCCGTCGGCCACGACCCGCCCGGGTAGACGCCAACGGTTCCGGTTTCCATGGAAGCCTTCGCGTCGAACCCGCCGGGACCGGTGACACGGACCTCCACCCGGTAGACGGCCCGCCCGCTGCCGGTATTCGTTATCTTCAGCGGAACCTTCAGCGCATCTCCCTCCCTAACCGGAGAGAAAACGCTCACATCCCCCCGGGTCGCGACGGTCCGTCCGAAGTCTTCACCTCCCGATACACTGCCTCTGGGCCTCAGCGAGGGCGTGACCGGCTCCCCGCTCGCCGCGGCGGCGGCCCGCTCCCTGCTCACCTCGTCCGTCCACTTTGGGGCAGGGGCAGGGCTGGTGCCGGGCGATGTCGGGGCAGTGGCTGCCAGGCTCGGAGAGACCCGCGCGGACGGCGTCTTCGGGGCAGAGGCCGACGCGTCGGCCTGTGGCCCCGCGCAAGCAGTACACAGAACGCCGACCGCCACAACGGCCGTGCTCACAGCGAAAGATGCGCGGCACCAGAGGGGCGGGCGCGCAGTAGTACGGCTCATCATGTGACGTCCGTGCCCTGTCAGTTGCACGGAGGGACGTGGAACTGACGGTTGATAAGCGCGGTGGTGGAGGTCTTGGAGTTCTTCATGATCGCGGTGACCTTCGCGCACAGACCATCGGTTACACGGACCGGGCCGGCGTACTGGCTGAAGTTGCCCTCATCCACGCTGCACGGCTTGCTGAGGTCGTTCGGACACAGCTTGAGTTTCATGTACATCGTGGTGCCGAGGTTGTTGTCGAAGATCGCGCAACTGTTGAAGGGTGCCACGTTCTTCTGGTAGGTGAACAGGGTTCCCCACCGCCGCTCGTCGGGAAGCTGCTCGGCGTACTGGAGGTAGTAGCCGGATCCGCACAGGTTTGATGTGGCCTGGACTGCCTGAGGGTCAGATGCGGCGATCGTGCGCGTGGTGCTGGTGGCTGTGGGAGAGATGGGCACCCCCGCGACGGTGGTTACGGAAGCGGCAGAGTCCTTCGGATCGCTCTTCATCGAAGCGGCGCTGACGGTGGCAGGGGACTTGACAGTCTCCTCCCCGGCGGCAGGAGAGGCGTAGCCGGCCGCCAGGAGACCGACGGTTGCAGCTCCGGCGGCTATACGGGCCGTCTGGGATCGGGCAATGGTTCTTAACTGCATGGTTTCCCCTCGGATTCACGTGAAGGCGTGCGAACAACCACGCCATGGCAATGCGCCCCGCTGCCGGACAGTCGCCAGGGGCGGGACAGTTGACGCCCTTTGCATCGGTTGAGTGTTCGAATTCTGGCCTGACGAGGGGTGAGCTTATGTCCACGTCTGCCGCCAGGGCAACGAACTTCCTGCCCGTGCACTCGCGTACGGCCCGTAGCAATGGCCTGATCGCGCGGTACCAGGTTCCCGGGACCCGGCGCCGATTGGTCACTCCTGTCACGAGTGGAGACCCTCGCATCAGGCGTTAAACAATCGATAGACGCCGCGGCCAGCGCTGGAGTTAGTGGGCAGCGTTGAGGATGGACGTGGCAACCGGGCAAGCGGCAGCACCTCCGTGCCCGCCGGACTGCACAACCACCGCTACGGCCGCTTCTCGCGGAATGCGACCTACGAACTGTCCGGATACGTCTGGCCGGCGGCCTCAGCGGATTGACCTGAACCTGCCCCTAACAGCGCGGCAGTCCTTGCCGGCCCGTGTACCTTCCCATCGAACCTGGGCAGACCGGTGTTCCAAGTCACCCCGGCCGGTCCCGCAGTAACTGCGGCCGGTCGCCATGGCCGGTGTCATGGCCAGCACCGCGGCGGTGTCGGGTCCCACCGCTGCGGTGAGCTCTTCCGGATCGACCTGCCAGCCCCCGGGCGTGGGGGTGCACGGAACGTGGTGGGGAACTCCCACCACCAGCCGAATCCGGTTGACCAACCCGCGTACACCGGGTCGCAGACGACGACCTCCTGACCGAGCTCCACCGTGGCCAGGAGCACGTTCAGCAGCGCGTTGAGCCCTCGGGCGGCGCTCACGCACTCGGTGGCCGGATCGTAGTGGATCCTGGACAGCCGGGAGACATGGGCGGCGTCCGCCTGCTCTGCCTTGCTCGTCAGCCAGGGCATCGCCAGGGCCAGAACGTCCGGCAACCGTATGGCACTGCCATTGTGGGCGACGAGGAGTTCCCGTCCCCTCGTCAGAATGCGTACGTCGGTGGCGCCGAGGTCCTCGGCGTTCTGCACGATCTCCGAGAGTCCCTGGAGACGGTCGCTCGACAGATTCCCCGCGTGGTCTCGGGTACGTCTCAGCGCGTGCCGTACTTGACCGTCCAGTCGCGCGAACCGGCTGCCGAGTCGCTCGACCGCCGCCTCAGTCGCCGCCTCACCCTCCGGCTCCGGTACGACGGCTCCTTCTGGGATGCCCTCCATGGAGAAGAGCGCATCGGCGGACGCAATTCCCCGCTCCACCGCAGCCGTTCGACGCACCGCATCCCCCGTGCTTATCTCCGCCCCCACGTACCTCGCCACTCCCTGCGACACAGGGTAACGAGGCCAGCGCAATCAGCACACGTCCATCCGAGACCTGTCGCTGTATAGCCCAAGCCCAAAGAACAGACCCAACGTGCTACTCGACGGGTAGAGCCCGCCAAGTCGATTGACCCGCGCCATCTGATCCAGGAAGACCACCTCACACTCCGTCAGAAACAGCGTCGAACGAGCGTCAAGACATTTCCCGAACCCGTCTCTGACGGAGTTGAGCAGAGCGTTCTGGACTCACACTCCCGCTGCGAAACCGCAGGTGAGCCACGTGGCGGCTATCTACAACATGCTCCACGCGGTGAACTTCGGGAAACAGGTCGAGCACCACCGGCCACATCTGGAAAACACAAGAAAGCCGCAGGTCAGCAGCGCAGCGCGCCTTCGGCGCGCGCCGTGGGCGTGGTAAATCCCGTGGCGCGCGCCGGGGGTGCTTCTGTCTGCCCTGACGTGA
>NZ_JBVHTA010000015.1:0-62648 GCF_055566095.1 Streptomyces sp. NPDC027962
GACCGGTCGCCGTCGGCCGTCTCGAAACGCAGCAGCCGGTCCGGGTCGGAACCGAACCAGCTGCGGCCTGTGTTCGCCGTGTTGGCGAAGTCGAAGCCCTTGGCCTTGACCGCCGTGACCCGGGGGTCAATGGTCTTCCAGGACTTGGAGGCCGGGTCCTGGTACGAGGTCGGCGCGGCCGACAGTTCGGCCTCGACCCGGCCGTCGGAGAGCTGCCAGAAGCGCGCTGAGGGTGTCCGGCGGGAGGTCAGTTCCTTGACCCGCTTCGCCTTCGGATCATTCTTTCCCTTGGCGATCTTCTGCCGGTCGGCTATTCCGCGATTTCCGTAGGAGGGTGGCTCTTTCTGTCCCTTGTCGTCATCTTCGAACCAGTCGGCGACGGTATCGACAATTCCCTTGCCGTCGTCCTTCTCGGGTTCTGATGGCGGGGCCGCATAAGCGACCTGCGGCAGTAGCGTGCCCGCCACTGCCGCGACCACCAGACAGGAGAGATATCTCCTGTATGGCACCTTCACGTCATCACCTTTCGACACATCGGCGGCCGGTCCCGCCGTACGCGAAACGGGCACGCCGAACGAGCCGGATCGAGGGATTCCGACCGGCTTGGAGCATCACTGCGCCGCCGCCAGCGAACAGCGGAAGTGCCAGCTCACGGGCAGGGCAGCGGATTATTGATCACTGGAGTGACACCCCGTCAACCCCACGGACATTCAGGGCAATCGGACCCCGGAAACGGACCCACTCCACCCCTTTTGTCCGGTCGGTCGCGCGCCGCGCTCCGCGTGGTGTATAACCGCCCGGTTCGAGCACTTCGATCACTTCGACATCGATCCGACTCACCGAAAGCCGGGCCCCGTTCATGTCATCCAAGGAATCCACGGAAAGCGCAGCGCCGGAGAGGGAGTCCGACGAGACGCCGGACACGCAAACCGCGGAAGCGGAGACGACCGGACCGGAGAAGACCGGCCCGGAAACAGCCGGCACGGAAACGACGGACGAGCGAACTGCGGACACCGAGGCGGTGAACAAGAACGCGGAAAAGGGCGGCGGCCGGGCGGGAGTGGCGATCGCCGCCGTCCTGCTGCTCGCCTGCGGCGGCCTCGTCGGCTACGGCGTGCTCAACACCGAGGACGAGCCGAAGTCCCCCACCACGCCGGCCGCCGAGGTGACGTACGAGGTCACCGGCGAGGGCCCGGTCGAGATCTCCTACCTCGCCCGCAGTGAGGACGGCGCGGCGACCGTCGTCCGGGACGCCGAACTCCCGTGGAAGAAGACGGTCCAGGTGCCGCTGGGCAAGGCGCCGACCGTGGCCATCGTCCTGGGCGAGAAGGGCGGCCAGGCCGCCTGCACGCTCGCCATCCGCGGCAAGCACGTCCAGCGCGCCACGGCCATGGGCGAGTTCGGCCGCGCCACCTGCACGGGCGAGCTGCCCGCCACCGACAACTGATCAACGCGCACAGCACGCGCGTACAAGGTTCACGAGGGATGGCATGGCTCCGAGAGGGACCCGCGCACGGCGGGCGAGCAAGACGAAACGCACCATCTGGCTGGCGGCGGGCGCCGTGGTCCTCGGGGCGTCCGGGGTGACGGCCGTGGCCGTCACCGGCTCCGAGGAGACCGGCGCCCCCGACAACTCCCGTCCCGCGAAGGCCCACACGCTGGCGCTGGACGGCAAGGACACCAAGAAGCGGGAGCTGCCGCGTACCGAGACGCAGCTCTTCTCGCTCGTCGGTGTCTCCTGGGACGACAGCGCCGACGACTTCGAGGGCACCGCGCAGATACGCACCCGCAGCGCGGACGACGGCACCTGGACCGACTGGCACGACCTCGACTTCGACATCCGGGCACCGGAGTCGGACGAGGGCGACACGTCGGGCGTCCGCGGGGCGTCCGAACCGCTGTGGGTCGGGCCGTCGGACGCCGTCGAGGCCCGTGTGGTGGCCGACGGCAAGGAGACCGCGGTGCCGAAGGCGCTGCGTCTCGACATGATCGACCCGGGCGAGACGGCGGGCGGCAAGGGACAGGGCAAGGGGAACGGGAACGGCAAGCAGTTGGCCAAGCCGAAGAAGTCGGACACCGCCGCGCCGAGCCCCTCGGCCCCCGGCGGGGAGACCTCGCCGAGCACGGCCCCCGAGCCGACCGCGTCAGCCTCCGGGCCGGCGGAGGAACCGGCCACCGAGCAGCCGGCGTCTCCCACTGCCCCGGCCCCTTCCCAGGAGCCGACGCAGGAGCCGCAGGAGCCGACGGCCGAACCGAGCACACCCGCCCCGAGCGAGGAGCCGACCACCGGCCCCACCGCCGAACCGAGCCAGGAGCCGACGTCCCCGGCACCCTCCGAAGAGCCGCAGGAGCCGACGGCCGAACCGAGCACACCCGCCCCGAGCGAGGAGCCGACCACCGGCCCCACCGTTGAACCGAGCACTGACCCGACCGCCGAACCCACGACGCAGCCGAGCACCGGGCCCGCCGCGAGCCAGTCGACGGGACCGACGGCGCCGGCCGCACCGGCGATCGTCAGCCGCGCCGACTGGGGCGCGGACGAATCACTCGTCGCGGACCCGCCGGCCTATCTGGACAAGGTCGACGCGGTCTTCGTCCACCACACCGCGGGGACCAACAACTACAGCTGTGCCGACTCGCCGGCCATCGTCAGGGCGATCCTCACCTACCACGTGAAGACCAACGGCTGGAACGACGTCGGCTACAACTTCTTCGTCGACAAGTGCGGAACGGTCTTCGAGGGCCGCGCGGGCGGCGTCGACAAGCCCGTCCGCGGCGCCCACACCTACGGCTTCAACGGTTACTCGTCGGGCATCTCCGTCCTCGGCGACTACGAGAACGGCGGTACGCCCACGACCGCGGCCAAGCAGGCCGTCGCCGATGTCGCCGCCTGGAAGCTCGGCCTGCA
Organism: Streptomyces sp. NPDC027962; assembly: GCF_055566095.1. Lineage (NCBI taxonomy): Bacteria > Bacillati > Actinomycetota > Actinomycetes > Kitasatosporales > Streptomycetaceae > Streptomyces > Streptomyces sp. NPDC027962. The sequence continues at coordinate 2,909 of NZ_JBVHTA010000015.1, forward strand.
CGGTGTCGACCCCGAGGCACAGGTGACGCTCACCGCCGCGGGTGACACCGGGGTCTACAAGACCGGTGAGAAGGCCACGCTGAACACCGTCTCGGGCCACCGTGACGGCTTCGCCACGCTCTGCCCGGGCGCCACTCTCTACTCGGCGCTGCCGGAGATCCGCCGCACGGCGGGCGCGTCGGTGTACGCGGCGCACTGAACCCCCGACGGCCGTCTCCCGCCCCTGTGGTGGGGGGCGGCCGTCCGCGTACGCGCTGAAGCGGCGACGTACGGGGCGGGCCTCAGCCGGTGACGCGGGCCCGGCGTGAGACCGCGGCGCGCAGCACGCGGCGTCCCTCGGTCGACACCTCGAGCGCGTGCCGCAGGCCGTTGCCGCCCGGGGGCTCCGCGAGGATCTCCAGTATCTGGGTCTGGCGCCGCAACTCCCCCGCGACCAGCGGTCCGACACCCTCGGTCCCGGTCCCGCCCTCGCGGCAGCGCTCCAGGGTCTCGGCCACACAGTCGCCCATGTCGAAACGGCGGTGCACCTCGAGCGCGGCGACGGAGCACGCGTCGGCCCACTCGCGCAGGGACGCGGTGGCCCAGTCGGAAGGAGCGGCGCCGAGCATTTGGCGTACCAGGGCCGCGTCCTCGTCCTCGAGGGTCGTGTCCTCCATGGCCTGCCGGGCCGCGGCCAGTTGCCCCGACCATTCCTCCTCGCCGCCGGCCAGCCCCGCCCAGAGCGGGCGCAGCGCATCGTCCTCCGCCGCGAGCAGCGGCATGCAGCGGTCGAGGCACGCGAGCCCGCTCGCTGCCAGCCCTCGCTCATCCGCGTGTGCGATGAGTTCCTTCAGGCTCTTGGAGGTCATACGGACGCCTTCCGTCGCGGACGAAGTACTTGCCCTTGTACCTGTTTCTACTGCGTCGGATGGCTCGATTGCGTCACTCCGTGGCCGGAATGTTACCGTCGGCTCCGGCCTCAGGGCTGGAGCCGACGGTCAGACCGCGGTGGGCAGCGGCGCTGCCGGCGCCGCACCCGCTCTGCCGACGTACACGGCCCACCACACGTTCACCAGGGTGCCGCGCTCATGGTCGTCCCCCGCGTACGGGTCGGTGCGGCTCGCGGCCCACGTCTCGACGGCGACACGGCGCGGAATCCAGAGGCAACCCCCGGACAGAGACAGAGATCGGCGCCGCCCCCAGCGGCCCGACATGGGAACGCGGCCGCACGCCGGCGGCCGCCCGCGGAACATACGCCCGCGTGACGGCCACCGTCCAGCGACTTACGGCAGGTCAGGAAGCACCTGGGCCCGTGACCTCGTCCGCCAGCTGCTCGAACGACTGCCAGCTCCGCTCCGGCTGCCGCGGGTCCCACAGCTTCTGCGCCGTCGCCTGGAGCGGGCGCTGGATGCCCGCCGCGACCTGGTCCTGGGTCTGGGAGTTCGCCAGGTCGCTCCAGACGGCGAAGCGGCCGCCCAGGATCTGGGCCGAGTACTTCTCCGGCACCGCCGTCGTGCCGCGCAGCACCATCGGCGTCCACTGCTCGTAGATGCGGCGGCCCGTCGGGTAGGTGAACTGGTTGGGCTCGCCGAGCACGTAGTAGAGGAACTCGTCGTTGAGGTTCACCACCCGCCGGCCTTCGGCCAGGTACTCCTCCGGCGGGCGGGCGCCGATCTCCTTGCCGGTCCAGTACTCGACCTCGATGCCCTTGTCGGCGTTGACCACCCCGCCGCTGAAGAACCCGTCGTTCCACGCCTTGGGTGTCTTCTTCGCGTCACGGACGACCGCGGCGCGGTCGTTCAGCCAGCCCTCCGCCAGATCCTGGATCGTGGCGTTGGCGCCGTACTTCTCGCGGGCGGCCTGGGCGAGCTGCGGATAGGAGGCCGACGGGTTGCTCACCGTGAGGGCCTGGTACTCGTCCGCCCCGACGTGGAACCACTTGCCGGGGAAGAGCGCCGCGTACTCGCGCAGCAGGTCGTCGACGATGCGCGCGGAGTCGGGCTTGGAGATGTCGACGGCGCCCTGACGCGGCACGCCCTGGGTGTTGCGCAGCTGGAGCTGGGGATACGCCCGCATGACCGCCCCCAGGTGTCCGGGCGAGTCGATCTCGCCGACGACCGTGATGTGGAGACGGTCGGCGAGCGCCAGGATCCGGCGGACCTCGTCCTTGGTGAGGTGCTGCTCGGAGACGACCTCCGGGTGCGAGTCCGACTCGATGCGGAAGCCCTGGTCGTCGGAGAAGTGCAGGCCGAGCTGGTTGAGCTTGAGGTCGGCCATCTCATGGAGCCGGTCCTCGATCCACCCGGCCGTGAAGTGCTTGCGCGCGATGTCGAGGTTCAGTCCCCGCTGGGGACGGTCCGGCCGGTCCCGTACGACGCCTTCCGGCATCGACCCGCCCGAGCGCACGGACTGCTTCAGGGTGCGGGTGCCGTAGAAGACGCCCGCCTCGTCGGGGCCGGTGATCTTCACCCGGCCGCCGCTGGTGGTGAGGGTGTACGACTCGGCGGCGCCGTCCCCGGCGAGTGCCAGCTCCACATCGCCCGCGCGGGCGGCGACGGCTCCGCGGTAGGTGAGCTTGAGCTCCTGGGCGAGCAGCCTGCCCTCGTCGGAGAGCTCTTCGCTGCCTTTGGCCACGACGACGCCGCTGTCGGCCGTACGGCTCCAGCCCGGTCCGCGGGCGGCCTGGTGGCTTCGTATGGAGGGGATGGTGGCGGGTGCTTCCGACAGTGCATAGCTGCGTGTCGGAGTCGGCGCCGCGGCGGCGCCGGTCGGTACCACCTGGTCCGGCGGGGCGCTGCCGGGCTCGCCGGGCCCTTCGTCGGAGCAGCCCGCGAGCGTCATCGAGAAGACGGCGGCCGAGGCGGCCATCACACCGGTGAGGCGGGCCTTTCGAGAGAGCCACATGGTCCTGATACCTCCGATAAGCGGTGAAACCCGGTACAAGCACCCCCTTCTTTGTCCATTAGGTAAGATCAAACTCTCCCGTCCGGGTGAAAATCGCGTATCCGTCGGACAGCTCCGCGTCCACATCGCTAGCTTTACGACACACCCTTACCTCCCTCACCTGCCGTCCCGCTGTCCCGTTCGAGGAGCCCCCGCTGTCCAGCGATTCCACCGCCGGCCTCCCGAAGCGACCGCCGACACTCCACCACACCCGGAGCGCTCCTGCTCCCATACCGTTCCAGCGTCGCGCGGAGTCGGGGCTCGAGCATTTCAACAGCACCCCGGCCGAAACCGCGGAAGCGATCATTCTCGCCTGCTGTGGCAGCCGCGGCTGGGCCCGGCGCGTGGTCGCACACCGCCCCTACCCCGATATCGAGGCCCTCCTCGCCGCCTGCGACGAGGCCGGATACGACCTCACACCCGCCGAGATGCACGAGGCCCTGGCCGCCGAAGCCTCCACCGGACTGCCCCCGAACGCCCCGCAGGCGGCCCACACCGCCCTCGCCGCCGCACACGCGGCATACGAGAGTCGATTCGGGCATGCGTTCGTGCTCAGCCTCGACGGATACCGGCCCGACGAGTATCTCGACCAGGTGCTGGCCGGTATCCGGAGCAGACTGTCCCACGAACCGGACGAGGAGCGAGCCGTCTCCGCCGACGAACTGCGCGCCGTCGCGCGCTCCCGACTGGCACACGCGGTGGCCAACCGTCCGGAGACCGACGTCGCGCGGGCTGCCGGCTGACTCCCTCCCGTCGGGCCGGCGGGGTGGGGCTCGGCCGGGTCGGGCTTAGCCCGTCCGAGGCTGTTTGATTGCCTGTTTGATCACACCGACGGACCCCGGGCGAACGAACCGACAACACGTCGCTACGATGGCCGGGGCCGGTGGACCGTACCCGGCCGGGCCAGACCGACACCCACAAGCCGGCAGGCCCCAATCCCCGCTCCCGGAGGGTTATTCCGTGCCGGCTGGAACGCTGTACCGCGGCCGGGAAGGAATGTGGTCCTGGGTGGCTCATCGAGTCACCGGCGTCCTCATCTTCTTCTTCCTGTTCGTACACGTGCTGGACACTGCTCTCGTCCGCGTCTCCCCCGAGGCGTACGACGAGGTTGTCGCCACCTACAAGACGCCGATCGTCGCGCTGCTCGAATACGGCCTGGTGGCCGCGATTCTCTTCCACGCGCTCAACGGCCTGCGCGTCATCGCCGTGGACTTCTGGTCCAAGGGCCCGCGCTACCAGAAGCAGATGCTCTGGTCCGTCATGGCCATCTGGTTCGTTCTGATGGTGGGCGCCCTTTACCCCGTGCTCGGCCACGCCGTCCGCGAAGTCTTCGGGAGCTGAGGCCAGAAATGTCCGCTGACACCACTTCCGCGATCGGCCCCGTCGAGGGCGCCCACTACGACGTGGACAACCCCGCCCCGTACATCGAGGCCCCGCGCAAGCGCACCAAGAAGACCCCGCGCTCGACCCGGGGCAACTTCGAGATGGCCGCATGGCTGTTCATGCGCCTCTCCGGCGTGGTTCTTGTCGTCCTGGTCATCGGCCACCTGCTGATCCAGCTGGTGCTCGACGGCGGCGTCTCCAAGATCGGCTTCGCCTTCGTCGCCGGCCGCTGGGCGTCCCCGTTCTGGCAGACCTGGGACCTGCTGATGCTGTGGCTTGCCATGCTGCACGGCGCCAACGGCCTCCGCACCGTCATCAACGACTACGCGGAGCGTCCGAACACGCGCCTGTGGCTCAAGGGCCTGCTGTACACCGCCACGGTGTTCACCATCCTTCTGGGCACGCTGGTGATCTTCACCTTCGACCCGAACATCCGCTAGGCACGGGGCTGAGGTAATCCACCCATGAAGATCCACAAGTACGACACCGTCATCGTCGGCGCCGGCGGCGCCGGTATGCGCGCCGCCATCGAGGCGACGAAGCGCAGCCGCACCGCCGTGCTGACGAAGCTCTACCCCACCCGCTCCCACACGGGCGCCGCGCAGGGCGGCATGGCCGCCGCGCTGGCCAACGTGGAGGAGGACAACTGGGAGTGGCACACCTTCGACACGGTCAAGGGCGGTGACTACCTGGTCGACCAGGACGCCGCCGAGATCCTGGCGAAGGAGGCCATCGACGCCGTCCTCGACCTGGAGAAGATGGGCCTGCCGTTCAACCGGACCCCGGACGGCACCATCGACCAGCGCCGCTTCGGCGGCCACTCCCGCAACCACGGCGAGGCCCCGGTCCGCCGGTCCTGCTACGCCGCGGACCGCACCGGCCACATGATCCTCCAGACGCTGTACCAGAACTGCGTCAAGGAGGGCGTGGAGTTCTTCAACGAGTTCTACGTCCTGGACCAGCTGATCAACGAGGACCCCGAGACTGGTCTCAAGAAGTCAGCCGGCGTGGTCGCCTACGAGCTGGCCACCGGCGAGATCCACGTCTTCCAGGCGAAGGCCGTGATCTACGCGTCCGGCGGCACCGGCAAGTTCTTCAAGGTGACCTCCAACGCGCACACCCTGACCGGTGACGGCCAGGCCGCCTGCTACCGGCGCGGTCTGCCGCTGGAGGACATGGAGTTCTTCCAGTTCCACCCGACGGGCATCTGGCGCATGGGCATCCTGCTGACGGAGGGCGCCCGCGGTGAGGGCGGCATCCTCCGCAACAAGGACGGCGAGCGCTTCATGGAGAAGTACGCGCCGGTCATGAAGGACCTCGCGTCCCGCGACGTCGTCTCGCGCTCCATCTACACGGAGATCCGCGAGGGCCGCGGCTGCGGTCCCGAGGGCGACCACGTCTTCCTGGACCTCACCCACCTTCCGCCGGAGCAGCTCGACGCCAAGCTCCCGGACATCACCGAGTTCGCGCGGACCTACCTCGGCATCGAGCCCTACACGGACCCGATCCCGATCCAGCCCACCGCGCACTACGCCATGGGCGGCATCCCGACCAACGTCGAGGGCGAGGTCCTGCGCGACAACACCACCGTCGTGCCGGGTCTGTACGCCGCCGGTGAGGTCGCGTGCGTGTCGGTGCACGGCGCCAACCGCCTGGGCACCAACTCGCTGCTCGACATCAACGTCTTCGGCAAGCGCGCCGGTATCGCCGCCGCCGAGTACTCTGCGACGTCCGACTACGTCGAGCTGCCGGAGAACCCCGCGGCGTTCGTCGCCGAGCAGGTCGAGCGGCTGCTGGGCTCCACCGGCTCCGAGCGGGTCTCCGTGCTCCGCAAGGAGCTGCAGGAGACGATGGACGCCAACGTGATGGTGTTCCGCACCGAGCAGACGATCAAGACCGCGGTCGAGAAGATCGCCGAGCTGCGCGAGCGCTACCTCAACGTGTCCGTCCAGGACAAGGGCAAGCGGTTCAACACGGACCTGCTGGAGGCCATCGAGCTGGGCAACCTGCTCGACCTGGCCGAGGTCATGGCCGTCTCCGCACTGGCCCGCAAGGAGTCCCGCGGCGGTCACTACCGCGAGGACTTCCCCAACCGCGACGACGTCAACTTCATGCGCCACACCATGGCGTACCGCGAGGTCGGCGACGACGGCTCCGAGACCGTCCGTCTCGACTACAAGCCGGTCGTCCAGACCCGCTACCAGCCGATGGAGCGTAAGTACTGATGGCTACCCCGACCCTGGAGAAGCGGGAGGCCGGCTTCGCCGACTCCCCGTACATCACCGCCACCTTCCGGATCCGCCGCTACAACCCCGAGGTGTCGGAGCACGCGGTCTGGGAGGACTTCCAGATCGAGATCGATCCCAAGGAGCGCGTCCTCGACGCCCTCCACAAGATCAAGTGGGACGTCGACGGCTCGCTCACCTTCCGCCGCTCGTGCGCGCACGGCATCTGCGGCTCCGACGCGATGCGGATCAACGGCAAGAACAGGCTCGCCTGCAAGACGCTGATCAAGGACATCAACCCGGAGAAGCCCATCACGGTCGAGGCCATAAAGGGCCTGACGGTCCTGAAGGACCTCGTGGTCGACATGGAGCCGTTCTTCCAGGCCTACCGCGACGTGATGCCGTTCCTCGTCACCAAGGGCAACGAGCCGACGCGCGAGCGTCTGCAGAGTGCCGAGGACCGCGAGCGCTTCGACGACACCACCAAGTGCATCCTGTGCGCCGCGTGCACCTCCTCGTGCCCGGTGTTCTGGAACGACGGCCAGTACTTCGGCCCGGCGGCGATCGTCAACGCGCACCGCTTCATCTTCGACTCGCGTGACGAGGCCGGGGAGCAGCGGCTCGAGATCCTCAACGACAAGGACGGCGTGTGGCGTTGCCGCACCACGTTCAACTGCACGGACGCCTGCCCGCGCGGTATCGAGGTCACCAAGGCGATCCAGGAAGTGAAGCGTGCACTGATCACGCGCCGCTTCTGACGGACCGCCTCCGACGCGCGGCTTCTGACGAGCGGCTTCTGACGAGCGGCTTCTGACGGCTCGTCATACCATCGGGGCCCGCCTCTCCCAGGGAGGCGGGCCTCTTTGTATCCGTATGGGTACGGACGTGGACTTCACCCACCGGGGCCACACCTGGCAGGATCAGGGAACGTCTGACCTGACGCAGCGGGAAAGCGGGGACGAGATCATGAGCACGCCCAATCCGTACAGGGACGGGGAGCCCGAGTACCAGTGGGGCCCCACCCAACCACCGGGCAGCACGCCCGCCTACGGCTACCCCAACCCCGCGCCGGGATACGGCTATCCGCAGGACCCCGCCCCCGGCTACGCCCAGACCCAGCCCGCCGGCGTCCCGGTGCCGTACACCGGCCCTCCCGCGCCTACGGGCGGCGCGCCGCTGGTGTCCATCGGCGACATCACGGTGATGGGCGACTCGATCGTCACCCCGGGCGGCACGCTGCCGCTCAAGGGCGCCGTGTGGAACGCGACGGACATGTCGCGCACCGAGGAGAAGATCCCGACGCACGCGATCGTGCTGGCGATCGTCTTCTTCATCTTCTGTCTGCTGGGCCTGCTCTTCCTGCTGATGAAGGAGAAGACGACCACCGGATTCATCCAGGTCACGGTGACCAGCGGCGGCAAGCACCACTCGACGATGATCCCGGCGCAGGGCCCCCAGTCGTTCCAGATGGTGATGGGTCAGATCAACTACGCGCGGTCGCTCAGCAGCATGTAGGCGGCCCGGGGCGGCTGCCTGTCAGTGCAGCCGGCCGAGGATCGTCGGATCGGTGATCTCCGTGTCCTTGGCCGGCAGCATGGCCCGGCCGTGGCTCACGGAGATCATCCGGCCGCTGCGCCCCACTGACGATCAGGCCCGACGGGGCTCGTCCTCGCCGAGGCGAAGGACGACGCCCGGTCCGACAACATCCGCTTCGACGAGGAGCGCCGCCTGCGGATCGCGGCCATGTACGGCGGAGTGCGCTGCTACGCCCCGTACGGGACCCTCATCGGCCGCGTCCTCGTGCCGGAGGCCGTCTCCGACGTCGCGTTCGGCGGGCCATAGAACAACCGCATGTTCATCACCGCAACGACGACGCCGTACCCCCTCGTCGTCCCGGTGACCGGCGCCCCGAGGATCCGCCGCGCCTGACCGGCCGCATGTCCGACGAGTCACGGGCCGGGGGACGCGATGCCCTACGAGGCGCGCGCGGCGGGGCGGGCCGGGTGGTCGGCGAGGAAGCCGGTCATCAACGCCGTGATCTCGGCAGGCCGTTCCAGACCGGGCAGATGCCCGGCCCAGGGCAGTTGCAGGTGGCGGGCGCCGGGCAGCGCGGCAGGCAGACCCGCCGCGATCCGGCGGAAGTCCTCCAGGTCGTGCGCGCCCGAGACGACGAGGCAGGGCGCCTCGATACGGGACAGGTCGGGAGCCTCCGGCGACGGCTCCGGCTCCGGCTCCGGCCCGGCAGCGGCGGCTTCGGACGCTTCGTCGGCCGCAAGTTGCACCTCGAAGGCGTGCCGCTGCATCCGCCGCACAGCCTCCCGCACCGTCTCGTCGGCCTCGGGTCCGAGCCACGTGGAGACGTTCAACTCCACCGCCCCCTCGATGTCGCCGGCTTCGTACAGTTCGTCCTCCCGCTCGCCGAAGGCGACGAGTTGCGGGCCGGGGCGGTGCCCGGGCCGGCCGGGGCAGAGCAGCAGCAGTCCCCCGACCCGCCGCGGACTGCGCGCGGCGGCCTCCAGCGCGACCCGGCCGCCGTACGACGCGCCGATCAGCGTGGCCTGCTCGATGCCGAGAGCGTCGAGGAGTTCGAGGACGTCGTCGGCGTCGTCGTAGGGGCCGGTCTCCGCGGGGGTGTCGCCGAAGCCCCGGAAGTCGCAGCGCACGACCCGGTGTCCGGCTTCCGCCAGCACCTGCCAGTGCGCGTCCCACATGCGCCGGTCGCAGACGGTCGAGTGGAGCAGGACGACATCGGGGCCCTGGCCGGTCTGATCGTAAGTGAGTGTCATGGAGCGGACTTTAGGGGCTGGGCTCCGGCGGCGCCCCCTCTTTCCCCCCGAAGCTTGAACATGTTCAAAAGTAGGTCTACAGTCATGCCCGACCAGCTTTTTGAACACGTTCAAGGGAGGGTGGGGCATGGACCTCACTGTTGTCACGTACGTCGCCTACCTGCTGATCAGCGTCGGGCTCACCGTCTGGGTCGCTCGCACCCTCACCAAGAACGGCCGGATCTTCCTCGCCGACGTGCTCAAGGGGAACGAGAAGCTCGCCGACGCGGTGAACCACCTCCTGGTGGTCGGCTTCTACCTGGTGAACCTCGGATTCGTCGCGCTCTACCTCAAGACCGCCGACGCCGTCACGGAAACCCGCGGCCTCTTCGAGGCCCTGTCGGTCAAGATCGGAGTGGTCCTGCTGGTCCTCGGCGTGATGCACCTCGGCAACGTCTACGTGCTCAACAGGATCCGCCGCCGCGGAGTGATGGAGGGTGAGCAGACCCCGCCCGTGCCGCCGCAGGGCTGGACGCCTCAGGCGGGCCCCGGCCCCTGGAGCGCACCCACCGCCGGCCCCACCGGAGCGTGAGCACGATGACCGCCCCCGCACGGCTCAAGGCCCGCACACCGGTCGCCGAATTGACCGTCCTGTACGACGCCGAGTGCTCCCTCTGCGTCCACCTCCGCAGCTGGCTGCTGCGTCAGCCCAAGCTCGTACCCCTGGACCTGGTTCCCGCCGGGTCGGCCGAGGCGCGGAGGCTCTATCCGCATCTCGACCACGCGAGGACCCGGCGGGAGATCACCGTCATCGGCGACAAGGGCCAGCTCTACACCGGTCAGGCCGCCTGGATCGTGTGCCTGTGGGCCCTGGCGGAACACCGGCCCAAGGCCCACTGGCTCGCCACCCCGGCCGGCGCCCCGTTCATCCGCGTCACGATGCTCGCGGCGGCCAAGTACCGCGAAGTCGCGGCGGGAGCGCCGTCAGGCGCTCCCTGCGACGACCGGTGCGCGGTAGCCGACTAGGCTCGGTCACCGTGACTGCAGCGAACGACCCGACCGACGCGAAGGCCCCCAAGAGCGAGCAGACCCGCACGCTCATCCTCGAGACCGCGCTCCGGCTCTTCCAGGAGCGCGGCTACGACAAGACGACGATGCGGGCCATCGCCAAGGAGGCCGGTGTCTCGGTAGGGAACGCGTACTACTACTTCGGCTCCAAGGAACATCTCGTCCAGGGCTTCTACGACCGGATCGCCGCCGAGCACCAGGCGGCGGTCCGTCCGGTCCTGGACAAGGAGACCGACCTCGAGGCACGGATGGCCGGAGTTCTGACGGCCTGGCTGGACATCGCCGCGCCGTACCACGAGTTCGCGGCGCAGTTCTTCAAGAACGCGGCTGACCCGGAGAGCCCGCTCAGCCCCTTCTCCCCGGAGTCGGAACACGCCCGGGAGGCGGCCATCGCCGTCCACCGTGAGGTGCTGGCGGGCTCGAAGTCCAAGGTGGCGGAGGAACTCCGGGAGGTCCTCCCCGAGTTGATGTGGCTCTCCCAGATGGGCCTGGTCCTGTACTGGGTCTTCGACCGGTCGGAAAACAGCGAGCGCAGCAGGCGCCTCGCTGAGCGCGGAGCCCGGCTGACCGCCCGGGGCGTGGCGCTCGCCCGATTCCGGGTACTGCGCCCGCTGGTCCGCGAGGTGCACGAGCTCTTCACGGACTTCCTGCCCGGCATGGCGGAGACCGTGGCCGCCCGCAAGAAGAGCTGACGGCGACCTGCACCTCCGCCATGATCCGCCGGACTGCACTACGCCTGGCGCGACGCCAGTTGGACGAGGGTGATGTCGGACGACGCCCCGACCCGCACCGGCGGGCCCCACGCACCCGCACCCCGGGTCACGTACAACTGGGTGTCGCCGTAGCGTTCCAGGCCGGCGACGGTGGGATTGGCCAGCTCGGCGAGGTAGTTGCCGGGCCAGAGCTGGCCACCGTGCGTGTGGCCGGACAACTGGAGGTCCACGCCCTGCTCGACGGCGTCGTGGATGACGACGGGCTGATGTGCGAGGAGCACGGCGGCGCGGGCGCGGTCGCGGTCGCCGAGCGCCTTGACGAAGTCCGGCCCGTGGCCTTCGTTCTCGCCCGCCACGTCGTCGACCCCGGCGAGGTCGAAGCCCCCGGCGATCTCGACGCGCTCGTTGCGCAGGGGACGCAGGCCCAGTTCGCGGACGTGGTCGACCCACTCGTCGGCACCGGAGAAGTACTCGTGATTGCCGGTGACGAAGAACGAGCCGTGCCGGGAGCGGAGCTGCGCGAGCGGCTCGGCCGCGGAACCGAGGTCCGCGACCGAACCGTCGACGAGGTCGCCGACGACGGCGACGAGGTCGGGCCGGGCGGCGTTGATGGAGTCGACGATGCGCTGCGTATGGGCCCGGCCGAGGACCGGCCCGAGGTGGATGTCGCTGACGACGGCGATCCGGTAACCGTGCGCGGCGCGCGGGAGCTTGGCGAGCGGAACGGTGACGCGCTTGACGCGGGGGCCTCGCAGCACGCCGTACGTGCCGTGGCCGACGGTCCCGAGCGCGGCGGCGGCAGCAGCGCCGCCGACGATCCGCGAGACGAACAGCCGCCGCGACACGCCTGCGGGGGGCTCGCCCGAAGGGGCGTCGCCGCGTGTCGGCGTGGGGGCGGCCTCGGCCGGGACGCCCGCGTCGCCGGGGGAAGCGGCAGCCCTGTCGGGGCCGGCGTGCTCGCCCGCCCCGCTCACGAGCGACGTGCCGCCCGACGGGGCGGTCGGCGCGGCCGGGTCGGAGGCCGAGTGTCCGGCACGGCCGGCGGATGCCGCCCCGGCCCCGTCAGGGGCGCTGTCGACGGCGACGGCGGAACGCACGTCGCGCGCGGCACCGCCCGACTCGGCCGGGGCGGGCGGGCCGGCGGAGGCGGTAGCCGGCGCGGCGCCGCCCGCCTCCCGCGAGACGGGGGCCCCATGGGGGCCGGCGTGCTCGCCCGCCCCGCTCACGACCGACGTGCCGCCCGACGGGGCGGTCGGCGCGGCCGGGTCGGTGCCGGACGGGTTCGAGGGCTCGCGGCCCTCGCCTCCGCGCCCCGCGGCAGCCGACGCGCGGCGGTCCAGGGCGCGGCGCAGCAGCGGGCGTACCGCCTCGCCGACCAGCAGGGCCAGGACCAGGTAGAGCAGCACCGCCAGCCACAGGTAGCCGGGCCACGCCAGCACCCGTTCCAGCCAGAACGGGGCTCCGGCACGGCCCGAAGTGAGGGCCGCGACGGACAGCAGCGGCAGCACCCAGATCGCGGCCGTACCGAGTCTGCGGGCCGTACCGCCCCGCGCGGTCGTGTCGCGGACCAGCCTCCGCCACACGTACCAATGGACCCCCGCCAGCAGGGCGACAACCAGAAGAACCACAAGCACGACAACTGCCGCCACGACCTGCCCCTACCTGCGCTCTCGGCGCAACGCCCGTACACCACGCAACCCGATGACGCCGATGACCGTCCCCAGAATCAGGGAGGTGACAGCGAGCAGCAGATGGACCCAGAAGTAACCGGTCGGGTCGCCCGCGTCGTCGAAGGCGAGTCCGCTGGCGTCCTTCCACAAGTTCCGGATGAAAGTGACCCAGATGAACCAGCTCCACACCCCGAACGCGAGAAGGAACCAGGAGACGGAACGGCTGAGCTTCATGAACCAAGTATCGCGTCCGACCTCCGACCGGGCCCTGCGGGGTGGGCTGTCCTGGCGTCAGTCCCGGCGAGCCTTCAATACGATCTCCATATTTTCTATGCGGCCCTGTACGTTCTCGTCCGTGTCTGCTCTGAAAACCACCGCGCGAAGGACCGCGTCGACGGTCCTCGCCGCCGCGTTGCTGCCCGCACTGGCCGCGGGCCCCGCGCTCGCGGCCACGCACGACAACAACCCGGACCAGAAGAAGCCGAAACCTCCGGCGCGCATGTCCTCGGTCGGCGGCGTCCAGCTCGCCGAACCGGGCACACAGGTCAAGCTCGGACCCGGCGCGCCCGTGCTCCCCAAGGACGTCAGCGGCCGGTCCTGGATCGTCGCGGACGCCGAGAGCGGTGAGGTGCTCGCCTCGCACAACGCGCACTGGCGGCTGCCCCCGGCGTCGACCATGAAGATGCTCTTCGCGGACACCCTCCTGCCGAAGCTGCCGAAGACCACCGTCCACAAGGTCGCGCCCGAGGAACTCGCCGACGTCGGCGCGGGCAGCAGTCTCGTCGGGATCAAGGAGAACCACACCTACTCGGTCCACGACCTGTGGCTCGGCGTCTTCCTGCGCTCGGGCAACGACGCCGTCCACGTCCTGTCGGCGATGAACAACGGCATGGACCAGACGGTCGCGGACATGCAGGAGCACGCGGAGGAGCTGCAGGCACTCGACACCAAGGTCGTCTCCCCCGACGGCTACGACGCCCCCGGCCAGGTCTCCTCCGCGTACGACCTGACGCTGATCGCCCGCAGCGGCATGCAGAAGAAGGACTTCCGCGAGTACTGCTCGACGGTGAGCGCCGACTTCCCCGGCGAGGAGAAGGAGGGCGAGAAGCGCGGCACGTTCAAGATCCAGAACACCAATCGCCTGCTCACCGGCGCGAACGGCATCACCCCCTACAAGGGCATCGCCGGCGTCAAGAACGGCAGCACCACCCAGGCCGGCTCCACCTTCACCGGCGTCGCCGAACGCAACGGCAAGGTGCTGCTGGTCACCGTCATGCACCCCGACTCGGGGGAGAGCCTGGCGGTCTACAAGGAGGCCGGCCGACTGCTCGACTGGGGTTTCGCGGCGGCCGACAAGGTGACGCCGGTCGGCGAGCTGGTGCCTCCGAGGTCGGCCGAGCCGTCGGCCGACACGGAGGCGGTCAAGGACTCCGACGACCGCAAGGCGGACGCGGCGAATCCGGTCGCCGCCTCGCAGGCCGGCTCCAGCGGCCTGAGCATCGCGCTGAGCGTCGCCGGCGCTGTGCTTGTGGCCCTGGCGACCGCCGTGTTCCTGGTCAAGCGCCGCTGGCCGCTGCCCGACCAGGCGCGTCGCGGACCGGGTCAGTAGCGGACGCGGCGGGCTGCCCACCACCACTGCTCTGCGTCCCGCCACCGCCGTTCCGCGTCCCGCCACCATCGTTCCGCGTCTCGCCACCACTGCTCTGCGTCGCCGTCCAGGCGGCGCAGAACAGCAGCAGCTTGGCCGTGAAGTTGATCCACAGCAGCAGCGCGATCGGGACGCCGAACGCGCCGTACATGCTGCGCGAGGCCACGCCGCTGATGTAACCGCCGAGCAGCAGCTTGAGCAGCTCGAACCCGACGGCGCCGATCAGTGCGGCCACCATCAGCCGCCGGCGCGGCGGCTGTACCCCCGGCAGCAGGGTCAGCGCGTAGAGCAGGACCAGGAAGTTCGCGACGACGCCGACCGCGAGCGCGGCGACCTGCAGCAGCACTCCGCCGATCCCGCCGTCCTCGAGGCCCAGCCGGTCGGCGGTCCAGCCGACCGTGGTCGAGCCGAGTGCGGAGGCGGCGAACGACGCCAGGCCGATGCCGCCGAGACCGGCGAGCACCCCCACGTCCTTGATCTTGCGGACCACGGGGTTGCCTTCGTCCTCGTCGTCGAGCTCCCACACGGCCCTCAGGCACTCGCGCATCGACCCGATCCAGCCGATGCCCATCAGCAGAAGGAGCGCACCGGCCACGGCCCCGACCGTGCCCGCATTGGCGACCAGACCGTTGATGTCGAGCTGGTCGGAGATGCCCGGGACCTGGTCGGAGAGCTGCTCGTCGAGCTTGTCCAGCGCCTGCTGGTCGAGCGTCGCGGCGACGATCGCCGCGACGACGGTGATCAGCGGGAAGAGCGCCAGGAAGCTGAGGAACGTGACCGCGGCGGCAAGGCGCGTCCAGTGGACCCGGTCGAGCGTCTCGTACGACCGCCAGGCATGGGTGCGCATCAGCCGCTGAACGAGCGGGCCGACGACGGGGAGCTTGATCAGCCAGTCCATGCGCCACGCCTACCCGGCATGACCCTCCGCAGGCCCGCGACCCGCCGGGAGATCACCGTCCGCTGCGGAAGCCTCGCGCACGGGAGCCGGGCTCCTCGGGAAGCTCAGAGGGTGGTGGCGTGCTCGTCGACCGGAGTCCCCTGCGGGGGCACGCCGGGGATGCCGCCGCCGAAGGTGTACGTGCTGAGCTTGCGCCACACGGCGTCCGCGCCCTGTTCGTAGAGGGCGAAGGAGGCGCAGGTCCAGGCCGCCGCGTACTCGGAGAGCTCCTCGTACGCACGGTCCATCGCCTCCTCGGAGATGCCGTGCGCCACCGTGACGTGCGGGTGGTAGGGGAACTGCAGCTCGCGCACCAGCGGCCCGGACGCGTCCCGCACCCGCTTCTGCAGCCAGGTGCACGCGGCGCCACCCTCGACGACCTGGACGAAGACGACGGGCGACAGCGGACGGAAGGTGCCGGTACCGGAGAGCCTCATCGGGAACGGCCGGCCGACCGCGGCGACGGCCGCGAGATGCGCCTCAACGGCGGGAAGGAGCGCGGAGTCGACCTCGGTGGGCGGCAGGAGGGTGACGTGGGTCGGAATACCGTGCGCGGCGGGATCCCCGAAGCCCGCGCGCCGCTCCTGGAGCAGGCTGCCGTAGGGCTCCGGGACCGCGATCGAAACGCCGAGCGTTACGGTCCCCACGTCGTTCTCCTCAGTTGTCGGTACGGATCGGTCCGGTCGGATCGACAGGGTCTTCAGCCGCCAGTGTGGCGGCTGCACCCTCTTTGTGGCCAGAGTCCTTGGACACCGGCCTTCGGACTCCTCGCGGCTCAGTGCTTCGCGGGGACGAATCCCAACTTGTCGTAAGTGTCCGCCAGGGTCTCCGCGGCCACCGAACGAGCCTTCTCGGCGCCCTTGGCCAGGATGGAGTCCAGCGTCTCGGTGTCGTCCAGGTACTCCTGCGTACGAGCCCTGAAGGGTGTGACGAACTCCACCATCACCTCGGCGAGGTCGGTCTTGAGCGCACCGTAGCCCTTGCCCTCGTACTTCTGCTCCAGATCGGCGACGGCCGTACCCGTGAGGGTGGAGTAGATGGTGAGCAGGTTGCTGACGCCCGGCTTCTCCTGCGGGTCGAAGCGGATCACCGTGTCCGTGTCGGTGACCGCGCTCTTGACCTTCTTCGCGGTGGCCTTCGGCTCGTCGAGCAGGTTGATCAGGCCCTTGGGCGTGGAGGCCGACTTGCTCATCTTGATCGTCGGGTCCTGGAGGTCGTAGATCTTGGCGACCTCCTTCACGATGTACGGCGACGGGACGGTGAACGTCCGGCCGAAGCGGCCGTTGAAGCGCTCCGCGAGGTCGCGGGTGAGCTCGACGTGCTGGCGCTGGTCCTCGCCGACCGGCACGGCGTCCGCCTGGTACAGCAGGATGTCCGCGACCTGCAGGATCGGGTACGTGAAGAGACCGACGGTGGCACGGTCGGCACCCTGCTTGGCGGACTTGTCCTTGAACTGGGTCATGCGGCCGGCCTCGCCGAAGCCGGTGAGGCAGTTCATGACCCAGCCGAGCTGGGCGTGCTCCGGGACGTGGCTCTGGACGAAGAGCGTGCAGCGCTCGGGGTCGAGGCCGGCCGCGAGCAGCTGGGCCGCGGCGAGTCGGGTGTTCGCACGCAGCTCTGCCGGATCCTGCGGCACGGTGATCGCATGCAGGTCCACGACCATGTAGAACGCGTCATGGGTTTCTTGCAGCGCCACGTACTGGCGGATGGCACCGAGGTAGTTCCCGAGGTGGAACGAACCGGCGGTGGGCTGGATACCGGAGAGCGCGCGGGGTCGGGATGAGGCCATGTTCCTCATTCTCTCAGGTGTGGAACCGATCTCCGGCGCCGGTGCATCAAAGGGCTGAGGACACGGGACGGGACCCTCGAGCGGGGTCCGGTGGGGGGCCGCGCCATCGACGCCGAGGGCGCGGTGATCGCCCGTGTGCGCGCTGGTCCTCGGCGTCCGCGTGACGGGCGTGGCCTTCCCGGAACCCGTGGACTGCGTGCCGGTCCTGGGCGCAGGGCCGCCCGGTCGCTGCGCGGCCGGTGGCGCGCGGTGTCCGTGGGGCGAGTCCGGTGTGCTGGTGGCCATGCCCCCCGCCCCTTGTCGGCCCGGCTGCCGCGGCCGCCGTTCGGCGGCCGTGGCAGCCCCCGGGGCCCGGGCCCGCGCCGGCAACTGCTGGACGGCTGGGGACGCCGCCCGGCCTGACGGCCGGCCCGGCCGTCAGGCGGGGCAGGCGGGGCAGGCAAGCCGTCAGGCAGCCAGGCGGCATGCGGCCGGCCGCCAGGCGGGCAGGCCATCAGTCGGCAGGCGGCATGCGGTCGGCCGCCAGGCATCGGCCGTCAGGCAGGCAGGCCGGGTGCGGGGTAGGCGGCCATGAGGTCGGCCACCTCGGCGCGGATCGCGGCGAGCGTGTCCTCGTCGCCCTTGCCGGCGGCCGTGACGCCACGGTCGATCCACTCGGCGACGGCGGCCATGTGCTCCGTGCCGAGGCCGCGGGACGTCAGGGACGGAGTACCGATGCGGATGCCCGACGGGTCGAACGGCTTCCTGGGGTCGTAAGGGACGGTGTTGTAGTTGACGACGATCCCGGCCCGGTCGAGGGCCTTGGCCGCCACCTTGCCGGGGACTTCCTTGGAGGTGAGGTCCATCAGGATCAGATGGTTGTCGGTGCCGCCGGAGACCAGGTCGAAGCCGCGCACGAGCAGTTCCTCGGCGAGCGCCTTGGCATTGGCGACGACCTGGGCGGCGTAGTCGCGGAAAGCGGGCCGGGATGCCTCGTGGAGGGCGACGGCGATGGCGGCGGTGGTCTGGTTGTGCGGGCCGCCCTGGAGCCCCGGGAAGACCGCCTTGTCGACGGCCTTGGCATGTACCTCGCGGGACATCAGCATCGCGCCGCGCGGGCCGCGCAGGGTCTTGTGGGTGGTGGTGGAGATGACGTCGGCGTGCGGCACGGGCGAAGGGTGGGCGCCGCCCACGATCAGGCCGGCGATGTGGGCGACATCGGCGACCAGCACGGCACCGGCCTCCTTGGCGACCTCCGCGAAGGCCGCGAAGTCGATGGTGCGCGGCAGTGCGGTGCCGCCGCAGAAGATGACCTTGGGCCGTTCTTGCAGAGCGAGTGCGCGCACCTCGTCGAAGTCGATGAGCCCGGTGTCCTGGCGTACGCCGTACTGGACGCCCCGGAACCACTTGCCGGTGGCGGAGACGCCCCAGCCGTGGGTGAGGTGGCCGCCCATCGGCAGGGCCATGCCCATCACGGTGTCGCCGGGCTCGGCGAAGGCGAGGTACACGGCGAGGTTGGCCGGGGAGCCCGAGTAGGGCTGGACATTGGCGTGCTCGACTCCGAAGAGCGACTTGGCGCGGGCGACGGCGAGCTGCTCGATCTGGTCGATGTTCTGCTGGCCCTCGTAGTACCGGCGGCCGGCGTAACCCTCGCTGTACTTGTTCTGCAGGACGGTGCCCGAGGCCTCCAGCACGGCCTGCGAGACGTAGTTCTCGCTGGGGATGAGCCGCAGGGTGTCGGCCTGGAGCCGCTCCTCCGCGCCGACCAGGGCGGCGAGCTCGGGGTCGGTCGAGGCCAGCGCGGGGTGGGAGAGGGGAAGGGTCATGGGAGTGGTCCTCCGGGGCGATCCGTGGTCGTCGGTCGTGGTCCCGGGGTGCCTGGGGGCACCCCCGTGCCGCACGGCTACGGGGAGTGCGGCACCTCGCGCGTATACCCGCGCACGGCTTCCTCGGGGTCGCTTCCCCGTACGCCGGGCGCCGTTGCGTGCCGCCCACAGTAGCGGCCGGCGTGCCGACGCGCCGTCGCGTCCACGCTGCGAGCCGCGGGTGGCGCGCGACGATGGAGAGGGCGCGGTCACCCGCGCCCCGAGCCGGACGTTCGTCCCGATGATCGGAGAGCCCGTGTCGACCACGACATCCGCCATCGCCTCCGCGGAGGCGCACAGCGCGCACAACTACCACCCGCTGCCGGTCGTCGTCGCCTCCGCGGACGGCGCCTGGCTGACCGATGTCGAGGGGCGCCGATTCCTCGACATGCTGGCCGGGTATTCGGCCCTCAACTTCGGTCATGGGAACCGCCGGCTGATCGAGGCGGCGAAGGCGCAGCTGGAGCGGGTCACCCTGACCTCCCGCGCCGTCCATCACGACCGGTTCGGGGATTTCTGCGCACAGCTGGCGGAGTTGTGCGGCATGGAGATGGTCCTGCCCATGAACACCGGCGCGGAGGCGGTGGAGACGGCCGTCAAGACCGCCCGCAAGTGGGGCTACCGGGTCAAGCGGGTGCCGGACAACATGGCCAAGATCGTGGTGGCGTCGAACAACTTCCACGGCCGGACGACCACGCTGATCAGTTTCTCGACCGACCCGGAGGCCAGGTCGGGCTACGGGCCGTACACCCCGGGATTCGAGATCGTGCCCTACGGGGACCTGACCGCTCTGGACGCGGCGGTCACGGAGAACACGGTGGCCGTGCTGCTCGAGCCCATCCAGGGCGAGGCGGGCGTGCTGGTCCCGCCGGCCGGATATCTGCCGGGCGTCCGCAGGATCACCCGCGAGCGGAACGTGCTGTTCGTCGCGGACGAGATCCAGGCGGGGCTCGGGCGCACGGGCAGGACGTTCGCCTGCGAGCACGAGGGCGTCGTGCCGGACATGTACGTGCTCGGCAAGGCGCTCGGCGGCGGTGTGGTGCCGGTGTCCGCCGTGGTGTCCTCCGCCGAGGTGCTCGGGGTGCACAGGCCCGGTGAGCACGGTTCGACGTTCGGCGGGAATCCGCTGGCCTGTGCCGTCGCCCTGGAGGTGATGGCGATGCTGCGCACCGGCGAGTTCCAGCGGCGCGCCACCGAACTGGGCGAGCACCTCCACCGCGAACTGGCTCTGCTGACGGGCAGCGGCGCGGTGACGGCGGTGCGCGGGCGGGGCCTGTGGGCGGGCGTGGACATCGCGCCGGAGCACGGCACCGGCCGGGAGGTCTCGGAGAAGCTGGTGGACCTGGGAGTACTGGTGAAGGACACCCATGGGCCGACGATCCGGATCGCGCCGCCGCTGGTCATCAGCAAGGAGGACCTGGACTGGGGCCTCGACCGGATCCGTACCGTGCTGACCGGCTGACGGGTGCCGGGACGACGCAGTCGGGGGCCCGACGCAGTCGCGCGCCGCGTCGCCCGGCTGCCGCACGCGCACTGGCTCCGAGGCCGTGAAGTCCACGGTTGGAGGCGCGTGCGCGGCGCGGTCGCCCGCTCAGTGGGACGGCGGGTCGGGGACGCCCTGCTCCGTCCAGATGATCTTCCCTGCCGTCGTGTAGCGCGTTCCCCAACGCCGGGCGAGCTGCGCGACGATCAGCAGACCCCGCCCTCCCTCGTCCGTGGTCCGGGCATGGCGCAGACGGGGCGAGGTGCTGCTGGCGTCGGACACTTCGCAGATCAGGGCGCGGTCCCGGATCAGCCGCAGGACGATCGGGCCGGTGGCGTGCCGGATGGCGTTGGTGACCAGCTCGCTGACGATCAGTTCCGTGGTGAACGTCAGGTCGTCCAGGCTCCATGCCGACAGCTGCCGGGTGGTGACGCTGCGGGCGTGTGCGACGGCGGCGGGGTCCGAGGGCAGGTCCCAGGACGCGACCCGGTCGGACCCCAGCAGGCGGGTCCGGGCGAGGAGCAGGGCGGCGTCGTCGGGCGGCGGGACGGCCAGCAGCGCGTCGACGACGCTGTCGCCGGTCTCCCGCAGCGACTGGCCTTGTACCGAGAGCCCTTCCCTCAGCCGGGAGAGGCCGACGTCGATGTCCCGGTCCGGGGCACGGACGAGGCCATCGGTGTAGAGCCCGATCAGGCTGCCCTCCGCCAGTTCCAGTTCCACGGACTCGAAGGGCAGGGAACCGAGGCCGATCGGCGGTCCGGCGGGCAGGTCCAGGAACTCGACGGTGCCGTCGGGGCCGACGATCAACGGCGGGAAGTGACCGGCCCGCGCCATGCTGCACATACCGGTGACCGGGTCGTACACCGCGTACAGGCAGGTGGCACCCATCATCGCGGCGCTCACGCTCTCGTTCTCGGCCGATGCCGGCTCGTCACCGCCGGGCGACTCCATGAGGCCGATGACCAGGTCGTCCAGACGGGCCAGCAGTTCGTCGGGGGGAAGGTCGAGATTGGCGAGCGTGCGCACCGCCGTGCGGAGCCGCCCCATCGTCGCCGCGGAGTTGATGCCGTGCCCGACCACGTCCCCGACGACCAGCGCCACCCGTGCTCCGGACAGGGGGATCACGTCGAACCAGTCACCACCCACCCCGGTCGGCGCATCCGCCGGGCAGTACCACGACTCCACCTCCAGCGCTGATCCGCCGGTCACTTCCTGCGGCAGCAGATAGCGCTGCATCGACTGGGCAGCGGTCCGCTCACGGGTGAAGCGGCGCGCGTTGTCGATGGACACGGCGGCACGGGAGACGAGTTCCTCGGCGAGACGTACGTCGTCCTCCTCGAAGGGCCACGAGCGGCGCCCGGACCGGACGAACGTCGCCGCGCCCAGCGTGACGCCACGGGCCCGTACCGGCACCACCATCACCGAGCGGAGGTCGAACCGGCGGATCGCCGGGCCGAGCGACGGGTCCATGGCCACCCACGCCTCGGGGGAGTGTTCCAGGTCCTCCACGAGGGTCCTGCTCTCCAGCAGGCAGCGGGCGACGGGTGAGGACGGGGCGCGCTGGACCACTTCCCCCACGGCCAGCCGCGCCTCCGGGTTGCCCTCGCGGACGGATCTCTGCCCCGCGCGGCGGATGACCGGGCCGAGGTCGACCGGCCCCGGAGCGGGCTCCTCGCCCCCGATGACCGACTCCAGCAGGTCGACGGCGACGAAGTCGGCGAGGGCGGGCACGACGTTGTCGGCCAGTTCCTGCGCGGTCAGCTGTACATCAAGCGCGCTGCCGATACGGGCACTCGCCTCGTTCAGGAGGGCGAGACGCTCCTGTGCCCGTCGGCGATCGGTGACGTCGATGATCATGTACCAGATGCCCACCTGGCGGCCGCGCCGGTCCTTCATGCCGAAGAACGAGGCCGAGTACGCCCGCTCCCGGTAGGGCGCGGGGTGACCGACGGCGCGGAACTCGTGGTCCATCACCGGAGCCCCGGTCCGCAGGACGGTCCGCATCTTCTCCTCGAAAGCCTCCGCCTCGGGCTTCGGCAACATCTCCTTCACCTGACGCCCCAGCCTCTGCTCAGGGGGGATCAGCCGCCCCAGAACCTTGTTCACCCAGACGTAGCGCAGGTCGGTGTCGAGGACCGCCACGCCGACGGGCGCGTCGGACAGGAACGGTACGAGCAGCAGCTGGCTGACCCCGCCCCCCGGCATCCGCCAGAAGGCCCGCTGCGGCGGCCGGCCGACGAACCTGCCGAAGACCAGCACGGCGACCGTGGCGACGAGCACGCCCGGAACCATCTCGTAGATGTCCGACTCGAGCGGCCCCAGCAGCGGATTGATCCTGTCCCACAGGAGCACCGTGGCCGCACCCGACACGATCCCGGCCATGGCGCCCGCCCAGGTCATCCGCGGCCAGTACAGCGACAGCAGGACGACCGGACCGAACGCCGCGCCGAAACCGGCCCAGGCGTAGGCGACGATGTTCAGTACCCCGCCGCCCCCGAGCGCGATCACACAGGCGACGACGACCACCACCACCACGGCCCCGCGGCCCACCCACACCAGCGTCCGGTCCGACGCGCGCCGGCTGAGGAACGCACGGTAGAAGTCCTCCGTGAGGGCGACGGACGACACCAGGAGCTGGCTGTCCGCCGTCGACATGATCGCGGCCAGCACGGCGACCAGCATCAGCCCGGCGACCCAGGGGTTGAGCAGGGTCTCGCTCAGCACGATGAACACCGTCTCGGGGTTGTTCAGGGGCGGGTCGAGCCGCGCGATCCCCACAAGGCCCACGAGTGTGGCGCCGGCGAGCACGACCAGCACCCACACCGTTCCGATGCGCCGCGCCGCCGGGACCGCCCGGGTGCTGCGGATGCCCATGAAGCGGGCCAGGATGTGGGGCTGGCCGAAGTAGCCGAGGCCCCAGGCGAGCAGCGACACGATCGCCACGGCGCCGAGCGACCCGCCCGCCGTCCACCGGCCGTCCACGAAACCGGCCTCGGTCCCGATGTCCAGCAGGCTCGGCGTCCTCCTGTCGAGGGCTTCCTCCAGGGAACCGAAGCCCCCGAGCGCCGCGACGCCGACCAGGGGGAGCACCAGCAGGGCGACGAACATCAGGGTGCCCTGCATGACGTGTGTCAGGCTGACGGCGAGGAAGCCGCCGAGGCACGCGTAGGTCACGATGACCAGGGCGGTCAGCACCACCCCGAGTTCGAAGGGAACGTCGAAGACCTGCTCGAACAGCAGCCCTCCGGCCACCAGACCGCTGGCGACGTAGACGGTGAAGAACACGACGGTCACGGCGGCCGACACCATCCGGAGCGTCCGGGTTCGGTCCTCGAAACGCTCCTCCAGATAGGCCGACAGGCTGACGGCGTTGCCGGCCCGCTCGGTGTAGGTGCGCAGTCTCGGGGCGACGAGCAGCCAGTTCAGATAGGTTCCGGCGGCCAGCCCCACGGCGATCCAGCTCGCATCGATGCCGACCACGTAGACGGCCCCGGGGAGGGCGAGGAACAGCCAGCCGGACATGTCGCTCGCGCCTGCGGAGAGCGCCGCGACCGGCGCGCTGAGCCTGCGGCCGCCCAGCGCGAAGTCGGCGAAGCTCCGGGTCCGGGTGTACGCCCAGACTCCCACCGCGACCACGGCCACCACATACACGATGAACGTGGCCAGGACCGGCGCGCTCAGGTCGGACATGTCTTCCTCGCTCCGGAGGCGGATGACCCTACGCAGCAGCGTCGGCTGAGCAGCAGCTCACCCTTGTACAAATGTATCGACTCCGGGCCGGTGAGGGCTGGTCGGGAGAATGCGCACGGCCCCCGCCGCGCCACCCTCGCAGGTCGCCGAGGGGGCGGTCCCGGAGCCCTTGGCGGACGATAGGCCGGCCCGAGTGAGCGTGACGTGGTCCAGGTAACCAGCGTCCGAGCCGTTTCTTTGGCCGACTGGACGAAACCGCGGCGACCGGGGCCGCCCTACGGTTCCCCGAATAGCAATCCGGGTTCCGGGACGTTCCGGCGGTGTCGTCGTCTCCGGCCCGGTAGAAGGGGACCGCAATGGCTCTGATGCAACAGCCGCATTCCGCTCCTGAGAAGCTTCCCGCATTCGCCCAAGGGGCGGAGAGCGGATTCCTCGGGTCCGTGGAGGAAAAGATCAACGCGGTATTCGATCCGATTGCCACGGGGCTCGGAGACTTCGTCTTCGGCGAGGTGTCGCTCTTCGGGATCAGTTTTCCCTGGATCGTGGCCTGGCTCGTTCTCGCGGGCGCGGTCTTCACCCTCTACTTCGGACTCATTCAGGTGCGCGGTCTCCGGTTGGCCCTGCAGCTCGTCCGCGGCCGGCACAGCAGGAAGGACGACCCGGGCGAGATCACCCACTTCCAGGCGCTGACATCGGCCGTGTCCGGCACCGTCGGCCTGGGCAACATCGCCGGTGTCGGTGTGGCAGTCACGATCGGCGGGGCGGGAGCCACGTTCTGGATGGTGCTCTGCGGCCTGCTGGGCATGGCGTCCAAGTTCGTCGAGTGCACCCTCGGTGTGCGCTACCGCGATCACCACCCGGACGGCACCGTTTCCGGCGGTCCGATGCAGTATCTGCGCAAGGGGGTCGCGGAGCGGCTGCCCGGATCCACGGGCCGGTTCCTCGGACGGGCCCTCGCGGGGCTCGCAGCCGTCATGATCCTGCTCTTCGGGATCGGCGGCGGCAACATGTTCCAGGCCAACCAGTCCGTCATCCAGCTCCGGGACATCACGGGCGGGGACGACGGCCCGCTGGCCGGCGACGGCTCCGCGCTGGCGCTGGGCGTCGTGCTCGCCCTCGTCGTCGGTTTCGTCATCATCGGCGGGATCAAGTCGATCGGCCGGGTGACCAGCCGTCTGGTCCCGGCCATGGCGATCGTGTACGTCACCGGCTGCCTCATCGTCATCCTGTTCAACGTCACCGAGGTCCCCGCGGCGTTCGGCGCGATCCTCAACGGCGCGTTCACCGGGGAAGGAGTCGTCGGAGGCGTCATCGGAGCGCTGATCGTCGGCTTCACCCGTGCCGCGTTCTCCAACGAGGCGGGCCTCGGGTCCGCGCCGATCGCCCACTCGGCCGTGAAGACGCGCTACCCGGCGACCGAGGGTCTGGTCGCCCTGCTCGAACCGTTCATCGACACCGTGGTCGTCTGCACCATGACCGCGCTGACCATCGTCATCGCCGACACACAGTTCTGGAACGACGCGAAGGCGGACTACGCGGCGAACGGCAACACCGTGGACGGGGTCACCGTCACCTCCTCGGCGTTCGAGACCGTGCTGCCGTGGTTCCCGATCGTCCTCACCGTGGCGGTGGTCCTCTTCGCGATCTCCACCATGATCACCTGGGCCTACTACGGTCAGAAGGCGTGGACCCACCTCTTCGGGCGGAGCAGGCTCAGCGAGCGCGTCTACCAGACGGTGTTCTGCGCCTTCATCGTCATCGGCGCGGTGCTCAGCTTCGGCAGCGTTCTGGCATTCACCGACGCTGTGCTGTTCCTCCTGGCACTGATCAACATCATCGGCCTGTATCTGCTCGCGCCGGTCGTCAAGCGGGAACTGGCGCGGTTCCGCGCGGCGCTGCGCTCCGGCGAAGCGGAGGGCATCGAGTCCGGCGGTCCGGATGACGAGCTGGAGGCGGCCGATCGGACCACGGCATAGAGCTCGGGCGGGCCGGCGGTCGATGACCGACCCGGGTGCTCCGGCAGGTGTTCACGCCGGAGCACCCGGGGGCGTGGCGGGCAGCCCCCGACCACGTCCCGGGCGCCCCGGGTCACCTACCGGACGGCACGGTCATCGACCCGTTCTCCAGGAGCAGTTGCAGATGGGAGAAGAGGCACTGATGAGGATCGGAGAGATCGATCCCGCTGACCGCCTCGGCCCGCTTCAGACGGTAGCGGAGGGTGTTCGGGTGGACGTGCAGCGACCGCGCGGCCGCTCGCACATTGCCGAGTGTCCCCAAGTACGCAAGCACGGACTGCACAAGACCGGACTCGTGCTCGGCCTCGTAGGCGAGGAGGGCGGTGACGCGGGGATCACGAAGACGCGGATGCTGCTCCAGCAGTGCGAGCGCCTCGCTGAGCAGGACCTCGGAGCGTACGTCGGCGATGGTGGCCACACGCTGCTTGCCGCCGCGCATGACGATGTCGAGCACCTGGTCCGCCTCGGCCCTCGACTGGGCGATCGCGTGCAGACCGCCGACCACCGAGCCGACGGCGGCGCGGACGTCGAGCTTCAGGCGCTGGCTCGCCGCCCGCACGATCTCGCCCGCCAGTCCGCAGGCGGTGCTCTCCCCGGGCTGCTCGGGCAGGCCCGGGAGCAGCATGTAGACGCGTCCGTCGGCGGCGGTGACCAGTGACCGCCGCCGGTACGCGGCCGCGTGGACGGAGATCAGGCTCATCATTGTCGCCCTGCGCATCTCGAAGGCCGGACGGCCGGCGTCGCTGCCTGCGCTGCCGCCCGTCACGCCCGCGTCCAGCGTGAACGCCGCCACGACCGCCGGTTCCTCCAGATCGGCCCCGATGTTGTCGGCGAAGGTTCGGGGGTCGATGTGCCCCTCCAGCATCCGGCGGAACAGGCTCTGCTCGAACTCCAGGTCGGGCGAGGCTCCGGTACGCCGCCGGACGAGCTGCAGAGCGGCCGCCCGCGCGGCCCCGACCAGCGCGTTCTCCGCATTGTCCGCCAGTGGGTTCTGGCCCTCCTGCACCCAGATGGAACCGAGGAGCTGCTCGTCGACACGGATGCCGATGGCCAGTCGCCTTCTGATTCCTCTCTCCGGCCGTTCGTCGACATGCACGACGTCGTCACCGGCGCGCAGCCGGTCGAAGACGCCCCACTCCCGCAGCAGGGCGAGGTAGTCGGCCGGGCCCTGCCAGCCCAGGATCGACAGCCGGCGCAGTTCGTCGACCTCGTCGTCCGAACGGGAGTAGGCCAGCACGCGGTTGGCGCTGTCCTCGATACTCACGATGCCGCCGGTGAGAGCGGCGACGGTCTGTGCGAGGGCGAACAGGTCGGCCTGCCGTCCGGCTTCCGGCACCATGACGCGCGCGTCGGCGACAACACCCCGGGCGAGTGAGTCTAGTTGGGCCCAGCGCACCTCGGGCCGCACGCAGAGGACCACTGTCCCGGTGTCCGCGGCGAGGCTCTTCAACTCGTCGAGATCCTCACCGTGTTCCGTTTTCAGGGCCACGGCCGCGGCTCCCCGGCCCGCGGCAGCGCGGGCGAGGGGGTGGGCCCGTCGGCCACGTGCACCGATGATCAGGACAAGGTCGTCGCGGTAGGAGTCCGGCTCGTCGTCGGCGTCCAGAATGACGACGTCGTTGATCTCGACGTCGAGACCGCCGGGCGCGGCGACCAGTTCGATGACCGGATCGCCGAGCGCCATCAGCAGTTGCCGTACGACCGCGCCGGCCGGTCTGCTTGTGTTGGCCATGGTCACCACCTGTCCTGCACACGAGCGGATGCGCCAGGCAAGATCCCCGTGGGGGTCGGGGAGACCGGGCACCGTACCCCGCGGCCTGGACTTCCTCACCGTGTGACCGTCTGCCACGAGCGTGATGCCGCTCGGCGTGCCGTGCCGGTGGCACCGACGGTACTCGGTGGGCAGGAGCCCATACAACAGTCCAAGCCGGACGCCCCGTGTCGTGCGATCGGCCAACGCGTGCGGCGACCCCCTGGACATACCGACAAGGTGCCCGAGGGCCGGACTCCGTACGGTCGAGGGAGCTGGGCAACGATCTCCGAGGAGCGCTGATGCTGGTCCCCGAGCAGGGTGACGGTCATACGGGCAGGCGGCTTCTGCTGGTCGGCGACGATGAGCTGACGACGGCGGTCGCCGACTACGCGACGGCGTGGGGCGCACGGGTCGGCCGGCTGTCCGCACCGTCGGCCGAGGCTCTCGGCGAGGCGCTGGAGCGGGACGTCGACGTCGTGGTGGTCGTCTCCCGGGAGGACATCCAGGCTCTTCGGTACGCCCTGCTCGTCGAGCACGCACGCCCCGGGATTCGGCTGCTGGTGACGCTGTTCGACCGGACGGTGGCCGGTGAGGTCGTGCGTTCGGTGCCCAACTGCACGGTGATCGGCATGACGGACGCCCTGGTGCCGGCTCTGCTCGGCCCGTGCGTCGCCGACCGTCTGGTGACCCTGTGCCGCACCCCGGACGGGAACCGGCTGGGCGTGGCGAGTGCGGCGGACGGCCTGCGGTCCGGGGCGGGCGTCACCCCGGACGGTCTGCGGGTGGAGTCGTCGCCCGAGGTCAGGATCGGTGCGGCGCGCAGACTGTGGCATCGGGTGCACGCCCAGGTCAGGCCGCTCGACGGCACGACGCACACGCTGCTGATCGGACTGGCCGGACTGGTCTGCGTATTCGTGCTGGACACCGTGCTGGGCGCGCTCGTGCTGGGCGAGCCCCTCGTTGCCGCCGCATGGCATTCGGCGCTCGTCCTGACCACGGTGGACGCGGGCGGGGCGGACCCCCACGCACCGGCCTGGTACCTGATGCTGTCGACGTTGAGTCTGCTGTGCGTCCTCGGCTTCTCCGCGCTGTTCACCGCCGGACTGGTCGACCGGATGACCTCCGGCCGTCTGACGGGCATCGTCGGCGCCCGGGCAGTACCCCGACGCGGTCATGTCATCGTGGTGGGGCTCGGCCAGGTCGGCCTGCGTCTCTGTCTGGAGCTGCAGCGTCTCGGCATCGGGGTGGTGGCCGTCGAGCGCGACCGGCGTGCGGCCTGTGTTCCGGTAGCGAAATCGCTCGGGATACCCGTGATGTTCGGGCGCGCGGGCGACCGTTTCCTGCTGCGGAAACTCGCGCTGCCCCGCGCGCGGGCGATCGTCGCCGCCTCTTCGGACGTACTGGAGAACATCGCCGTCGCGGTGGCGGCGCGGGCAGTGGCACCTGATCAGCGGATCGTACTGCGGGCGGGCGGGGAGGAGGATGTGACGTCGGAGTCCCGGTACCTGTTCCGGATCGCGACCGTCTGTGACACCCATCAGGTGGGCGGCTCCTACATCGCAGCCATGGCGCTGGGCCTGAAACCGCTGGCGACGTTCGCCGTCGGCGCTCGCGTATACGTACTGCACGGCGATGGACAGGTGCACGAGGCCGGCCGGTGTGTGCGGGTGTGCTCGCCCGGTCCGTTCGCACCCCCCGTTCGCTCCTCTGCCCCTGCCCCTGCCCCCGTCGCCGAGTGACCTTCGCGGCGTCCGGACGGACGTGATCATCCGTGCCGATGCCACGGAGAAGCCGATGCCACGGAGAATCGGTGCACGCTCCGTGGCGGGGCGCCCGGCACGGCACGGTCCGGCCCAGAGACCGGCACGGCCCGTCTAGCCCAGGGCCCGGCACAGCGCGTCCAGCGCGCCCGCCCAGGCGCTGTCCGGCGGGGTGGCGTAGCCGACGACGAGCGCGTCCCTGCCGGGTGGCGTGTCCGGGTGCCGGAAGCGGCCGAGCGGCTCGACGGCCAGGCCCTGCCACGCCGCCGCCCGGACGGCCGACTGCTCCGTGCCCGGCGGCAGTTCGAGAACGGCGTGCAGCCCGGCGGCGATACCGCTCACCCTGATGCCGGGGGCGTGCGCGGCCAGTTCCCGCACCAGCTCGTCGCGGCGGCGCCGATAACGCAGCCGCATGCCCCGTACATGCCGGTCGTAGGCACCGGAGGTGATGAACTCCGCGAGCGTGAGCTGGTCAGGGGTGCTCGACATCCATTCGGCGCCGCCCTTGGCCTCCAGCACCTCGTCGACCAGGTCCGGCGGCAGCACCATCCACGCGGAACGGTCAGTGATCGTGCTGCGCGACGCGGACGGCACCGAGGCCGCAGTCCGCGCCGCGCTCGACAGGACGGCGTGGCCCGCCCGGGGCCGGGGGCGCGGCACCTGTGGCGCCGGCCCCGGCCCCGGGACCCGGTCTCACCAGGGGCGCTACTTCTTCGGCAGCCATGCCTTCCACGTCGACTCGTTGGCCTTGACCCACTTCTCGGCCGCCGCCTCGGGGGACATCTTCTCCCCGGCGATCATCTGCGCGACCTCGTTCTGCTGCTCGGTCGACCACTTGAAGTTCTTCAGGAACTCGGCCGCGTCCCCGCCGTTCTTCGCGAAGTCGGCGTTGAGGAACTTCTGCAGCGGGGTGTTCGGGTAGGCGCAGGCGACCTTCTTCGGGTCGGCGTCGCAGCCCTCCTTGTACTCCGGGAGCTTGACCTCGACGAGCTCGACCTCGGCGTTCAGCCACTGCGGCGTCCACCAGTAGGTGAGGAAGGGCTTCTTGTCCTTGACGTACTTCTTGATGGCCGTGATCTGCGCCGCCTCGGAACCCGCGTAGTTCGTCTTCAGGTTCAGGTCGAGGTTCTTGATGATCGCGTCGTCGTTGGTGACGTAGTCCGGGGAGCCTTCGAGGATCTCGCCCTTGCTGCCGCTCTCGGCGGTCGCGAACTCCTTGGCGTACTTGTTGAGGTTCTTCCAGTCCGTCACATCGGGGTGCGCGTCGGCGAAGTACTTGGGCACGAACCAGCCGATGTGGCCGGTGACACCGAGATCCCCGCCCTTGACGACGGTCTTCTTGTCCTCGACGTACCGCTTCTCTTCCTTCGGGTGACCCCAGTCCTCCATGATCGCGTCGACGTCGCCCTTGGAGAGCGCGTCCCAGGCGAGCACCTCGCCCATCTGCTGGGACTTGACCGTGTAGCCGAGCTCCTTCTCCAGGATGTACTCGGCGACGGCCGTGTTGGCCTGCGCGCCGACCCAGGAGGGAACGGTGAGCTTCACGGTCTTGTCACCGCCGGCCGCGTCCTGGCTCTTGCCGGTGTCCGCGGCGCTGCACGCGCTGAGCGTCAGGACGCCCAGGGCGCCGACGAGGGCGGTGGCGGTGCGGATGGTTCTGGTGCGGTTTCGCATGATGGTGCTCCTGCTGTTCGTGACGGGGACGTCGGTGGTGGGTCTGTGGTGGTTCACGGTCGGTTGCGCTTCCGGGTGGCGGGCTGCGTGACCCTGTCGAGGACGAGGCCGAGGCAGACGATCGCCAGACCGGCGGTCATCCCGAGGCCCATCTCGCCGCGGGACAGGCCCTTGACGACGTCGTAGCCGAGCGCCCCGCCGCCGACGAGTGCGCCGACGACGACCACGGCGAGAACCAGCACGACGCCCTGGTTGACGGCGAGCTGGAGAGCCGGCCGGGCGAGCGGCAGCTGGACCTGGAAGAGCTGCTGCCTGGTCGAGGCGCCGAGTGAGCGTGCCGCTTCCATGGCCGCGGGGTCGACGTCGCGCAGGCCCTGTGCGGTGATGCGCACGACGGCGGGCAGCGCGTACACGACGGCGGCGATGATGGCCGATGCTCTGGTGACTCCGAAGAGCGCCACGACCGGGATGAGGTAGACGAACTGCGGCATCGTCTGCATGGCGTCGAGAACGGGCCTCAGCCAGCGCTCGAGGCGCCCGGCGCGGGCGCACACGACGCCCACGAGCACGCCGACGACCAGCGTGACGACCAGCGCGGCCAGCACCTGCGAGAGCGTGTTCAGGGACTTCGTCCATACGCCGAGCACGCCGATCGCCGACATCGCGAGCGTGGCCGTCAGGGCGGTCGCCCAGGTGCCGACGATCCAGGCCAGGGCCGCGACGATCAGCAGGACCGACCACCAGGGCAGCCAGAGAAGGCCGTCCCGCAGCGGGTTGAGGATCCACAGGGTGAACTGCTCCGACCAGACCTCGGTGCCGCCGAGCACCGGGATGCCGGACGAGAGGTGCTCGGTGATCCAGCCCTGCGCCTTGTTCACCGGCGTGGAGATGTTGAACGTCCAGGCCTCGGGCCACGCGCCGCCGATCAGGAACCGGGCCGACACGGCCACGGCGGCGCCCGCCGCGACCAGGCCCCAGCCGGAGCGGCCGTGCAGCAGTCCGCCGCCCGGGACGCTGTGGCCGATCCGGTCGCCGGCCGCCGCCGTCGTGCGGTCCAGCCAGATGGCGATCAGCACGATCGGGATGCCGGCGGTGAGCGCCTTGCCGACGTCGACGGTGGAGAGCGCCGAGTAGACCTCTTCACCGAGGCCGCCCGCGCCGACGAGGGCGGCGATGACCACCATCGACAGCGCCATCATGATCGTCTGATTGAGGCCGAGCAGCATCTGCCGGCGGGCGAGCGGAATCCGGGCGGTCCGCAGGCGCTGCCACGGGCTCGCGCCGAGCGACGCGGACGCCTCGAGCACCGAGGGGTCGGCGCCGCGCAGGCCGAGCGCCGTGAGACGGGCCATGGGCGGGGCGGCGTAGATGACGGTGCAGAACAACGCGGCCGGTGTGCCGGTGCCGAAGACCAGCACGAAAGGCAGCAGATACGCGAAGGCCGGCAGGACCTGCATCGTGTCGAGCACCGGTCGCAGCGCGCGGTTGATCCGGTCGGACAGGCCGGCCGCCAGGCCGATCAGCACTCCGAGCAGCGCGGCGGCCGCCACGGCGACGACCATCAGCGCGATGGTCAGCAACGTGGCGTCCCACATGCCCAGCAGCCCGCACAGCGCGAACGCGCCGAACGCGGTCGCGGCCACCTTCGCCCCGCTGCGGCCGAGTCCGGCGGCGCGCCAGGCGACGAGGACGCCGACGGCGAGTACTCCGAGCCAGCCCATCGAGTGCAGCAGGTCGTACACGCCGCCGACCGCGTCGGTGGCGGTGTTGGACAGGTGCAGCAGGAAGAAGAGGAAGAGCGGGTGGGAGTCGCGGTTGTCGATGACCCACTTGTTGGCGTCGTCGAGCGGTCCCGAGATGTCGACGTGCAGCGCCTCCGGCCAGCTCCCGCTGCCCCACAGGGTGATCCCGGCGGGTACGAGGAGGACCGCGAGCGCGGCGAGCGCCAGCAGCTTGCCCTGCACGGGACTGCGCAGGACGTCGCGGAACGACCGCCCGGTGATGTTCTTCTTCTCCGCGGCGGGCGCGGACACGGCGGCGGTCATCGGCGCCACCGCCCGTCGGCGTTCCGGCGGGGTGTCAGGTGCGGTCTGCGGATCACGCGGCGGCCTCCTTGACGGCCGTCGTCGCTCCCGCCACCACACGCAACAGGTCCGTGTGGCCGACGACGCCCAGGAAGCGGCCGTCCTCGACGACGCGGGCGGACCGTCCGGTGCGGGCCACGGCCTCGATCGCCTCGAAGACGGTCGCACCGGGCGCCAGAGCCGGTCCGTCCTCTCCCTCGTCGCCGTCGGCGGGCCGCATGGCCGTGCGCACGGTCATGACCTGCTCGCGCGGCACGTCGCGGACGAAGTCCCGCACGTAGTCGTCGGCCGGATCGCCGACGATCTCCTCGGGGGTGCCCAGCTGGACGATCCTGCCGTCGCGCATCAGCGCGATCCGGTCGCCGAGCTTGAGCGCCTCGTTCAGGTCGTGCGTGATGAAGACCATCGTGCGGCCCTCCTCGCGGTGCAGCCGTACGACCTCCTCCTGCATGTCGCGCCGGATCAGCGGGTCGAGCGCGCTGAACGGCTCGTCGAACAGCAGCACTTCCGGGTCGACGGCGAGGGCCCGGGCAAGGCCGACGCGCTGCTGCTGACCACCGGAGAGCTGGCCGGGACGGCGTGACTCCATGCCCTCCAGGCCGACCTTGGTGACGAATTCCGCGGCGCGCCTGCGCCGTTCCGCGCGGCCCACGCCCTGGATCTCGAGCCCGTAGGCGACGTTGTCCAGGACCGAGCGGTGCGGGAGCAGGCCGAAGTGCTGGAAGACCATGGACGCGCGGTGCCGGCGCAGTTCGCGCAGGCGCCCGGCGTCCATCGACAGCACGTCCTCCCCGTCGATGGCGATCGAGCCGGACGTCGGCTCGATGAGCCTCGTCAGGCAGCGCACCAGCGTCGACTTTCCGGATCCGGACAGACCCATGACGACGAAGACCTCGCCCTTGCGGACGTCGAAGGAGACATCGCGCACGGCGGCGGTGCAACCGGTGCGGCTGCGCAGTTCGGTCGCGTCGAGGGCTTCGAACTCTGGGTTCGAGGGCACCCGGTCGGCCTTCGGACCGAAGACCTTCCACAGGTCGCGTACGGAAAAGACAGACGGCGGCGGAGTACTCATCAGGCATTACCTCCCAGCAGGTCCGCGCATTTCTCCCCGACCATCAGAACGCCGATCATCGGGTTGACGGCCGTCATCGTCGGGAAGACGGACGCGTCGGCGATCCGGATGCCGTCGAGGCCCCGGATCTTCAAGTCGGGTGCGACGACGGCGAGTTCGTCGTCGGCCGCTCCCATCCGGCAGGTGCCGGCCGGGTGGTAGACGGTGTGCGCGACCTTGCGCGCGTACTCGCTGATGTCCTCGTCGGAGGTGACCTCGGGCCCCGGGCAGACCTCGCGCTTCAGCCACCCGGCGAGCGGCTCGCGCGCCGCGATCTCGCGCGCCAGCTTGATGCCGTCGACGAGGGTGCGGCCGTCGTAGTCGTCCTCGTCCGAGAAGTAGCGGAAGTCCAGCGCCGGCTTCACCTCGGGGTCGGCGCTGGTCAGGTACAGCCGGCCGCGGCTCCTGGGCTTGGGGATGTTCGGGGTCATCGACACACCGTGCGCGGGCCGCTCGTAGCCGAGGCGCTCCGGGTTGTCGGTGAAGGGGATCTGGTAGAAGTGGAACATCAGGTCGGGACCCGCGGACGCGGGGTCCCGCCGTACGAAGAGCCCGGCGTCGCTGTCCATCGCGGAGTTCTCCGGGATGGGCCCGTGGGTCTCCCAGACGATGACCGACTCCGGGTGGTCGAGCAGGTTCTCGCCGACGCCCGGCAGGTCGTGGACGACGGGTATGCCGAGCTTCTCCAGATCGGCGCGCGGCCCGATGCCGGAGTGCATCAGCAGCCGGGGCGTGTCGACGGCGCCCGCACAGACGAGGACCTCGCGGCGGGCGCGCACGACGCGCTCCTCGCCGTCCTTGGCGCGCACGTGCACGCCGGTCGCGCGCGTGCCGTCGAGCTCCAGCCGGAACGCCCAGGTCTCCAGCGCGATGTGGAGGTTCGGCCGGTCCAGGAAGGGGTGCAGATAGGCGACCGACGCCGAGGAGCGCTTGTTGTTCTCCGGGTGGTAGGCGAGGTCGAAGAAGCCGACGCCCTCGTGGAAGGGCTTCTTGTTGAATCCCTCGATCCGCGGCACCTCGAGCGCGGTCTGCGCGGCGTCGACGAAGTCGCGGGCGATGGCGTTCCGGTCGGCCTCGTCGACGGGAACGACGTTGTTGCGCAGCTTCGCGAAGTACGGGTCCATGGCGGCCGCGTCCCAGCCGTCGGCGCCCGCCTCGGCCCACTCGTCCCAGTCGGAGGGCAGCGGCTTGAAGGCGATGAGCGTGTTGTGCGACGAGCAGCCGCCGAGCACCCGTGCGCGGCTGTGCCGGATGTGGGAGTTGCCGCGGGGCTGCTCGGTGGTCGGGTAGTCGTAGTCGAGCTCGCCGCCGAGCAGTCCCATCCAGCGGCGCAGGGTCAGTACGTCGTCGCGGCCGACGTCGCTCGGGCCGCCCTCGATGACGGCGACGGTGATGTCGGGGTCCTCGGTGAGGCGGGAGGCGATCACGGAACCGGCGGTGCCGCCTCCGACGACGACATAGTCGTACTCGTGGATCTGGTCGGTCATGGTGCGTTTTTTCCTCGACTCGGCGACTCAGCCCGCGAACCAGCGCACGGGGCGCGGGGCGAGGTTCTGGTAGATGTGCTTGGCCTCGCGGTATTCGGCGAGGCCGGCGGGGCCCAGCTCACGGCCGACGCCCGACTTGCCGAAGCCGCCCCACTCCGCCTGCGGCAGATACGGGTGGAAGTCGTTGATCCAGACGGTGCCGTGCCGCATCCGTCCGGCCATCCGGCGCGCCCGGCCGGCGTCGGCGGTCCACACGGCGCCCGCGAGGCCGTACTCGGTGTCGTTGGCGAGCTCGAGGGCCTCTTCCTCGGTGCGGAAGGTCTCGACGGTCATGACCGGGCCGAAGATCTCCTCGCGGATGACGCGCATGGAGCGGTGGCAGTGGTCGAGGACGGTGGGCCGGTAGAAGTATCCGGGCCCTTCCGGCTTCTCGCCGCCCGCCCGCAGCACCGCGCCTTCGGCGAGCGCGGAGGCAACGAAGTCCTCGGTTTTCGCGAGCTGCTGCGCGGAGACGAGCGGGCCGCACTCGACGTCCTTCTCGCTGCCGCGGCCGAGGCGGATCTTCCCGGCCCTGCGCGCCAGTTCGGCGACGAACCTTTCGCGCAGCGATTCCTCGATGATGAGCCGTGATCCGGCGGAGCAGACCTGGCCGCTGTGGATGAACGCGGCGTTCAGTGCCTGGTCGACGGCGGTGTCGAAGCTCTCCGGCGTGGTGCACGCGTCGGCGAAGACGACGTTCGGGTTCTTGCCGCCGAGTTCGAGGGCGACCTTCTTGACGCTGTCGGCGGCGGCGCGGGCCACCTTCGTACCGCTGACGAGCCCGCCGGTGAAGGACACGAGGTCCACGCCGGGGTGCTCGGCCAGGCGCGCGCCGACCTGGTCGCCGGGGCCGGTGACGATGTTCGCGGCGCCGGGGGGCAGTCCGGCCTCCATCAGCAGGTCGATCAGGGCGACCGTGGTCAGCGGCGTGATCTCACTGGGCTTGATCACAAAAGTGTTGCCCGCGGCGAGCGCCGGGGCAATCTTCCAACTCGCCTGAAGGAGTGGATAGTTCCACGGCGTGATCAACGCGCAGACGCCGACCGGCTCGTGCACGACGACGCTGTGGATCTCCTCGGACCCGGCGTCGACGACGCGGCCGCCGCTCTCGTTCGTGACGAGGTCGGCGAAGTAGAGGAACGCGTCGCGTACGCAGTCGACGTCGATCCGCCCCTCTTCGAGGGTCTTGCCGGCGTCCTGGCTCTCCAGCGCGCCGAGCTTCTCCCTGTCCCGCTCCAGCAGCGCGGCGACGCGGCGCAGCAGGGCGGCCCGCTCGGCGACCGGGGTACGCGGCCAGGTGCCGTCGTCGAAGGCGGCGCGGGCGCAGTCGACGGCGTCATCGGTGTCGGCGACGCCGCCCTCGGCCACGACGGCGAAGACGCTCCCGTCCACCGGGTCGATGATGTCGCGCGTGGCTCCGGAGACGGCGAATCGCCACTCTCCGCCCACGTGAATGGTCTGCTGTACTGCCGACACGTCCTGTTTGGCCTTTCGTTCCCGTTTTGCACCGCACCGGTCACACACCCCGGCGATCTGGCCGCCTGCCCGGAAGAGCGGCAACCATGCGCAACGGTTGACGGAATGTGTCCACGCTCACTTTGCGCCAACGTTTTGCGCCGACTTCAGGCGCCGTCGTCACGCACAGTGTTCGCAGTGATACGACCGCCCCGCGTACCTCGGTCCACGTCAACCCGGGCGCGCCGGGCCAGTAGCCCCCGGCACGGCCGGTCCGCCGTCCGGTCGATCAGCAGGCAGCCGCGGGGCAGGCGCCGGCCGGCGGTGACGAAGCCATCGCCGCCCACCTCAAGAACGGCTACAGGGCGCCGCTCAGGACGGTCTACGGGGCGAGGTCTGCTGTGTCGTGAACCGGCGGCGGCAACGGCACGAAGCGGGCCGCGACCACGGCCCCGGAGACGGACACCCAGGAGTCGTGCCGCCCCCACGGCAGCCGCCGAAGCCCAGGCCGCACAGGTCCACCAGGACCTGCTGATGCCGGTGAACCCGATGGTGCAGCCCTCCGGTGCGGCGGGAACCGACTGCCGCGGCTGCCCGGCAGCTCGCGGTCCGGCAGCCCGGACCGCGGGCTGCCGGATCACCGCTTCGGGCGAACGTGCGCGCGCGTCTGCCCGTCGGCCGACTACGCGGCACTGCCGCCGGGACCGGGGCGGGCCCCGGGGCGATGCCGACGTCCCGAACGGAGCCCACGAGTGGTGGACGTCTACCCGCAGGCTCAGGCTGGCGAACGCAGTGCCTGCCCGGCCATACGGCGGCGGGCGGAGCCACGTGGCGTCGGCGGCCGGGGGCGTCAGAGAGACGGGATCAGATGACGGAACAGGGCATCAGTCCGGGTCGTCCGCCCTCCGTTCGCGGGAGCGGCAGGTCCGTGCGAAGGCGGGGACACCACCGGTACGCACGGCGACGCTCCCGGCGGGCGCGCACCACGATGGCGCTCGTCGCAGGAGGTCTGGTCTTCCTGGGAGCGGCCTGCACGACACCGAGCGGTGTCGTGTCAGCACCCGGCGGCGGGCCCGTGTCAGGCCCCCCGGAGCGGTTCGTGCCCGGTCCTTGCCCGAAGACGCCCGAGCCGGTCCCGGGGCGGTGCGGATTCCTGGAGGTGCCCGAGAACCGCGCCCACCGGGGAGGCCGGACCATCCGGCTGGCCGTTGCGATCATTCCGGCCGCCTCGAAGACACCGGCCGAGGACCCGGTGGTGTTCATGACCGGGGGTCCCGGAGGCGACGCGATCGGGGACATTCCCTTCCTGGTCGACGCCGGCGTGAACCGGGACCGCGATCTGATCGTCATGGCCCAGCGCGGAACGCTCCATTCGCAGCCGAACCTCGCCTGCCCGGAGATCGACCGTTTCTACGCGGACGCCGTGGGGCTGCGCTACGACGCGCCGTCGACCGGGCGCCTCCTGGTGCGCGCGGCGACGGAATGCCGGGATCGCCTGACGGCCGAGGGAATCGACCTGAGTGCCTACAACACCACCGAGAACGCCGCCGACTACGCCGACCTGCGCAAGGCGCTGGGCATCCACCGGTGGAACGTCTACGGGTACTCCTACGGCACCGACCTGGCCCTCACCTTCCTGCGCCGGCACCCGGAGGGGATCCGCTCGGTGGCGATCGACTCCGTCGTACCGCCGCAGATCGTGAGCCTGCCGTGGACCTGGGACAGCGCCCGGGAAGGCATCGGCGCCATCTTCGCGGCGTGCGAGGCCCAGCCCCGCTGCAAGAGCCGTTACCCGGACCTCCTGCTCACGCTGACGGAGCAGGTCCGGCGCCTGGAGGCGCAGCCCCTCATGCTGACGGCGCGGCCGCCGGGCGGCAAAGACCCGGTGAAGGTCGTCCTCGACGGGGGTGCGCTGGTGAACCTGCTGGTCGCCAACGCCGTCCCGGCCGTCGACGTCCCCGCCGCCCTCGACGAACTCGCCCACGGGCGCCCCGAGCGCTTTGCGCAGGCCCGCGCCGCCGGCGCGACACCCGTCATCGGCGAGGTAGCCCACGGCCTCACGCAGTCGGTGGCATGCAGCGAGTGGGTGCCGGGCCATTCGCGGTCCGACCTGCTGAAGGCAGGGCGTCGAGCCTTCCCCGGCTGGCCGGACACGGTCCTGGCCCACGCACCGCAGCTTCCCTTCGAGCACGACGTCTGCCGCGTCTGGAACGTCCCGGACCGCACGTCCGTCCAGCGGGTGGCGACCGTCAGCACGGTGCCGACGCTCATCGTCTCCGGGACCTTCGACGCGAAGACCGGGGCGCGCTGGGGGCCGTTCACGGGCCGTACGCTGCGCCGTTCGACGGCCGTGCAGATTCCCGGAATCGGCCACTGGGTGGTCCCCCAGTCGCCCTGCGCGCAAAACGTCCTGGCTTCCTTCCTCACGCGTCCGACCGCGCCCGACACCTCGTGCGTGGCAGGACTCTCACCGAGACCGTTCACCATCACCCCTGACCCGGAGAGCACATGATGGCCATCCGCGCTCCCCACCACCGGTACGCCGCGCGACGGCTCCCGGCCGTTTTGGCCGGGGTCACGGCCAGTGCCCTCGTCGTCGGCCTGGCCGTGACGTCTGCTCGTGCCGGCGGCGACGCCGGAGCACCGCTCGGCACGGTCGCCCGGACGGTGGGCGACGCCCGCTTCGTGCCGGGCCCCTGCCCGAGGACGGCGGACCCGGTCCCCGCTCTCGAGGGGGCCCGCTGCGGGACGCTCACCGTGCCGGAGAACCGTTCCCACCGCAAGGGGCGAAAGATCACCCTCGGGGTCGCGATCGTGCCGGCGGCCACGAGCAGACCGGCACCCGACCCCATCGTGTGGTTCGCCGGCGGGCCCGGCGACGACGCGGTCTCCGAGGCCCAGCTGGCGATCGACGGCGGCCTGAACCGCGACCGGGACGTGATCTTCATGTCCCAGCGGGGGACGTACTCGGCCGACCCGGCGCTCACCTGTCCGGACATCGACGAGTTCAACGCACGCGCCGTCGGCCTCGTCCACGGCGCGCCGTCCACCGGGCGCCTGCACGTCAAGGCGACGCGGACCTGCCGCGAGCAGTCGGCGAAGCGGGCCGACCTCAGCGCCTACAACAGCACCGAGAGCGCCGCCGACTACGCAGCACTGCGCGTGGCGCTGGGCATCGAGCAGTGGAACGTGTTCGGCATCTCGTACGGCACAGACCTGGCTCTCACGTACATGCGCGAGCACCCGAAGGGCATCCGGTCGGTCGGTGTCGACGGCGTCCTGCCGCCGTCCCTGGCAGGGGCGAGCCTGACCTGGAGCGCCGCACGGCAGGGGTTCGACGGCCTGTTCAAGGCCTGTGCGGAGCAGCCCGCCTGCAACCGCCGCTATCCGAACCTGTCGGGCACCTTCGAGCGCCTCGTCCGTGAGCTCGAAGCCCGACCGCTCACCACCACCGTCACGGTCCCGGGCCGCCCGACACCGGTGGAGGTCGTGCTGGACGGCGGGGTCCTGGTGAACTGGCTGACCTCCGCCACCCACCTGGCGGCCGGAGTGCCCCGCTCCATCGATGAGCTGGCCCACGGCAACCCGCAGCGCATCGCCGAGCAGTGGGCGGGGGGCAAGTTCAGCCCGCAGGCCGTCGGGAGGCTTGCTCACGGGCTCGCCTACGGTGTCTTCTGCAGCGAGTGGACACCGTTCGAGAGCGAGACCGATGTGATCCGGGCAGGGCGGCGCGCGTTCCCGTCGTTTCCCCGCTCGGTGCTCGCCAACGCTCCGCAGCTCCCCTTCCTCCATGCGGACTGCCGCGCCTGGGACGTCCCGGCGGCACCGCGCTCGATCCGGAAGGTGACGCGGAGCGACATCCCGACCCTGGTCATGTCAGCCGGGTTCGACGCCCAGACCGGGGCGAGCAACGGTGCGTACG
Source organism: Streptomyces sp. NPDC027962 (assembly GCF_055566095.1). Taxonomy (NCBI): domain Bacteria; kingdom Bacillati; phylum Actinomycetota; class Actinomycetes; order Kitasatosporales; family Streptomycetaceae; genus Streptomyces; species Streptomyces sp. NPDC027962. The sequence goes on from NZ_JBVHTA010000015.1 coordinate 44,346, forward strand.
CCGCCCGTACGCTGAGCCGGTCCACCGCCGTCACGGTCCCCTACGTCGCCCATGTCGCCTTCGCCGAGTCGCCGTGTGCGCAAGCGATCACCACCTCGTTCTTCGACAGTCCGACCGCGCCGGACACGGGATGCCTCGCAGGTCTCCAGCCGCCCGAGTTCGAGATCGGGCCGTGATCAGCGCTTCGTGACCGCGCCCCGGTCCCGCCGGGGCACGACGCTCCCAAGGGCGGCGCCGCCCGCGGCGACGGCGAGGAACAGCAGCACCGCGATCGCCGGGTTCACGAAGGCGGGGACGAAGTCGTACGTGTAGCCGTCCGACCAGCGGCAGACCGAGCTCACGGGGAACAGGCTGTCCTGCATGCGCTCGAGGTTCGGGCTGTCCACCGGCGAGGAGTGGCCGTACCGCTGCGGCCCGCAGGTGTACCACTCGTTCTCGAGGCGGATGTAGCACAGGACGCCGAACAGGTAGATCGCCAGCGCCATCGACACGCACACCAGCGAGATGTCCCGAAGCTTTCCCCCGAGCGTCGGTGCGCTGAAGCGGCCGCGGGCGATGAACGCCGGGAACAGGTACACGCTCAGCGTGATCAGGACCAGTAGGCCGAGGATCACGATCCCGAAGGCGGCCAGCCCGTTCTGGCCGGTGTCCGTGGCCAGTTGGACGGTCTCAGGTGTCGCGGTGGTCGAAGGCATGCGCCCCATCCTGCGTCAACGCCGCCCTCGCCGCCGCAAGCTCCTCCCAGTGGTGCAGCAGCGCCCGGCACACCCGGGCCAGTTGCTCCGCCCGCCGCTGCGGGCCCGACCCCGCCACGCCGCCCGCCCGCAGCTTCCGGCGTGCCTCCCCGACGGAGGCGAGGGCCAGGCAGCGGCCCTGTTCGCCGGCGGGCAGCGCGAGGGCCAGTTCCTCGACCTGGCCCACGAGCAGCCCGATGTGAACCCGGAGCAACTGCACCGTCTCCTGGGCGGCGTCTTCGTCCCCGGTGCCTTCCAGGGCTCGGGCCGTCGTCGCGAGGGCCCGGCCCCGTTCGCATGAGGTTTTCTCGTTCATGGCTCGAATGTCCCTGCTCAGGACTAGTTTCACGAGCATCACGCGGTGTACGTGACCGCTGTACGGGCCGTCACCGCCTCCGTACGAGTCGGCAAGGGAGAGTCGACGTGACCGACCACAACGGCGTGTGCGAGGGCTACGACGAGAACGTGCCCGTCAGCATGCGCATCCTCAGTACCCAGATGAAGGCCCTGCGCGAGGGGGCGGACCTGACCCAGCGGGAGCTGGGCGACCGGGCCGGGTTCTCGGAGTCCCAGATCGGGAGCGTGGAGCAGGGCAGGCGGCCGCTGAAAATGGATCTGGCGGTGCAGCTGGAGAAGGTGTTCAAGGTCCCGAAGGTGTTCACGAGCGTCGTGAACGAGCAGCTGAAGGAGCCGCATCCGTCGTGGTTCCAGCCGTTCGCGCAGGCCGAGGCGGAGGCCGTGTCGCTGTCCACGTACCGCAATCAGCTCGTCCACGGGCTGTTGCAGACGGAGGAGTACGCACGGGCCGTCCACGTCGCACACCGTCCGGCGCTCGAGGACGAGGAGATCGAGCGCCGGGTCGCCGCGCGGCTGGCCAGGCAGCAGTTGCTGACGCGGAAGCCCGCACCGTCGCTGAGTTTCATCCTCGAAGAGGTCGTCCTGCAACGGACCGTCGGCGAGCCGGAGGTCATGCGCGAGCAGCTGCTGCATCTGCTGGAGCTCGGCAGGCACCGCCACATCGAGATCCAGGTGATGCCGACCGCGCGCGGCTGCCACGCCGGGCTCGGCGGTCCCTTCACCCTGGTCGAGCCGCGTGACGAGGACATGTGCGCCTACCTCGAAGTGCAGGACGTGGGGCGCCTGATCACCAGTCGCCGCACCGTCAGCCAGCTGGCCAGGCGGTATGGAATCCTCCAGAGCCAGGCCCTTTCCTCCGAGGACTCGGCCGAGTTCATCCGGCGAATGGCGACAGGAGAACGATGAACAACCTCACCTGGTTCAAGTCCAGTTACAGCGGCGGCGGCGGCGAAGACTGCATCGAGATCGCCACCGAGGCCGCCGGCGTCCACATCCGGGACTCCAAGAACACGACCGGCCCGATAGTCGACGTGTCCCCCGCCCCCTGGGAGGACTTCGTCGCGTACGCGGCGGCCGACCGGCGCGCCCGCTGAAGAACCCGCAGGTCGCACCGGATTCGGGGTTTCCAGAATCCGGTGCCCCGCAGGGCTCGGACCCCGCAGCCCCCTTAAAGGACTGGGAAAAGAACCACCCGACCACCCCTCCAACTCCCCTCATCACCCGATCCGGTGACGGAGTGGCATATGTCGGGAGCGGCACGGTACGTTCGCCGCAACAACACCACACAGAAACGGCCCCCGGCGGGACGGCAATCCCGGTCCGAGGGCCTGTTCATCAGGAAGCAAGGACCTTCCCAATGACCTCAGCGCAGTCTATCGCGCCCCTTTCGCGTGGCGTGGTGCATGTGCGGCACCACCACAAGGACAACTTCACGGTGGTCGGCAACCACCTCGCCCAGCACAAGAGCCTGTCCGCCGCCGCCCGTGGCGTCGCGCTCTACATCCAGTCCGTCAAGGACGGCGCGAAGGTCTCCATCGAGGCCCTGGCCGACGAGTTCCCCGACAGCCCCGACCGCCTCGCCAAGGCGCTCAGGGAACTGGAGGCCACCGGCTATCTGCGGCGTCTCAAGCACCGCGCCCCCGGGCAGCGCATCGGCACCCGGACCACGTACTACGAGTGCCCCGGCGCCGAGCCCGAACCCCGGGCGCCCCTGCGGCGCGTGAGCCTGGTCAAACGAGCACCGGCCACCCGCAAACCCCCTCTGCCGAGCCTCGGCGAACTACTTCACCAGCCCGCCGCGCAGCTCCTCGCCGGGCTGCGGTCACTCGACTCCCGTCTGACGCTCTCCGTCCGGGACATCGCCGACCTGGTCCCGGCCGTCACGGCGTGGCTGGACCGCGACGTACCCGGGCCGCAGGTCGCCCGTACGCTCGCCGCCGCTCTGCCCGCAGGCACCTTGCACCGGCCGTCCCGGCTCCTCGCGTACCGCCTCGAGAACTGGCTGCCACCCGAGCTGCCGAAGCCCGCCGCGGCAGTGGGGACCGTCCCGCTCCAGGAGTGCGAGGGCTGCGCCCGCCCGTTCAGGTCGACGGCTCCCGGCACCTGCCGTGACTGCCGCCCGCACACGAATTGAGGTATTCAAAGACTCCAAGGCCGTCGGCGCCACGATCGACAGCCTGCGCGAGCGTGGCCTGGTGGCCGAGGAGCAGCACAAGGTGCTGGGCCTGTTCCCGGTGCGGCGCTACCCGGAGGCGGACGGCTCGACCGAGCGCGAGCTGCGCGAGCGCCTGACGGCCGTCGTCCTCCACGACGCCACTCCTGACGACCGCACAGCCGGCCTGGTCACACTGATCCACTCCGCCAAGCTGCACCGCCTCGCGTTCTCCGACCTCCCGCGCAAGCAGGTCGTCCCGCGCATGATGGAGATCGCGGACGGCCAGTGGGCGGGCGAGAGCGTACGCGAGGCGATCCGCAACATGCAGGCCGCGATGGTCGCCGTCACGGTGGCGTCGACGGTCGCCGTCGCGGGCTGAGGCTGCCCGAGGCCAGAGCGCTCGGTAAGGCGGACGCCCCTGCGAACCCCGTGGGTGCGGCCGCCGGACCGGTCGGCCGCTGCGGACCGCCGCTGAACGGCCCCCCGGGTGTGCGAGCCCCTCGGCTGCCGGTCGTGCCCGCCCGTTCACCCCGCCCTGCGCCCTCCGAACGCCGCCAGCGTCCGCTCCAGCACCGGCATCGCACGCACCACACGCCTGGAACGGATCAGCGCGTCCCACGCGGGCTCGAACTTCTTCCAGCCGCCCGCGTACGCGAGATGGCGCAGGCGCTCGTGCGTGCCCGGCTGGGCGGAGGCGCCGCGCCAGATGTTGGACCAGCGGTAGAAGTCGCGGTACGCGCGCCAGTAGCCGTCCTCCAGTTCCTTCGGGGTCATGCCCTTGGGGCGGTAGACGACATGGCGCGTGTCGTAGAGGTCCCAGTCGCGGTGCTCGATCCGGTCCTCCGCCACCATCTGCTTCCACAGTCCGGTGGACGGATACGGCGTCATGATGTGGAACGTCGCCGTCTCGATGCCCTGCTCAACAGCCCACTCCACCGTGCGGTCGAAAACGTCCGGACCGTCCTGGTCGAGACCGAAGACGAAGCTGGCGTTGACCATGACGCCCGCGTCGTGCAGGCGGCGGACCGCCGCGCCGTAGTCCCTGCCGATGTTCTGGTTCTTGCGCCGCTCCGCGAGATTCGCGTCGTTGACGGTCTCGAAGCCCACGAACAGACTGCGCAGACCCGCGTCCACCGCCCGCTCCAACAGGCCGGGCTGCAGGACGGAGTTGACCGTCCCGGCGGCCTGCCAGAGACGGCCCATTCCCTTCATCCCGTCGAACAGGGCCTCGGCGAAACGGCGATTGCCCAGCAGATGGTCGTCGAGGAAGTAGAGATGGCGGCCCGGCAGGCGGTCGATCTCGGAGAGGGCGTCGTCCACGGTCTGCGTGTAGAAGGACTTGCCGCCCTCGAAGAACGCGTCCTTGTAGCAGAAGTCGCAGTGGTGCGGGCAACCGCGCGAGACGACGATCGAGTTGGGCACCAGGTACAGGTGACGCTTGATCAGGTCGCGGCGGACGGGCGGCAGGCCGACGAGTGTGCGCTGCGCCGTGGAGTCGTAGCGTTTCGCGGGGACGCCGTCCCGGAAGTCCTTCAGGAAGAGCGGCCACTGCTCCTCCCCCGGTCCCGTGAAGATCGTGTCGGCGTGCGCGGCGGCCTCTTCCGGCAGTGAGGTGACGTGCAGCCCGCCCATCGCCACGTGCACGCCGCGTGCCCGGAAGTGGTCGGCTATCTCGTAGCTGCGGCGGGCGGAGGTGATGTAGGGCTGGAGGACGAGCAGGTCGGGGCTGGGCAGCGCCTCGATGTCGATGCGCTCGACGTGCTCGTCGTACAGCGTCACCTCGTCCGTGTCGTCCAAGTACCCGGCGAGGGTCGCGAGGCCGAGCGGCGGGAAGAGCGAGTACTTGATGGGGCGGAAGAGCGGACTGGTCGCTTCGGTCAGGGCCGGGAGGATCATCGTTACGCGCATGTGAACCGAGACCCGGAAACGCCGCGCTTCAGTTCCCGAACGTGTTCAATTCTTTCGCACGCCCGTCGCCTCCCGTCCTGAGCTGCCGAACGCCCCGGCCGCGCACGGCAGCCGGGGCGTACGGAACGGAGTGACTCAGATGAGGCCGAGCTCGCGGACCGCGGCGCGCTCCTCCTCGAGCTCCCGCACGGACGCGTCGATGCGGGTACGCGAGAACTCGTTGACGTCCAGGCCCTGGACGATCTCGTACTTGCCGTCCTTGCAGGTGACGGGGAAGGAGGAGATCAGGCCCTCCGGGACGCCGTAGGAGCCGTCCGACGGGATGCCCATGGAGGTCCAGTCGCCCTCGGCGGTGCCGTTGACCCACGTGTGGACGTGGTCGATGGCCGCGTTGGCGGCGGAGGCGGCCGAGGAGGCGCCACGGGCCTCGATGATCGCCGCGCCGCGCTTGGCGACGGTCGGGATGAAGGTGTCGGCCAGCCACGCCTCGTCGTTGACGGTCTCGGCGGCGTTTTTGCCGGCGATCTCCGCGTGGAAGATGTCCGGGTACTGGGTCGCCGAGTGGTTGCCCCAGATCGTCAGGCGCTTGATGTCGGAGACGGCGGCGCCGGTCTTGGCGGCCAGCTGCGAGATCGCGCGGTTGTGGTCGAGGCGGGTCATCGCCGTGAAGCGCTCGGCCGGTACGTCCGGGGCCGCGGCCTGGGCGATGAGGGCGTTGGTGTTGGCCGGGTTGCCGACGACGAGGACACGGATGTCGTCCGCGGCGTTGTCGTTGATGGCCTTGCCCTGCGGCTTGAAGATGCCGCCGTTGGCGGAGAGCAGGTCGCCGCGCTCCATGCCCTTGGTGCGCGGGCGGGCGCCGACGAGCAGGGCGACGTTGGCGCCGTCGAAGCCGACGTTCGGGTCGTCGGTGATCTCGATGCCCTTGAGCAGCGGGAAGGCGCAGTCCTCGAGCTCCATGGCGGTGCCCTCGGCGGCCTTGAGGCCCTGCGGGATCTCGAGCAGGCGCAGCTTGACCGGCACATCCGCGCCGAGCAGGTGGCCGGAGGCGATACGGAAGAGCAGCGCGTAGCCGATCTGGCCGGCCGCGCCGGTCACGGTGACGTTGACGGGAGTGCGGGTCATGGCGATCTCCGTAAGACAGCTGGCGGTGGGCAACTGTGCCCCTCGTGCGGGACCTCTCGTCCACGCCCGTGCTGAATCTTGACGTGAAGAGATTTCCAGCGGTCAGGCTATCCGACCCGGACGCGCGCAGTCCCCCGGCCCCTTGTGGCGCGGCTCACCGCGTCGCGCCACAAGGTCGTCACCGTGTGTGTCCCGCCCCGCGTCACTGCGGGGAAGTGCAGCCCTCCGTGCCCGTCTTGAGCGTGGCGCACGCCTTCGCGTCGGCCGGATCGGGGGCCGCCGCCATCGGCGTGTACGCGTCCTTGTCCGCGTCGACCAGCGCGCTCTCCGCGGCCTTGCCGCCGACGGCGATCTGCACCGAGTCCCCGGCATCCGCCTGGGTGATACGGGCCCAGGCCGCGCCGCAGACCTTGCTGTAGCGGACCTCGACCACCGCCTTGCCGACGGTCGCCGTGGAGACGGTCTTCGCATACTCGCCGCCGCAGCCCATGCTCTCCGGGTCCTGGCCGCCGCAGTCGGCGCCGTTGCACTTCACGCCGGCGGGCAACTGCGGGCTGCTGGTCGTGGGGGCGGCGGACCGTGTCGGCGCGGCCTGCCTGCCGTCGTCGCCGCCGTCGCCGCCGACCAGCAGCCAGACCCCGGCGCCCACGATGAGCACGCTGGCCACGGCGGCGGCGATGAACGGGGTCTTCCTGCGGCGCCTGGCGGGCGCGGCGGGAGCCGCGGGGGCGGGGGCGCCGTGCGGGGGCCGGCCGGTCTGCTGCGCCACGCGCTCCGGGGCCGGCCCGGCGGCGGGGCCGTGCGGCGCGCCGGCCATGGGCGGCCACCCGGAGCCGGACGGCCCGCTGCCGGGTCCAGAACGAGGACCGGTCGTGCCATGTGGGGGCGCTGCGGCGGGCGCGCCCCGGCCGGCGCTTCCCCCGAGCGCCTCGCGCGCCTGCGATATCCGTATCGCTTCCATCGTCATGTCGTGCCGCATCTCGGCACGGCTCCATGCGCGTTCGGCGAGTTCCCACATGGTGGTCACATGTATGGGGCTCGTGCCGGTCACCTCGGCGAGCGCGACGACGGCGCCCTTCGGTGCGAGGAGCCGCCCGTTGAGATAACGCTCCCAGGACGTCTTGCTGTACCCGGTGCGGTCCGAGACGGCCGCGATGCTCAGTCCGCTGCGGTCGACGAGCCCTCGCAGCTGGCCCATGAACTCGCGGACCTCCGGGTCCAGCCCCTCGGGCAATTCCTTCCAACGAGGCATTGGTACTTCCCCCTTGTCCCCCGAAGTGCTTTATATACCCCCGCGCAGCCGATGCGCCTCGGGTGCGGCCCCAGTCTCGCATCCGTAGCACGACGATCACACCATGGCGGAATGGTCACTTCCGTGCCACAGGCCACAGTCGTCCCTTGAACGCCTTTGGCGCGTCCATGACTCTTGAAGCACGACAGCGCCCGTCCTCCCTCGGGGGAGAGGACGGGCGCCGTCCGCGTCCCGGCGTCACAGCAGGCCGTGATCGGCCATCTTCTTCTGGAGGTTGGCGTCCAGGGTCTGCAGGAACTGCTCCGTGGTCTGCCACGGCTGGTTGGGGGAGATCAGCAGCGCCAGGTCCCTGGTCATCCGACCGCCCTCGACGGTCTCCACGCACACCTGCTCGAGTGCCTCCGCGAACCCGGTCACCTCAGGGGTCCCGTCCAGTCGGCCGCGGTGGGCGAGGCCACGGGTCCATGCATGGATCAGCGCGATCGGGTTGGTCGAGGTGTCCCGTCCCTGCTGGTGCTGACGGTAGTGCCGGGTGACCGTTCCGTGCGCCGCCTCCGCCTCGATCGTCCTGCCGTCAGGGGACACGAGGACGGAGGTCATCAGGCCGAGCGAGCCGAAGCCCTGCGCGACGATGTCCGACTGGACGTCGCCGTCGTAGTTCTTGCACGCCCAGACGTAGCCGCCTTCCCACTTGAGCGCGGCGGCCACCATGTCGTCGATCAGACGGTGCTCGTACGTCAGGCCGACACGGTCGAACTCCCCCTTGAACTCGGCGTCGAAGACCTCCTGGAAGATGTCCTTGAACCGGCCGTCGTACTTCTTGAGGATCGTGCTCTTCGTGGACATGTAGACGGGGTAGCCGCGGGCGAGGCCGTAGCGGAACGAGGCGCGCGCGAAGTCGCGGATCGACTCGTCGTGGTTGTACATGCCGAGCGCGACGCCGGGGCCGGGGAACCGGTGGACCTCGACCTCGATCGGGTCGGAGCCGTCCTGCGGGGCGAACGACATCGTCAGCGTGCCGGGCCCGGGCACCTTGAAGTCGGTGGCGCAGTACTGGTCGCCGAACGCGTGGCGGCCGACGACGATCGGCTTCGTCCAGCCCGGCACGAGCCGGGGCACGTTCCGCATGATGATCGGCTCACGGAAGATGACGCCGCCGAGGATGTTGCGGATGGTGCCGTTCGGCGAGCGGTACATCGCCTTGAGCCTGAACTCCTCGACCCGCGCCTCGTCGGGGGTGATCGTGGCGCACTTGACGCCGACACCGTGTTTCGCGATGGCGTTGGCGGCCTCGACGGTCACCTGGTCGCCGGTGGCATCGCGATGCTCGATGCCCAGGTCGAAGTACTTCAGCTCGACATCGAGGTACGGCAGGATCAGCTGTTCCTTGATGAACCGCCAGATGATGCGGGTCATCTCGTCACCGTCGAGTTCGACGACGGGGTTGACTACCTTGATCTTGGCCATCGGGTGAACGTCCCTCTCGCGCGTCGACCGGCCCACCGCCCCCGAGGGGACGAACCGGACCATCTCGGCATCAAGCTACTCGCGTGAGAGGGCGACACTCCGGATCCCGGCCGCCGGACCGGCCCCGAGACCTCTCGTTCGGACCCATGGCCTGTCGGCCTGATCCGGACGAGAGCCCTCAGCGCACGGTGAAACGAACCGCGTCCTCGAGGAACGGCACGTCGAGCCACGGCTTCGGCTGCGCCACCAGGGCGAGCAGAACGATCAGCGTGCCCAGCAGGCCGTACGTGATCATGTCCGTGAAGCGCGAGCGGACGGCGAGCATGCCGACGGAGGGCGTGACACGCCGCAGCACGGCGCCGACGATCAGACCGGCGCCGATCAGGATCGTGCCGACCCGGAACGCGTCCGCGAAGGCGTCGGTGCCGATGATCAGCAGGCCGATACCGGTCAGGGTCAGGACGGTGAGCAGCGGCCACTGCCGCGCGGGCGCCGGCGCGTCCTTGGGCGCGGCCCGCCCACCGCCCTCGGGGCGCGCGGTGTCGCGCGTGACGGTCGGCGGGCGCCGCGAGCCCGCTTTGCGGCCGGCGTCGTCGTCGGACTCCGCGGCCCCGCCCTCGGGGCCGTCCTGTGCCACGTCCCCGGACGGCCCTTCCCCGGCACCTGAGTCGGGGCCGGGGCCCGTGCCGTTCAGCCACGCCCGGACCTCCTCCTCGGACGGCAGTTCCTCGTCCTCGGGGGTGCCGGAGTCCTTGGTCCCGGCGCCCTCGGCCGGCTCCGGACCGCTCACCTCCGCCGGGCCCTGTCCCCGCTCGTCGCCGGAGGCCGAGCCGTTCGCGCCCGCCCCTGCCCGGTCCTCAGCGCCCTGCGAGGAACCCTTGGAGGAGCCCTGCGCAGGGCCGGAGGCCGCAGCGCCGCCGGGCTCGGCCGCCTGCGGGGCCACGTCGTCGTTCGGGCGCACGTCCATGGGCCGGCCCCGTCAGACCGCGGGCTCGGCGGACGCCGCGCGCTCGGCAGCCTCGACCACGTTCACCAGCAGTTGCGCCCGCGTCATCGGGCCGACACCGCCCGGGTTCGGCGCGACCCAGCCGGCCACCTCCGCGACCCCGGGGTGCACATCGCCGACGATCTTGCCGTGCTCGTCACGGCTGACGCCGACATCGAGGACGGCGGCGCCCGGCTTGACGTCCTCGGGCTTGATCAGGTGCGGCACACCGGCCGCCGCGACGATGATGTCGGCCTGCCGGAGATGGGCGGAGAGGTCACGCGTACCGGTGTGACACTGCGTGACCGTCGCGTTCTCGGACTTGCGGGTGAGCACCAGCGGCATCGGCCGCCCGATGGTGATGCCCCGGCCGACGACCACCACGTTCGCGCCCTTGATCTCCACTCCGTGGTGACGCAGCAGCTGGACGATGCCGTACGGGGTGCACGGCAGCGGGCCCTCGACGCCGAGCACGAGCTTGCCGAGGCTCATCGGGTGCAGCCCGTCCGCGTCCTTGGCCGGATCCATGAGCTCCAGGACCCGGTTTGCGTCGATGCCCCTGGGAAGCGGGAGTTGGACGATGTACCCGGTGCACTCGGGGTTCTCGTTGAGCTCCCGTACGACCGCCTCGATCTCCTCCTGCGTGGCGGTGTCGGGCAGTTCGCGCTGGATCGAGGCGATGCCGACCTGCGCGCAGTCGCGGTGCTTGCCGTTGACGTACCAGCGGCTTCCCGGGTCGTCCCCGACGAGGAGGGTCCCGAGCCCGGGGATGACACCCCGCTCCTTGAGGGCCGCCACGCGGGCGGTCAGCTCGGACTTGATCGCGGCTGCGGTGGCCTTGCCATCGAGAATCTGGGCAGTCATGCACCCATCCTCGCGGATGACCCCTCCCCGGTTCCAATCCGGCCCACAGGGCGGGCACCGCCCCGGCGGAGGCCCGCAGGCACAACAGGTTGCACTTGCACAACACCTACGTATACCGACTGGACAAAAAGTCGACGTTGATACGACGATGAGCCGCGCAGTGCCGCGGGCAGTGCCGGGGGGCAAAAGATATCGACAGTCGTGCAGTTCCTCCGCTCCGACCGCGTCGTCCCCGCACTTTCAACGGAGGAATCCCGCATGAGCTTCGGCGACCCGAACAACCCCTACGGCCAGCAGCAGGGCCAGCAGCCCGGCTACGGCTACCCCCAGGCCCCGCCGGTCCAGCAGCCCTACGGCGGCGGCTACCCGGCCGGTCCGGTGGAGATGCCGGGCATCACCAAGGCCGCCCGCATCTTTCTCTACGTCATCGTCGTCTGCCAGCTCGCGGTCGCCGCTCTCTACGGCTACACGATCTCGGAGTTCGACAAGGCCGCGGCCGACCTGAACGGCACCGAGAGCGAAGCGTTCGCCGACCTCGGCAAGGGTGTGCTCGGTTTCCTTCTGGTGCTCTCCCTGGTCTTCGCCGCGCTGGGCCTGGTCCTCGCGCTGAAGTACGCCAGCGGCGCCAACGGCGTCCGCGTCTGCTCGATCGTCTACGGCGCCTTCGCCATCATCAGCGGCATCTTCACCATCCCGATCGGCCTGATCACGCTGATCGTGGCGATCCTGCTGATCGTGTTCGCGTCCAAGAGCGCGACCGCCGACTGGTTCAAGCGCCCGCGTCACTGACCTCGTGGCGTTCTGAAGGCCGTGACCCCCGCACCGGCGGGTTCACGGCCTTCGGCCTTACCGGCCCCGGTTTCGTGGGCGAGTTGGGCAGGGCGATCGCCGCGTCAGGCACGCCGACGGCCCGCCGGTTTCCGACCGGCGGGCCGTCTTCGCGCGCTCAGTGGAAGAAGTGGCGCGTCCCCGTGAAGTACATCGTCACGCCGGCCTTCTTCGCGGCCTCCACGACCAGCTCGTCGCGGACCGAACCGCCCGGCTGCACCACGGCCTTGACGCCCGCGGCGGTCAGGATCTCCAGCCCGTCCGGGAACGGGAAGAACGCGTCCGACGCGGCGTAGGAGCCTCGCGCCCGCTCCTCGCCGGCCCGCTCGACCGCGAGCTTCGCGGAGTCGACGCGGTTGACCTGGCCCATGCCGACGCCCACCGAGGCGCCGTCCTTGGCGAGCAGGATCGCGTTCGACTTCACCGCGCGGCAGGCCCTCCAGGCGAAGGCCAGGTCGGCAAGCTCCTCGGCGGACAGTGCCTCACCGGTCGCCAGCGTCCAGTTCGCCGGGTCGTCGCCGTCGGCCCGCAGGCGATCGGTGACCTGGAGCAGCGCGCCGCCGTCGATGGGCTTGATCTCGACCGGGTTCACCGGGGCGCCCTCGGCGCGCAGTACCCGGATGTTCTTCTTCTTGGCCAGGACCTCGACCGCGCCGTCCTCGTAGCCGGGCGCGACGATCACCTCGGTGAAGATCTCGGCGACCTGCTCGGCCATCGCCACGGACACCGGGCGGTTGACCGCGATCACACCGCCGAACGCGGACAGCGGGTCGCAGGCGTGCGCCCTGCGGTGCGCCTCCGCGACGTCCGCGCCGATCGCGATGCCGCACGGGTTGGCGTGCTTGATGATCGCGACGCACGGCTCGACGTGGTCGTACGCGGCACGACGGGCGGCGTCGGTGTCCGTGTAGTTGTTGTACGACATCTCCTTGCCGTGCAGCTGCTCGGCCTGCGCCAGTCCGCCGCTGCCGGAGGTGTAGAGCGCGGCGGGCTGGTGCGGGTTCTCTCCGTAGCGCAGCACGTTCTCGCGCTCCCACGTGGCACCGAGGAAGTCAGGGAACTCCGACTCGTCGGCGGGGGCGTAGGACGAGGCGAACCAGGAGGCCACGGCCACGTCGTACGCGGCGGTGTGCTGGAACGCCTCTGCCGCGAGCCGCTTGCGCGCCGCCAGGTCGAAGCCGCCGTCGTTGACCGCGGACAGCACGTCCGCGTACCGGGCGGGGCTGGTGACGACCGCGACCGAGGGGTGGTTCTTGGCGGCGGCGCGGACCATGGAGGGGCCGCCGATGTCGATCTGCTCGACGCACTCGTCCGGACCGGCACCGGAGGCGACCGTTTCCTTGAACGGGTACAGGTTCACGACGACCAGTTGGAAGGGCTCGACGCCCAGCTCGACGAGCTGGCTGCGATGGTCCTCCAGCCGCAGGTCGGCGAGGATGCCGGCGTGCACGCGCGGGTGCAGCGTCTTGACCCGGCCGTCCAGGCACTCCGGGAAGCCGGTCAGCTCCTCGACCTTGGTCACCGGCAGGCCGGCGGCGGCGATCTTCGAGGCGGTGGAGCCGGTCGAGACGAGTTCGACGCCCGCCTCGTGCAGGCCGCGGGCGAGGTCCTCGAGCCCCGTCTTGTCGTAGACGCTGACCAGCGCGCGACGGATGGGCCGCTTCATGGGTTCGGCGGTCACGGGATAATTACCTTTCGTCCCTCAATGCGGTAGCCGTTACGGGCCAGGCGCCCCACGACATCGACGAGCAGCCTTCGCTCGACTTCCTTGATGCGCTCATGAAGAGCGTCGCCACCGTCTGCGTAGTCCGCGTCCCGGACCTCGACCACGCCCTGCGCGATGATCGGCCCGGTGTCGACGCCGTCGTCGACGAAGTGGACGGTGCACCCGGTGACCCTGACGCCGTACGCGAGTGCGTCGCGCACGCCGTGGGCTCCGGGGAAGCTGGGCAGCAGGGCGGGGTGGGTGTTCACGAACCGCCCTCCGAAGCGCGCGAGGAACTCCTTCCCCACGATCTTCATGAAACCGGCCGACACCACGAGGTCCGGCTCGTACGCGGCGGTGGCCTCGGTGAGCGCCGCGTCCCACTCCTCGCGGGTCGCGTAGTCCTTCACCCGGCAGACGAAGGTCGGCACGCCCGCGCGCTCCGCGCGCTCGAGGCCGGCGATGCCCGCCCTGTCGGCGCCCACGGCGACGATCCGCGCCCCGAATCCGTCCGGATCGGCGGCGATCGCGTCGAGGAGGGCCTGAAGGTTCGTCCCTGACCCGGAGACCAGGACGACGAGGCGGGCGGCAGCCACAGAGGGACTCTTTTCGCGTTACGGTGCGGCATACGGTGCGACTTTGTGCGGTCGTACGAACGAGTCGCATCCCCGGATACGGGGAACTCTACGAAGGGGTCGACCGTCAGCAACGATACCGGCACACAGAACGGCCCCCACGGGACGGGGGCGTGGCCGGAAGGTAGCGTCTGGGGGCAGAGCCCGCGCCAGACGGGCCCGATCACGGGCATGACGAGGGGAAGACGTTCACCAGATGCCGGACCGACGCCGCCGTACGGACCTCCTGTTGCCGCGGGAGCGCCAGTCCACGGACGACAACAACCCCTTCGCGCCGCCGCCGGAGGGCCGGCCGGACCAGCCGTGGCAGCCGCGCCACCCGTCGCCGAGCGACGACTCGTCCTCGAACGACCCGTCCGGCTCGTCCGGCTCGTCCGGCTCACCCGACTCACCCGACGGAGGCAACTCCGGCTCGGGCTCCGGCTGGGGCAGCCAGTGGAGCAGCCGCCAGCCGGGCCGTTCCTCGGGCGGCTTCGGCGGCCGCCCCGGCTCTGACGGGAGCGGCGGCTCCGGCCGGCAGCCGGGCGGCCCGGGCGGCCTGCGCTGGGACCCGACCGACCCCGCCCAGCGGCGGGCACGGTACGCCCTGCTGTCGGGCATGTGGGCGTTCTTCTTCGCGGTCTTCGACTTCTCCGAGATCGCTCTGCTGCTGGGCGCCCTCGCGCTGTACTGGGGCATCAGCTCCCTGCGGGCCAAGCCCCAGCGCCGGGTGTCCGCCGACGCCCTGACGACGGGCGGCACCCCGCCGCACGCCCCGCCCCGGCCGCCGCACGCCCCCGCGTCCGCCCCCACGGCCGGCGGCAAGCCGCAGATCACCTCGGCCGTGAGCGGGCTGGTGATGGCGAGCATCGCGCTGCTGATCGTGGCGGCCTCGTTCACGGCGCAGCTCGTCTACCGCGACTACTACACCTGCGTGAACGACGCCCTGACGAAGTCGGGTCAGCTGGCCTGCAACGAGGAACTCCCGAAGCCCCTGCGCGGCATCCTTGGCGTCAAGGAGTAGCACGCCCGCATCGCGTTTCTCGTGACGCCGCGACGGACTCCGGTCCGTCGCGGCGTCACGTGGTTCCGGGGGGAGCATCCGAAGGAGCGGGTACGGCCGGAGGTGCCGGAGCATCCAGATCTGCTGCGTGCGGCGGTGCGGGTGCGGGACCGTCCGCGGGTGCCGGCTCGTCCAGGTCTGCGGGCGCGTCCGCGCATGCGGGACCGTCCGCAGGTGTGGGTGTGGGTGCGGGTACCGGCTCGTCCGGTTCCTCAACGGCCTCCTCCGGAGGCACCGGCGCGGTCTCGTCCGGTTCCGCCCGGGCGGCCTCCGGCATCGGCGGGAAGTCCGGCACGCGGTCCCCCTCCTTCAGCGCCGCCCAGCGGGTTCCGCCAGGCCCGGACTCGGGCCAGGTGTCCAGCGGCAGGAAGTCGTACGGCTCGAACTCGTCGTCGTCGAGGTCCGGGTCCGACGGCTGTCCGGAGTCGTCCGCCCGCACTGCCGAAGCCGGCGCAGCCCCCTCCGCCTCCGTGTGGTCGCGCCGCAGCAGTCCACGCCACCACCCGTGGCCCGACCTCAGCCGCCACGCCCGCAGGGCCAGGGCCAGCGGGACCCCCAGGACGGCCGTCCAGACCAGTGCCGCCGGGCCGGCGAGCCACCACACCGGCCCGAACTCGGCGAGGCGGCCGGTGCCCAGTGGTCCTCCCGAAGCCGCGGCGAGCACGGCCACGGCGACCCCGCAGCCGACCGAGCCCAGCAGCGCGGCGAGCGCGGTCCCGCCGGGGCGCCAAGCCGTCTCGCGCTCCCCGTACCGCGGTGCCGCCGTCCCCACCGTGAACCATGCGATCACCGCGGCCGCGGCGACCGGCACCGCCGTCGCCGCCCAGTTCAGTGGCGTGCCCGGCCCGTGCGCCGGCACCGCCGCCAGCAAGGGGAATTCGGGCAGCGCGGGCGACCCGGTCAGGGCGAGCGGCGTGGCCGTCGCGCCCGTACCGAGTGCGAAGCCGGGGCCGAGTCCGTATGCCGCGCCCCACACCGCCGCGTTCGGCACGAGCGCCAGCGTCAGCAGCACCAGCGCCGCCTGTCCCGACCACTCCCCCGACAGCCCCAGGAGGGACTCCTGGACCGCCTTCCCGTGCCAGACCGTGGAGACGGTGACGAGCACCGCGCCGCCGGCGAGCAGCGCCAGCGTCCCGGCGGCGGCGGACCGGAGCGCGACATGCGCGCGTGTGCGGGCGAGGGGGACCCGCAGCCACTGCGGCGTCCGCTCCGGGAGCGGGCCGAGCGGCCGGCCGCTCGCGGTCCAGGCGCCGAAGCCCGCCGCCGCGAGGGTCACCAGCGGCAGATGAGCCAGGGCGCTCAGCGGATCCGCGGCCAGGGAGCCACCGGCGACGTAGAGCACGACGGGCGCGCCGACCATCACGTAGCCGCTGGTCACCATGGTGGGCGCGCCCCATGCGGAGGGCCTCGGCCGGCCTTCGCCGGGTTCCAGGGCGTCATGTGCCGCCCGGTGCGCCAGCCACGCGGGCAGGGCGACGAAGAGCAGCGGCACGATCCCCATCGGCGCGGGGACGCCGGAGAGCGTGTCCGCGCGTACGAGCTCCGTGCCGTGCGCGAGGAGCCACAGCGCCGCCGCCACGTGCAGCGCGTCGGCGGGACCGCTGCCCGGGAAGGGCGAGCTGATCCACATCACCATGACGAACACGCTGATCAGGCCGAGCCCGAGCCCTGCCGCCGTCGCGCCGCGCACGAAGGACGCGACCAGCGCGACCGACGTGCCGCCCTGCACGGCGACCTCGGCTTTCGGCATCGGGGGGCTCTGCTCGGTCACTTGGGTCACGCGGCCATGCTGCCAACGACACGCGCTTTATCCATGTAACGGGCCAATGGCCGATGTGTCGCACAAGATACGTTTATGTGTTTTTTCGCCCATTGCGGTGCCGCACAGAGCCCTCCATGGAGCCCTTCATGACAGAAAGCACCAGACGCTCCACGTCCGGCATCCCCCTGCCGCCCCCCGCGCAACGGCGCAGACTCCGGGATGCCCTGTGCCTGACCGAGGACGAGGTCGCGACGACGATCGGTGTCACCCGTGCGACGCTCCGGTCCTGGGAGACGGGCCGCACGAACCCCAGAGGCCGCAAGCGCGAGGCGTACTCACGACTGCTCGCCTCGTTCGAGGCCGAGCGCCCGGAACCCGCGCCGCCGCTGGTGCCGCGCCCCAAGCCGTCGGCCACCCCGCTCGGGGAACCGCCGCCCCGCCCGCCGGCCGCGGCACCGCACAGGGAACCGCCGCCCCGCCCGCCGGCCGCGGCCCCGTCCCGGCCCGTGACGACCGCAGAGGAGGCCTTCGACGAGCTGTACGCGTACGCCGCTCCCGGTCTCGTACACCAGACATACCTGCTGACCGGCCGCCGCCTGCTCTCCCAGGAGGCGGTCGAGCGCGCCTTCCACATCGCCTGGCAGCGCTGGCCGGAGGTGGCCAGGGACCGGGACCCGGCCGGCTGGGTGCGGACCGTCGCGTACGACTGCGCCATGTCCCCGTGGAACCGGCTGCGCGCCGTCCACCGGTACCCCGACGAGCCGCCCGAAGAGGCGTCCCGGCGCGAGGTGCTCGAGGCCTTGCAGGAACTCCCCCCTGCCTACCGCCGCACGCTGCTGCTCTACGACGGCCTGGGCCTGGACCTGCCCGAGACCGCCGCGGAGACGGAGGCCAGCACCCCGGCCACCGCCGGCCGTCTCCTGCACGCGCGCGAGGCAGTGGCCGAGCGGCTCCCTGAACTGGCGGACGCGGGTGCGCTGCAGAACCGGCTGTGGGAGCTCACCAGCACCGAACCCGTCCCCGTCATGACACCGGCGCAGGAGGTGCGCGGCAGCTGCGAGCGCCGGGCCGGGCTGTGGACGAGGTCGGTCGTGACGGCGACCGCGCTGATCGTGGCGGCGACCGCGTTCACGCTGGTCACAGCACCCCGGCAGTACGACCCGCCGATGTCCCCGGCCCAGCGGGTCGAGGACGTGCCGGGGCCGCAGCACGGCCCGCCGGTGATGACACCCAAGATCAAGCAGCTGCACGACAAGCTGCGTGCGAAGACGGCCGGCAAGCCCGATCGTCTTGTCCCGCTGCTGCGTTGACCGCCGCAGTGATCCGCGGCGCGCCAAGGCGCCCTTACGCGTAGTGGGGGGGGGGGGGGGGGGGGGGGGGGGGGGGGGAGGGGGGGGGGGGGTGGGGGGTGGGGGGGGGGGGGGGGGGGGGGGGTGGGGGGGTGGGGGGCTGTTTTGCCCGGTTGCAATAACAGCCCTCCCTCC
>NZ_JBVHTA010000015.1:62658-152639 GCF_055566095.1 Streptomyces sp. NPDC027962
GCTGAACGACGGCAACAACGCCCGCGCCTAGCTCTACAACCCCCCCACCCCCCCCCCCCCTCCCCCTCCCCCCCCCCCCTCCCCCCCCTCCCCCCCCCTCCCCCCCCCCCCCCCCCCCCCCCCCCCCCCCACTACGCGTCCTGCGTAAGAAGCGGTCGGCGAGGATCAGCCGGCGAGAATCGCTCGCGCCAGCTTGGCCGTCTCGGTCGGCGTCTTGCCGACCTTGACGCCCGCGGCCTCGAGGGCCTCCTTCTTCGCCTGGGCGGTGCCCGAGGAGCCGGAGACGATGGCGCCGGCGTGGCCCATGGTCTTGCCCTCGGGCGCGGTGAAGCCCGCGACGTAACCGACGACCGGCTTGGTGACGTTGGCCTTGATGAAGTCGGCCGCACGCTCCTCGGCGTCGCCGCCGATCTCACCGATCATGACGATCAGGTCGGTGTCGGGGTCCGCCTCGAACGCCGCGAGGGCGTCGATGTGCGTCGTACCGATGACCGGGTCGCCACCGATGCCGACGGCGGAGGAGAAGCCGATGTCACGGAGCTCGTACATCATCTGGTAGGTCAGCGTGCCGGACTTGGACACGAGACCGATGCGGCCGGGCTTGGTGATGTCGCCCGGGATGATGCCGGCGTTGGACTGGCCCGGCGTGATGAGGCCGGGGCAGTTCGGGCCGATGATGCGGGTCTTGTTGCCCTTGGACTTGGCGTACGCCCAGAAGGCGGCGGAGTCGTGGACGGCGATGCCCTCGGTGATCACGACGGCCAGCGGGATCTCGGCGTCGATGGCCTCGACCACGGCGGCCTTGGCGAAGGCCGGCGGGACGAAGAGGACGGAGACGTTGGCGCCCGTCTTCTCCATCGCCTCGGCGACGGTGCCGAAGACCGGGACCTCGGTGCCGTCGAAGTCGACGGACGTGCCGGCCTTGCGCGGGTTCACGCCGCCGACGATGTTGGTGCCGTCACCCAGCATGAGCTTGGTGTGCTTCATGCCCGTGGCGCCGGTCATGCCCTGGACGATGACCTTGCTGTCCTTGTTCAGGAAGATAGCCATGGTTCTACGATCCCTCTTCCCTTACTTCGCAACAGCGGCGAGCTCGGCGGCCTTGTCGGCCGCTCCGTCCATGGTGTCCACACGCTGCACCAGCGGGTGGTTGGCGTCGGAGAGGATCTTGCGACCCAGCTCCGCGTTGTTGCCGTCGAGGCGGACGACCAGCGGCTTGGTGACCTCTTCGCCCCTCTCGGCGAGCAGGGCCAGGGCATGGACGATGCCGTTGGCGACCTCGTCGCAGGCGGTGATGCCGCCGAAGACGTTGACGAAGACCGACTTGACGTCCTCGTCACCGAGGATGATCTCGAGGCCGTTCGCCATCACCTGGGCGGACGCGCCGCCACCGATGTCGAGGAAGTTGGCGGGCTTCACGCCGCCGTGCGCCTCACCGGCGTAGGCGACGACGTCGAGGGTCGACATGACCAGACCCGCGCCGTTGCCGATGATGCCGACCTCGCCGTCGAGCTTGACGTAGTTGAGGTTCTTGGCCTTGGCGGCAGCCTCGAGCGGGTTGGCTGCGGCCTTGTCCTCGAGGGCCTCGTGCTCCGGCTGGCGGAAGTCGGCGTTCTCGTCGAGGGACACCTTGCCGTCGAGCGCGATGACGCGGCCGTCGGCGACCTTGGCCAGCGGGTTGACCTCGACGAGGAGCGCGTCCTCGGCGATGAAGGTCTTCCACAGGGTCACCAGGATGTCGGCGACCTGGTCGGCGACCTCGGCCGGGAACTTCGCCTGGGCGACGATCTCGGCGGCCTTCTCCTTGGTGACACCCTCGTTGGCGTCGACCGGGACCTTCGCGAGGGCCTCGGGCTTGGTGGCCGCGACCTCCTCGATGTCCATGCCGCCCTCGACGGAGGCCATGGCCAGGAAGGTGCGGTTGGTGCGGTCGAGGAGGTACGAGACGTAGTACTCCTCGGCGATCTCCGGAGCGGTCTCCGCGATCATCACCTTGTGGACCGTGTGGCCCTTGATGTCCATCCCGAGGATGTCCGTCGCGCGGGCGACGGCCTCGTCCGGGGTGGCGGCCAGCTTCACGCCGCCGGCCTTGCCGCGGCCGCCGACCTTCACCTGCGCCTTGACGACGGACTTGCCGCCCAGTCGCTCGGTCGCCTCGCGCGCCGCCTCAGGCGTGTCGATGACTTCACCGGCCAGCACCGGTACACCGTGCTTGGCGAAGAGATCCCTCGCCTGGTACTCGAACAGGTCCACGCGCGTCCGTCCCTTTTCTGATGATCGCGGTTCGTTGTCTGCGTGGGCAGTGCCGCGAAGGGCAACGTGACGAGCTCTGTCACAAGGAAGGCACACACGGTGTCCGTGGGCGCGGCATGTCCGCCTGGCAGGTTATCCCCGCCGGACGTGCGCCCCTAAATCGCAGATCACACCTGAGCGGTGATTACGGTCACAGAGCGCCTGCGGATGGTAGGGCGTACGGCCGGGGCGGAACGCCCCGGGCCCGGTGGGCGAGGCGCCCACAGGGACCGACCGGACGCCCCGCCCTTGCGCTCGACGCCTGATCAGCCACCTTGGCGGCGCCTGACCGGGCCGCTGCTCAGATGCCGTACGGGAGGTAGCTCGGGGTCACATCGGAGACGACGCCCTGCGCACCGGCGACGGCGTTGCCGGCGAGCGGAGCGGTGTCACTGGTGACGTTCGTCGCAATACCCTCCGCGAAAGGCCGGACCTCGGACACCACTCCGGCGGCGAACGGGTCCACCTGCCCCGCGACACCGGCCGCGAGCGGGCCCACCTCGGACACCACTCCGGCGGCGAAAGGGTCGACCTGGCCCGTCACCCCGTAGGCCAGGCCGGTTGCGGCCGTACCGACGCCATGGCCGACCGGCTGGACGTGCGCGACCACGGCGTCGACCACGGGCTGCACCTCGGCGACGACACCGGCCGCGAACGGCTGGACCTCGCCGACGACGCCACCTGCGAACGGCTGCACCTCGGAGACCACACCACGGGCGAACGGCTGCACCTGGTCCACGACACCGCCCGCGAACGGCTGCACCTCGGACACCACACCGCCCGCGAACGGCTGCACCTGACCGACGACACCGCCGGCGAACGGCTGCGCCTCGGAGACGACACCGTGCGCGAGGGCACCGGCGTCACCGACGGCCTGAGTCGCAACCGGCTGAACACCGGCGACGGCGGTGGCGACGACGGGCGGCAGGACGGCCGCGGAGGTCTCGTCCACGATCGGGCCGGAAGCGGCGACCGCGGAGTGTGCGCCGGCCTCGACCTGCGCCGGGGCCTGGTGCAGCTCGTGGGCGAACGCGGACAGCGGACCGAAGAGGTAGTCGATGTCGGCGTCGACGGACGGGGCCTCGACGGACGGGGCCCGGACGCGCGGGGCCTCGTACGAGGGGAGCTCGCCCTCGACGTACTGACGGGCCCGGTCCGTGACCTCGGACGTCACGTCGACCTCGGACGTCACGTCGACCTCGGACGTCACGTCGGACACGACGTCCGGAGCGCCGCCGGAGGGCAGCCGGTTCTCCAGTTCATCGCCGGCGACGAGCTTGTCGGCGACCCTGCCGACGACCTTGTCCCCGGCGGACGCGGCGTCGGCGACGGCGGGCACCTCGACGGCGTCGGCCGCCTCTGCCGCCTGGTCCGGCATGGACAGCGGCAGGGAGACGGGCGACTCGTCGGCGGAGGCCGCGGCGGTGCCGAGGGCCCACACACCGGTGGCCGTGGCAGCGACGGCAATGGAACGACGGATGTTCTTGTGCATGCTTGGCGGTTCCTTCGAATTCGTTCGGCGGTCCGGAGGGGAAGAAGGGCTCCGGATTGGCGGGCAGACCTGCCCACCCCCGCGTGGCAGGTCCTGAGGCGGGGGGAAGGCCTGCCCTAGCCGGGGAATTCGAGAACGTCGCGCGGCCTGTCGCGCGTCGGCGGCTCCGCCGCCGGGCACACGGGACCGGACGCGAAAGCGTCGGGCGATCCGTGTGCGAGTGTCGCCGCCTGCTGGTCGCCCGTACGGGGCGAGTGGGTCTCGCCCGAGTGCGGGACGACGCCCTGCAGGGAGCGGCACGGGGCGAACGGCTCCGGAGCGGGAGCGCGCGCCGGTGCCTGTACCGACTCGAGCCGCGAACCACCGACACGGCCGTCCTGCTCGCTGCCCGGGTGAGCGCCGGGCCAACCGGCTGCGGCACCGAAGTGGCCCGTTGCCGCCTGGCTCGTACCGCCGGCGGCGGATTCAGGGACGGCTGGTGCGGCACTGTACGCGGCGTCTTCCGCCGCGGGCCGCGTCACCGTCGGCTCGTCCGGAACGGCGCCGACTCCGCCGGGTCCCGGCAGCTCCCCGCCGGGAAGCGGGGCGGTGAAGACGCCCAGCAGGAAACCGGCGAGCTGCCGCGCCTTGTCGGTGACCGGAAGGGTCATCTCGCGGAGCGAGTCCCTGGCCTGTACGGCACCGGTCGTCTCGACGAACCGTTCGGACTCGGCGGCAGCGCGCCGCAGTTCACGGGCGACCGGCCGCTCGGCGAACTGCGGGGCCGCATGCTGCCGGTCGGCGGGAGACTCAGGGGCGGTGGACACAGCAGGATCCGCGGACGAATCCGCTGCCGTGTCCGTCGCACCCGTCGTGGCACCGGCGGCGGCGTCACGCCGGGGCGTCGACGAGGCGTCGGCGACGCCCCGCGACGGGACTTCGGCACTGACCTTCGCGGTCGCGCCGGCCGTCGACTCGGACGGCGATTCGGCCGCGTGCGCCGGGGCGCCGAGGAGAAGACCCAGCGTCAGCAATCCGCCGAGGAAGAGCAGCACGTGCAGCACCCGTGGCCCGGGCGCCGTCCGGCGCAGCGCGCTCAGGACGGCAGCGGGACGAAGCGCTGCGGCAGCCACAGTGGAGAAGCTCTCTTTCGGTCGATGCGGGACGATGCTCGCACGAGTCTCCCGGGGCGGCGCAAGTTTCGGGTTACCGATGGGTCACCATGTCACGGCCTGTTACTGATGGACCGCCAAGTCCGATATGGCCACATCCGGTATCGGCAGAGGCCGCTTCTCGAGGGCCGCCGCCATGACGTCGGGGAAGAGGTCGGGCGTACAGGCGAACGCCGGTGCTCCCAGCGTCGCGAGGGCGGCCGCGTGCTCACGGTCGTACGCCGGGGCGCCCTCGTCGGAGAGAGCGAGCAGAGTGACGAACTGCACGCCGGACGCCTTCATCGCCGCGACCCGCTTGAGCATCTCGTCGCGGATGCCGCCCTCGTACAGATCGCTGATCAGCACGACGACCGTGTCCGCGGGCCGGCTGATCTGCGACTGGCAGTACGCCAGCGCCCTGTTGATGTCGGTTCCGCCCCCGAGCTGGGTGCCGAAGAGGACGTCGACGGGGTCGTCGAGCTGGTCGGTCAGGTCGACGACCGCGGTGTCGAAGACCACGAGCCGAGTGGCGATGGAACGCATCGACGCCAGGACGGCGCCGAACACCGACGCGTATACGACAGAGGCGGCCATCGAGCCCGACTGGTCGATGCAGAGCACGACCTCCTTCTTCACCGCCTGCGACGCCCGTCCGTATCCGACGAGCCGCTCGGGGACGACGGTGAAGACGCCGTCCTTTCCGGGAACGGGCAGGTAGTTCTTGAGGTTCGCCCGGATCGTGCGATCCCAGTCGATGTCCCGGTGGCGGGGCCTGCTGATCTTCGCCGAGCGGTCGAGTGCCCCGGTCAGCGTAGAGCGGGTGCGGGTGGCGAGCCTCTTCTCCAGGTCGTCGACGACCTTGCGCACGACCGCCCGTGCCGTCTCCTTCGTCGTCTCCGGCATCGCCTTGTTGAGCGAGAGCAGGGTGCCGACGAGGTGGACGTCCGCCTCCACGGCCTCCAGCATCTCGGGCTCCAGCAGCAGCGCGGAGAGCCCGAGCCGCTCCATCGCGTCGCGCTGCATGACCTGCACGACGGAACTGGGGAAATACGTGCGGATGTCACCCAGCCAGCGGGCGACGGACGGGGCGGACGCCCCGAGCCCCGCCGATCTGCCTCCACCGCGGTTTCCCGCGCCGGAGCGGGAGCCGTAGAGCGACGTGAGCGCGCCGTCCATCGCCTCATCGGCGCCGGAGAGCGCGCAGTCGGTGCCATCGGCATCCGGTTCGCCGCCCAGTACCAGCCGCCATCTCCGCAGCCTTTCGTCACTGGAGCTCTGCGTCATCGGGGCACCCCCGTCAGGTCGTTGTCGTCGATGCCGAGCAGCAGCTGCAGCACCGGAAGGACCGCGTCGGCGCGCGCGGTGTCGAGACCGGGCCCGAAGCCGGGGACCGCGGTGTCGGTCGGGGCCGCCCCGCCGCCCGCGCCGGGGCCGCGGCGGACGAGCTCGCCCAGCGTGCGGCGGACCCCCGGCTCGTAGGCCGAGAAGGTGCGGCGCAGCAGCGGCAGCACATCGGTGAACGCCTCCGCCGGAACCGATGTCAGCCAGGAGTCGACCAGCTCAAGCAGGCGCTCGTCGTGAACCAGCAGCAGTCCACCGCCGGACGCGCCGCCGACGAAGCCCTCGATCCAGGCAGCCGCGTCCGACGGCTCCGTGCCCCGGGAGAGGGCGAGCGCCATCAGCCGCGCGGCCTCCTCCTCCCCGAGCAGGCCCTCGTCCAGCAGCAGCCGTGCCGCCCGGCCGCGAATCGCTCCCGGGACGGTGTCGCGGCCGGCGAGCTTGCGCAACACGGATCTCCAGCGCTCGGGCACGCCTTCGGCGTCCGGCAGCAGCCCGATGGCGCTGTGCACGTTGTCGAGATGACCGCGCATCTCCGCCGCGCCGTCCGCGTCGAGTCCGATGCAGGCGGGCGGCAGGCCGACGCAGATCCGCTCGGCGAGCCCGCCGGCGACCTCTGCGAGCGCGGCCATGTCCGTGCCCCGCACATCGCCGTACCGCAGCGAACGGGCCAGCGCCGGGAGGGCCTGGGCCAGGTGGCTCACATCGGCGTCGAGGGCCGCACGGTCGGCCAGGGACCTCATGACGACCGGGAGCGCCTCGGGCAGTTCGGCCAGGAGGCACTGCTCGGCGAGCGCCGTCACCTGCCCCAGGGCGGTGGCGGAGACGGCCTGTGACTGCGCCTTCGCGGTGGCGGCCGAGAGCACCGTGGTGCCCCAGACGCCCGCCTCCGCGACCTTCACGGACAGCTCGGGCTCCCAGCGCAGCCGCCAGCTCTCCCGGAACGTGCCGGTGCTCCCCCGCCCGTCGACGGGCTCGCCCCAGCCGACGGCGAGCAGCCGCAGCCGGTGCAGCAGTCTGCTCTTGGCGGCGTCGGTCTCCTTGCGCAGGTCGAGCTCAAGATCGCGCTCGAGCGCCTCCGGCTTGAGCCGCAGGCTGCGCTGCTGCCGGGTCAGGTCCCGCTGCAGCGGCACCGCGGGCGCCGCGTCGGGCACCTCGCCGAGGACGTCCCCGATGACGAGACGGTCCCGCACCAGGCCGAGCGGCACGTCGGAGCCGTCGCACATCACGGCCCGAATGGCGTCGACGGTCTCGGTCAGCCCGGCCAGCGGCCGTCCGCGCATGACCGCCAGGGTCCCGGCGAGCCGGACGGCTTCGATGACATGGGCGGACGACACCATCCGGTCCTCGTCCCGGAACAGGCCCGCGACCTTGGTCATCCAGCGCTCGACGGGCCGGTCGGGCGCACCGAAGAGATGCGCGTACCAGCCGGGCGAGTCGATGCCGGCGCCGTATCCGGAGCGGCGGGCCAGCCGTCGGTGGGTCCAGGGCACCCAGGTCATCTCGGTCTTGACCTTGGGCAGTCCCTTCAGGAGCGCCTTGTCGGCGGCGACGGTCGTCCGCGCCTCGAGCGCCGGCACGTGCCACGCACCGCAGACGACGGCGACGCCGTCGCCGAACTCCTTCACGGCGGCGCGCAGTCGGAGCCGCATGTGTGCCTCACGGACGAGATCCCGGTCGTGCCCGCCGTGCCCGTACGTCTCCCGGAGCGCCGCCATGGCCTCCCTCAGTGCGAGGAACGGCGCGAACGGATCGGGCTCGACAGCCCGCCCGGCAGGGGTGGGGCTCCCCAAGGCGCCGGCGCCGCCCGGCTGGGGCCGACCGCCCACGGCGGCCGTCGGGCCGCCCGGGACCCCCGCCGGCGTGCCGTCGGAAGTCGCCACGCGCAGGGGCTGCGGCAGGGCCGCGGGGATCGGTGCCGCACAGCTGCCGCGCAGTTCGACGACGTCCTCCCACCACCGCTCGGGGTCGTCGTGTCCGGCGGTCTGCGCGAGCACGGCGAGCGGATCGATCCGCACGTCGCGCGCCCCGTCGTCGGCGCCCTCCGGCTCGGGCTCCGTCTCCTCGGTGAGCGCCAGGGAATGAGCCGCGGGCAGGTCGATGAAGCGCACCGCGGCGCCATGGCCCAGCGCCCAGCGGATGGCGACCCACTCGGGGGAGAACTCGGCCAGCGGCCAGAACGCCGCCCTGCCCGGGTCGTCCACCGCGTGAGCGAGGAGCGCGACCGGCGGGCGCATCTGCTCGTCGGCGGCCAGCGCCAGCAGGGCGTCGCCCTCCGGCGGCCCCTCGATCAGTACGGCCGCGGGCCGGGCCGCCTCCAGCGCTGCCCGCACAGCCCGTGCCGAGCCCGGCCCGTGGTGGCGGACACCGAGCAGGAGCGGGCTCCTCATGCGCTCACCTCACGGCACGCGCGGTAGAAGTCCTTCCAGCCCTCCCGCTCACGCACGACCGTCTCCAGGTACTCCTGCCAGACGACACGGTCCGCCGCCGGATCGCGCACGACCGCGCCGAGGATGCCCGCCGCCACGTCTCCCGGCCGCAGTACGCCGTCGCCGAAGTGCGCGGCGAGCGCCAGCCCGTTGGTCACGACGGAGATCGCCTCGGCCGTCGACAGCGTCCCGGACGGCGACTTGATCTTTGTCCTGCCGTCGGTGGACACCCCGTCGCGCAGCTCGCGGAAGACGGTGACGACCCGGCGGATCTCCTGCAGGCCCTCCGGCACGGCAGGCAGGTCGAGCGAGCGCCCGAGCTGGTCGACGCGCCGCGACACGATGTCGACCTCTGCCTCCGGCGTCGCGGGCAGCGGCAGCACCACGGTGTTGAAGCGTCGGCGCAGCGCGCTGGAGAGGTCATTGACCCCGCGGTCGCGGTCGTTGGCGGTGGCGATGAGGTTGAAGCCGCGGACCGCCTGCACCTCCTGCCCCAACTCCGGTATCGGCAGGGTCTTCTCGGACAGGATCGTGATGAGCGTGTCCTGCACGTCGGCCGGGATGCGGGTCAGCTCCTCGACTCGTGCCGTCATGCCCTCGGACATGGCGCGCATGACGGGGCTCGGCACCAAAGCGTCCCTGCTGGGGCCGTGTGCCAGCAGCTGGGCGTAGTTCCAGCCGTAGCGGACGGCCTCCTCAGGCGTGCCGGCGGTGCCTTGCACGAGCAGGGTGGAGTCGCCGCTGACGGCCGCGGCCAGATGCTCGGAGACCCAGGTCTTCGCGGTGCCCGGGACGCCCAGGAGCAGCAGCGCACGGTCGGTGGCCAGCGTGGTGACGGCGACCTCGACGATGCGGCGTGGGCCTACGTACTTCGGCGAGATGACCGTCCCGTCGGAGAGAGTGCCGCCGAGCAGGTAGGTGGCGACGGCCCACGGAGACATCCGCCAGTTGACGGGCCGCGGCCGGTCGTCGACCGCGGCCAGCGCCGTGAGTTCGTCCGCGAACGCGTCCTCCGCGTGCGGCCGCAGGGCCTCGGTTTGTGTGGTCGCGCCGGTTTCGGACACGGTCATGGATCCCCCTCCAGATCGTTCGACCCGATGTGGGATCCACCGTGCACCATGCCACTGACAACCGGTCGTGGCGGCGACATGACCGCAGGTCAGGGGGATTGTCAGTGGGGGGCCGTAGCGTCGTCCCCATGCTGCGAACAAACGGGGGAGGGCACCCGCACACCCCGGAGACGGGGGTGCGCTGGGCGCCGGAGCAGGTGTACGCACTGGCTCCTGACGAGGCATCACGCAGAGCGGGCGGCAAACTGGCCGTCGCGGGCCCGTGGTCGGGCGCGGGCTGCGACGGCTCGGGAGCCGTGTGGGGGCTGTGCAAGGGCAGCGGCAGCAAGCCCTACCAGACCGTCGTCGACACCGCGGGTCCTGCATACAAGTGCAGTTGCCCGAGCCGGAAGTTCCCGTGCAAGCACGCCCTGGGACTGCTGTCGCTCTGGGCAGCGGACGAGCAGACCGTGCGGGAATCCGCCGTCCCCGACTGGGCGGAGGAGTGGCTGGCCGCGCGCCGAAGGCGCACGGAGGAGCAGGGCCGTACCGGTTCGGGGGCCGCCTCGAGAAGCGCCGACCCGGAGGCGGCGAAGCGGCGCGCCGAGCGCCGGGCCGAGCGGATCACCGCCGGCGCGACGGAACTGGAGCAGCGACTGGCCGACCTGCTGCGCGGCGGCCTCGCGGCGGCGGAGCAGACCGGTTACGGACTGTGGGAGGAGACCGCGGCCCGCATGATCGACGCACAGGCTCCCGGACTTGCCGCGCGTATCCGCGAGTTGGGGGCGGTCCCCGGATCCGGCGCCGGCTGGCCGGTCCGGCTGCTGGAGGAATGTGCCCTGATCCATCTGCTCGACGTCGCGTGGCTGGGGCGCGAGCGGCTTCCGGAGCCGCTGGCCGCCACCGTCCGAACAAGGATCGGGCTCACCCCGCCGGCGGGCGGCCCGGCCGTCCGGGACCGATGGATGGTCCTCGCCCAGTACGACACCTCCGACGGCAAGCTCACGACGCGCCGCGTCTGGCTGCACGGACGGGAGTCGCAGCAGGCCGCGCTTCTGCTGTCCTTCGGCGCTGCGGGCCGCTCTCCGCAACTGGCCCTGCCCGCAGGGATGATGATGGATGCCGAAGTCACCGCGCACGCAGGCGGCCGGCCGAGGGCGGAGCTGGGCGCGCAGTTCACCCCGCCCGTCGCCATCGACGCCCCGCCGGCGGGCGGACCGTGCGACTCGGCCGTCGAGGCGTACGGGCAGGCACTGCGTGACGACCCCTGGCTGGAGTCCTGGCCCGTCACGCTCACCCGCGTCATACCCGTACCGGACGCCGACGGATGGCGGCTCGCCGACGCGGACGGCGGCGGCGCGCTGCCCGTCGCCGCCGCGGCGCTCGCCCGCGCAGGACTGTGGAAGCTCGTGTCCCTCGCCGGCGGCCGGCCCGTCACCGTCTTCGGCGAGTTCGGCCACCAGGGCTTCACGCCGTTGACGGCCTGGCCCGAGGACATGTCCGAGACGGTCCCGCTGATCTGAACGTCGGGAGACCCCAATGACCAGCACCGCCGCAACAACCACAGCCGGCGCCGCAGGCACCGCCGACTCGTCACCGTGGGAAGAGCTCGTCACGTCGGCTCTGCTCGGCACCGACCGCCGCACACCGCCGGCCGGCCTCACGCCCGTCGGCAAGGACGCTCCGATCGCGCTGCTCGACGCTGCCGCGCTGCACACAGTGCGGCGCAGGGCAGGGTTGCGGCCGGGCTCCGCGCCGGTCGGGGGCACGGAGCCGGCGCCGCCCGACCCGCGCCGTACACTGCCCGCATCCGCCCGGCGACGGCTCGCCCAGCTGCTGGCCGACCGGTCCGGCCCGTCGGGCACCGGAGGCAGGCGCGGCACGGCCCCGGACCTCACCGAGCTGCTCCCCCAATGGCTCGCCGCCGCCAACGAGCACGGCTACCAGGCACCGGCCTCCCTGCTTCCCGCGCTGCTGGACGCGGCACGGGCACGAACCGACCTGCGGCCTCACGCACTGGCGTTCGCCGGGCCGCGCGGCCTGTGGCTCGCACGGCTCAACCCCGAGTGGAAGTTCGCCCTGCGCGGCGGATCGGCGGGGTCCGCACTGCCCGACACGGGCGACCCGGAAGCAGTGAGGAGGCTGTGGGACGAGGGCCTGTTCGCGGAGCGGGTCGCTCTTCTCGCCGGCGTACGGGCGGATGACGCGGCCGCCGCGCTGACGCTGCTCGGCACGACATGGGCCACTGAGCGGGCGGAGGACCGGCTGATGTTCCTCGACTCGCTGCGGGCCGGTCTGTCCCCGGCGGACGAGCCGTTTCTCGAACAGGCTCTGGCCGACCGCAGCCGCAACGTCCGGGCCACGGCAGCTGAACTGCTCTCCGCGCTGCCGCAGTCCGCGCTCGCCGGGCGCATGGCCGCACGCGCCGCGTCCTGCGTCGCCCTCGGCCGCAGCGGCGACGCGGGAGCGGTGATCACCGTGGAGGCGCCCCACGAATGCGACGCGGACATGCAGCGGGACGGCGTCGTCCCCAACCCGCCGTCGGGGCGGGGCGAGCGGTCCTGGTGGCTGGGCCAGCTGGTGGAGGCCGCACCACTGTCCGTCTGGTCCGGCCGGCTCGGCGGGCGAACGGCCGACGAGATCGTCGCGTTGCCGGTGTCCGACGACTGGGCGGACGAACTGCACGCCGCGTGGTGCCGGGCGGCCGTGCGCCAAGGTGACGCCGACTGGTCCCGTGCCCTGCTCGGCGCGCCTGCCGCTCCGCCGTCGACAGGGCCGGGCACGACATCGCTGGCCGAGCGGTCGAAGCTCCTCGCGACACTGCCGGATGGCGAACGGGCGGTGTGGGTGGCCGACTTCATAGCCGCGCACGGCCTGTCGGAGGCGTTCCAGCTGCTCGGCGTGTGCGCGGTTCCCTGGGCCGAGCCGCTGGGCCGGGCCGTGGTGGACGCGCTCGACATCGCCCGGGACGCGGGCAGTTATCCGTGGAGCTTCAGCGGCGTGATGGGCCTCGCGGAACGCTGCCTGGCCCCTGACGAGGCCGGCCGGCTGGAGGTCCTCACGGCGACGCCCGACGAACAGGAGGACGCATCACCGGGCGCGGGCGGCTACTGGTCGGAGGCGTTCCAGCGCCTGGTCTCCACGCTGCGCCTCCGCGCCACCATCCACACGGAACTCACCCCACCCCCCGCCCCCGCCTGACCTGGGACGTAGCCCCGAGGTGCAGCTGCCCGCCGCCCCGGCGGCGGTCGCCCGGAGGACGAGGCTTCCCGGGCGCGGACGCGTAGCTGCCGCAATCAGCGGCGCGCGACGCCCCCCGCGCTCGGCGTGGGTGCCGCATTCAGGGCGCCCGACCGGAGGACGAGCACTCCGGGCCCGGCCGGTGGTCGCCCGGAGGACGAGGCTTCCCGGGCGCGGTGCGTAGCTGCCGCTCCGGGTGCGGGGGCGGCAGCTACGCTCGCGTCGCACCGCAGCAGGGCGTCCAAGAGCGGCACCCCGGTCACGGGAAGGGGGCCGGGCAGGCCGGGAAACGAGGCCTACGCCTCCGCCGGCGCGCGGACGTTCGCGTTCACCCAGTCCACGATCGACGCCGTCGTCGCGCCCGGCGTGAAGATCTCCGCCACGCCCTTCTCCTTCAGCGGCGCGATGTCCCCCTCAGGGATGATCCCGCCGCCGAAGACCTTGATGTCCTCCGCCTCGCGCTCCTTCAGGAGCTCGATGACCTTCGCGAAGAGAGTGTTGTGCGCGCCGGAGAGGATCGAGAGGCCGATCGCGTCGGCGTCCTCCTGGATCGCCGTGTCGACGATCTGCTCGGGCGTCTGGTGGAGCCCGGTGTAGATGACCTCCATACCCGCGTCGCGCAGCGCCCGCGCGATCACCTTGGCGCCACGGTCGTGGCCGTCGAGACCCGGCTTGGCCACCACCACGCGGATCGGACCAGTCACACCCATCACTGCCTCCTACGTCCCCGCGGCCCGTATCGGGGCGCGGAGAGTGAACGAACGTTATCTCCAGCATCCCGCAAGCCGCCGTTTCGCGGTGCACCGGGAGGGGGAAATCACACGTGGGACATTTTCGCTGAGCGTCGTACCGGCTTCAGGCATCGCGCACGCCCCCCGCGCGCGCCCCGCAGGCACGGTCGCACGGGGAGCCGCCGCAGGTCCACTACAGGTCGTCGTACCACCGTGCCGACAGCCGCACGGCACGGTGGTGCGGCACCGACGGCGCGGAGACCGCCGCGCCGGACTCATCACGCGCGCTTCCCATGAGGGCACGCGGGGCAGAGCCGCCCCCGCCGTGCCGTTCGGGAGGTCGTCGTGAAGGCCCTGACTCTTCCTTTTCCACTTCCTCTGCGAATTCCACTTCCTCTTCCTCTGCGAACGCTTCCGCCTCTTCCGCGCGTGCGATGCCCGCGGCTTCCGGCCGCGCTTCTGCGGGCGACCGCCCTGGAGCTGGCGATCCTCGCCGGGCATCTGCTGCTGTATCCGACCGGCCTCACTCCCGAGCGCCGCCGCCCTGTCCCTGCCGTACCCAGCCTGCCGAGGACCCGGGCCGACGTGCCCACCGTCCTGCTGCACGGCTTCGTCGACAACCGCTCCGTGTTCGTCCTGCTCCGCCGTGCACTCTCCCGGCAGGGCCCGCACCATGTCGAGTGCCTCAACTACTCGCCCCTCACCTGCGACATCCGCGCGGCCGCGGACTTGCTGGGCCGCCATTTGGAGGAGATCTGCGAGCGGACCGGCAGCCCCGAGGTCGACATCGTCGGCCACAGCCTCGGCGGCCTCATCGCCCGCTACTACGTGCAGCGCCTCGGGGGCGACCGGCGGGTGCGGACCCTGGTCACTCTCGGCACCCCGCACTCGGGCACCACCGTCGCCCCGCTCGCGAGCGCGCACCCGATCGTCCGCCAGATGCGCCCGGGCTCGTCGGTGATCGAGGAGCTGCGTCTGCCCGCTCCCGACTGCCGTACCCGGTTCGTCAGTTTCTGGAGCGATCTGGACCGGATCATGATGCCGGTCGAGACGGCCCGCATCGACCATCCCGACCTTCTTGCACAGAATGTGCAAGTGAGCGGAATTGGCCATCTGGCGCTGCCCGTTCATCCCGCGGTCGCCGACGGCGTCCGGGAGGTCCTCGAGTCGGGCGTGTCGGAGGCCGGCTCCACCGGCACCGCCTCCGTCGCCTGACGTGACCAAACGGCACCGATTCATCGAACACTTCTCGAACGTAGGGCCAAAGCTCCGCCCGCGGACCGCCGAAACGCGACTGAATGCCCGTTTCCTGATTGCGTAGATCCCGCCGAAGATTGTCGCCGTCGCGTACCGCCGGGTACAGTCGCGCCACTGCTTCCCCCTGGGACCCCCCACGCAAACCGGTGGCCCCAGAGACAGGTCCTGCTGCCGAGGCGAGAGAGAAGTTGGTGAACGACCAGCACGCCCACGCCGGCTACGTCGGCTACGCCACCGGCAGCTTCGACTCCGACCCGCTCTTCGGTGCCCTTCCGGACAGTTACGAAGCGGGCCACAGCGGCCAGTACGACTCGTCCCAGTGGGACTCCGGCTCTCACCAGGCCACCGGCTACGACGCCTACGCGACGGCCGAGCAGGCCCAACAGCCGCAGTACGACCAGCAGTACGCCCAGTACGACACGACCGGGCAGTGGGACGCGAGCGCCTGGAACGAGGCGGGTGGAACCGGCCAGTACGAGACGGCCGCCGCCACGTTCGCCTACGGCACGACCGGCCAGTGGACACCCGGCACCTTCGAGACCGGCGCCTACGACGCCACCGCGTGGAACTCCGCGTCGGCCACGCCTGAGGGACTCGTACCCCAACAGTTCACTCCGCAGCAGGAGTTCGTCCAGCCCGCCGAGCAGCACACGTACGACGCATACGGCACGTACGAGACGAACGCTGCGTACGAGACGGGCAGCTCCTACGAGACGAACGACGCGTACGAGCCGAACGATTCGTACGAAACGGGCGATACGCACCCGACGAGCGACGCGTACGAGACGAACGACGCGTACGAGATGAACGACGCGTACGAGACGGCCTACCCCTTCGGGGCCGAGCCGGACACCGCCGCCCCGACGGACATCGAGCCCGGGCGCGAGGCCGACCACGAGGCGCAGTCCGCGGCCGATCTCCTCACCGTCGAGAGCGGCGACGAGCCGGAACACGACGCGCTGACACAGACCATGACCGCCGTGCCGGTCGCCCCCGTCACCCCCCGCCCGGTCCGCCGCAGCGGCGGAAGCCGCGGCCGCCGCCGTACGCCGGCCAAGCGCTCGGCGCTCCTGACCGTCGTCGTGCCCTCGGCCTGCGTGATGGGCGTCGCCGGCGTCGCCGCCGCGTCCGTCGGTGGTCTCGGCGGCGGCGAGACGAAGGACGAGAAGAGCACCGTCACGGCGGCCGACCCGGGTTCCGTCGAGCCGGCCGCCGCGAACAACGCCATGGACACCCAGCTTGCCGCGCTCAGCGCCGACGCACGTGACTTCGGCGACCGCGCCTCCCGCACGCAGGAGCGCCTCGACCTCAAGGCGCGCCAGGCGGCGGAGAAGAAGAAGCGCGAGGAGGAGGCCGCTCGCCGTGAGGCGCTGCGCCCCAAGTTCGTGATGCCGGTGAAGCAGGACGGGCTCAGCGCGTACTACGGCCAGTCCGGTGTCAACTGGATGTCCCTGCACACCGGTATCGACTTCCCCGTCCAGTACGGCACCGAGGTCATGGCCGCGACGGACGGCACCGTCCGCACACAGTGGAACAGCGCCTACGGCAACATGGCCATCGTCACCGCTGCCGACGGCACCGAGACCTGGTACTGCCACCTCAGCAGCACCAAGATCCGCAGCGGCTCGGTGAAGGCCGGCGACGTCATCGCATACTCGGGCAACTCCGGCAACTCCACCGGCCCGCACCTGCACTTCGAGGTCCGGCCCGGCGGCGGCGCGGCCATCGACCCGCTGCCGTGGCTCCGCAGCCACGGCATAGAACCGACGTAGGCGCCGTCCCCAGCACCACGTGACCGACAGAGCCGGGCCCCCGCGGGAACCCGGTCCTGACAGTGCTCCAGCTCCTCGACGTCGTCAGAGCTTCTCGACCGGCGCGTACCTCAGCAGCAGCCGCTTGGGCTTCTCGTCCCCGAAGTCGATCGTCGCCTGCGCCTCGGAGCCGGAGCCGGTCACCGCCACCACGGTCCCCAGCCCGAACTGGTCGTGGGTGACCCGGTCGCCGACCGCCAGCGAGATCACCGGCTTGTCGCCCGTGCGCCGCGTGGCAAAGCCCGATGCGCCACCGCGCGAGCGGGACGACGACAGGGACGACGCGATACCCGATGTCGGTCCCGCGGGGGCGGCCATCGGGCCCGTCCGCTTCCAGGTCAAATGCTGGCCGGGAATCTCCTCCAGGAAGCGCGACGGCGGGTTGTACGAGGGCTGGCCCCATGCGCTGCGCATCGTCGACCGGGTCAGATAGAGCCGCTCGCGGGCACGGGTGATGCCGACGTACGCCAGGCGCCGTTCCTCCTCCAGCTCCTTCGTCTGCCCCAGCGCCCGCATGTGCGGGAAGACGCCGTCCTCCATGCCGGTCAGGAACACGACGGGGAACTCAAGGCCCTTTGCGGTGTGCAGGGTCATCAGCGTGATGACGCCGGTGCCCTCGTCGTCCTCGTCGGGGATCTGGTCGGAGTCGGCGACGAGCGCCACCTTCTCGAGGAACTCGGCGAGCGTCCCCGCACCTTCCTCCTCGTCGCGCTCCTGCTCGAACTCGAGCGCCACCGCCGCCAGTTCCTGGAGGTTCTCGATGCGGGTCTCGTCCTGCGGGTCCGTGGACGCCTGCAGCTCGGCGAGGTAGCCGGTCCGCTCCAGCACGGCTTCCAGTACGACGGCCGGGCCCGCGCCCGAATCGGCGATCGTGCGCAGCTCCTCCATCAGCACGTTGAACCGCTTGACCGCGTTCGCCGAGCGGGCCGCCATCCCGTACGCCTCGTCGACGCGGCGCAGCGCCTGCGGGAAGGTGATCTTCTCCCGCAGCGCAAGGGCGTCGATCATCGCCTCCGCGCGCTCGCCGATGCCGCGCTTGGGCACATTGAGGATGCGGCGCAGCGGAACGTTGTCCTCGGGGTTGGCGAGGACACGCAGATACGCCAGCACGTCGCGGACCTCCTTGCGCTCATAGAAGCGCACTCCGCCGACGACCTTGTAGGGCAGGCCGACGCGGATGAAGATCTCTTCGAAGACACGCGACTGGGCGTTCGTACGGTAGAAGACCGCGACGTCGCCGGCCTTCGCCTCGCCCGCGTCCGTGAGCCGGTCGATCTCGTCGGCGACGAACTGCGCCTCGTCGTGCTCGGTGTCCGCGACGTAGCCGGTGATCTGGGCGCCGGCGCCCGCGTCGGTCCACAGGTTCTTGGGGCGGCGGGACTCATTGCGCTCGATGACGGCGTTGGCGGCGGAGAGGATCGTCTGGGTGGAGCGGTAATTCCGCTCCAGCAGGATCGTCGTCGCGTCCGGGTAGTCCTCCTCGAACTGGAGGATGTTGCGGATGGTCGCGCCGCGGAAGGCGTAGATCGACTGGTCGGCGTCGCCGACGACGCACAGCTCGGCCGGGTCCAGGTCCTCGCACCCCTTGCCCACCAGCTCGCGCACGAGCGTGTACTGAGCGTGGTTGGTGTCCTGGTACTCGTCGACGAGGACGTGCCGGAAGCGCCGCTGGTAGTGCTCGGCGACATCCGGGAACGCCTGAAGCAGGTGGACCGTGGTCATGATGATGTCGTCGAAGTCCAGGGCATTGGCTTCGCGCAGCCGCGCCTGGTACATCCGGTACGCCTCTGCGAGCGTCTTCTCGAATCCTCCCCCAGAGCCTTCGGCCTGGGAGGTACCACCAACCACCTGGTCGGCGAAGGTCTCCTCGTCGATCAGCTCGTTCTTCAGGTTCGAGATCTTGGCACTGAAGGACTTCGGCGGGAACTTCTTCGGGTCGAGGTCCAGATCGCGGCAGACCAGCGACATCAACCGCTTGGAGTCCGCCGCGTCGTAGATCGAGAACGACGACGTGAAGCCCAGCTTCTTCGACTCGCGGCGCAGGATCCGGACGCAGGCGCTGTGGAAGGTCAGGACCCACATCGCATTGGCACGCGGGCCGACCAGCTGCTCGACGCGCTCCTTCATCTCGCCGGCGGCCTTGTTGGTGAAGGTGATCGCCAGTATCTGGCCGGGGTGGACATGCCGCGTGCCCAGCAGATGCGCGATGCGATGGGTGAGGACCCGGGTCTTGCCGGAGCCGGCACCGGCCACGATGAGCAGCGGTGACCCTGTGTGCACGACGGCCGCACGCTGCTGTTCGTTCAGCCCCTCGAGCAGGGCGGCGGGGTCCACGACAGGGCGCGGGGCGCCGTCGCGGTAGTACCCGTCGCGGGCCGGAGGCACGTCGAACGCGCCCTGGAAGAGGTCGTCCGGAAGCTGCTCCGGAGCCGATTCCTCGGGCGGCGGCGGTTGCTCGTCCCCGTCGGGCTGGAGGTCCGCCAGGAAGCTGTCGTCAAAGAGGCTGCTCATCGCTTAACGAGTCTAGGCGGCCGGACCGACAGCACGTGGCCGCATCGGGACACGAGCAGGACACGAGCAGGGGCACGAGCGGGACACGGTACGTGACGGGACGCATCCGCCCTGCCATCGGCACCCCGGCCGGCGGCCACCCGCCGAAAAAGGTCACGAAAATGTATCGGACATATCGAACATCAACCTTCACAGCACACACACGAGTTGGCTAGCGTGCTCGACCAGGCGGCCCGTACCCCTCCTGGCGAACCACGCCGAACGGGCAGCCTGCGCCGAATCCGGGCTCCTGCCAAAGGAGTTCGGAACCGGGGACCCACCATGCACAACCGGGGTGAATCGGACCGCGCACCACTCGGTCCGTAGGGCGTCTTCCGCTCCGCCCGAACCCGACAGCTAACCCGGTAGGCGGTCCACGGAAGAAGGAGATGCCGGCCTTGGCGTCGCATCGCAAGCCCCGCAGCCGAACCGCAAAGACCTCCCCCGCCGTCGGCTTCACGACGGCAGCACTCGCCGGTGTGACTCTGCTCTCCACGCAGAGCGCGACCGCCGCACCCTCCGATCCGAAGCCCAGCATCGAAGAGGTGCAGAAGAAGGTCGACGACCTGTACCGGCAGGCGGGCAGCGCCACCCAGGAGTTCAACAAGGCCAAGGAAGCCACGGCGGAGAAACGCGCCGAGGTGGACCAGTTGCTCGACGACGCGGCCAAGCGCACCGAGAAGCTGAACGAGTCCCGCCGCGCCCTCGGCAACTACGCGGCCGCCCAGTACCGGACCGGCGCAGTCACGCCCACCGCCGCGCTGATGTTCGCGGACAGCCCGCAGGCGTACTTCGACCAGACGCAGCTGATGGACCGGATGACGGACCAGCAGCGCAGGGCCGTCACCGAATACGAGACCGAGCGGGCGGCGGCTGCCGAGCAGCGCGCGGAGGCGACGAAGCGCCTCGAGTCCCTCACGGACTCCCAGGAGTCCCTGCGCACCAGCAAGAAGACCGTGCAGACCAAGCTCGCCGAGGCGCGCACGCTGTTGTCGAAGCTGACGGCCGAGGAGAAGGCACGGCTCGCCGCGATCGAGCGGAAGAAGGAAGAGGAGGCGCGCCGCAAGGCCGAGGCGAAGGCCAAGGCGGAGGCGGCCGCCCGCGCCGAAGCGGAGGCGGAGGCAGAGCGACAGCGACAGGAGAGCGAGACCACCCCCGACCGTGACACCGGTACCGGTACCGGCACGGACGACGGCACGTATGCGGCCAAGGCCGACAAGGTCCTCGCGTTCGCCCGCAACCAGATCGGCAAGCCGTACGTCTGGGGCGCGACGGGACCCAGCTCGTACGACTGCTCCGGCCTCACCCAGGCCGCGTGGAAGGCCGCCGGGGTGGACCTGCCGCGCACCACCTGGGACCAGGTGAAGGTGGGCTCCCGCGTGGAGACGGCCGGTCTGCTCCCCGGCGATCTGGTCTTCTTCTACGACGACATCAGCCACGTCGGCATCTACATCGGCGACGGCAAGATGATCCACGCCCCCAAGCCGGGCGCGAACGTCCGCGAGGAGTCGATCTACTACATGCCGATCTACGGCAGCGTCCGTCCCGCCTGACGGGGCGCGGACAGGGGACGACCTGACGCACGGATGCCCGGGCGGCCGAGCCGCCCGGGCATCCGTGCGTCAGCCGCGTCGGCCCGGACCTCGTCATGCGGGTCCGGACCGGACCCGCCGCTCAGGTCGGAGCAGCGGTTCCGCTCAGGTCCAGAGCGTGGCGATGAAGATGTCGACCACCGTCAGACCACCGACCGCGCCGAACAGCGCCTTGTCGACCCTCTCCTCGTCCCGCTTCACGTACACCAGGCCGAGGATCACCACCAGCACCGCCAGCTTGATGCCGATCTTGAGGTTGTTCACGCTCTGGTCGTCCGCCTGGTTCAGACCCACCAGCGCCACACCCGTGATCAGCATGGTCAGCGCGCCGTGCAGCATCGGCGCGTTGAAGCGGGCCGTGCCGTCGCGCATCGCCTTCGTCTGGGTCAGGAACCCGCCCAGGAGGGAGGCGATGCCGATGATGTGCAGTGCCACGAAGACATTGATGAGTACGTCCATGGCGGGACTCTAACCGCCGCGATACCACTGGCTGTCGGGCAGGTGGGCGGGTTCGGTCGTATCGGTCGGCGGAGTACCGGAATGCGGGCCCGCGTCGCCGGCACGGCGCTCAGGAACCGATCCCGAACGTCCATCTTCGGAAGTTTGCAGACCTTCCCTCCCGCCCCCGTGACCGCCGGGTTTAGCGTCCTGCTCCAGGTGGCCGACTCCCCACCAGCCGTCGTGCAGCCGGACGGCACTCGGCCGCCACCGCCGAGGATCCGGCGGCGGACCGCTCCCCTGTGCGGCCCGCCGCCGGACCCGAAGGGACCCGATCCGCAGCGACCGGGACCGCCCCGCAGGGACCGAAGGGACGAACCCTCAGGGGATGGCGGCCGGCCGACGGAAGGACGTGGAAGCCCTCGTGGCAGCGCACCGCAAATCCAGGCAGCATCCGCTCACCGGGCCGGCCGTCCGTACTGCGGCCACATTCGCGCTCGCCGGAGCGGCGACCACGACCGCGTTCGGCGGCACAGGGCATGCCGAGCCCCGTCCCACCGCCGCACAGATCAAGGCCCGGGTCGACAGGCTGTACCAGGAGGCGGAGGCCGCGACCGAGAAGTACAACGGCACCAAGGAGCAGGTGGAGAGCGCCCGCCGGTCGCTGGACTCGCTGCGCGACGAGTCCGCCCGCAGGACCGAGCGGCTGAACACCTCCCGCAACGCCCTCGGTTCCATCGCCACCGCCCAGTACCGGGGCGGCGGCCTGGACCCCGGCCTGCAGCTGGCACTCACCTCGGACCCGGACGAGTACCTGGACCGCGCGGCCCGCACCGAACGCGTCGGCGCACGCCACGCGTCGGCGATCGCCGGCGTGCACCGGCAGCTGATGGAGCTCGCACGGCTGAAGACACAGGCCGGCGAACGGATGACCGCGCTGGAAGCACGCCGGGCCGAACTGGCCCGCCACAAGGCCACCGTCCGGGAGAAGCTCTCGGCCGCCGAGCGCCTGCTGTCCGGGCTGACGGCCGAGCAGCGCGCCGCCCACCACGGCGGCGGGGCGGACGCCCCCGCGCGCGCCGGCCGCTCGAGCACACCTCGCGGCCCGCTGCAGGCGCCGGGCAGCCGGGCCGCCCAGGCCGTCGCCTACGCCTACCAAGCGCTCGGCAAGCCGTACGTATGGGGGGCGACGGGCCCCGGCGCCTTCGACTGCTCGGGCCTGACCCAGGCCGCCTGGCGCTCCGCGGGCGTCTCCCTGCCCCGCACGACCTACACGCAGATCAACGCGGGCCGACGCGTCTCGCGCGCCCAACTCGCGCCGGGTGACCTGGTGTTCTTCTACTCGGGCGTCTCGCATGTCGGCCTCTACATCGGCGGCGGCCAGATGATCCACGCTCCGCGCCCCGGCGCCCCGGTCCGCGTCGCACCGATCGACCAGATGCCGTTCGCGGGGGCGACCCGCCCCGCGTAGCGGCCCAGGACGCGGTCCGAAACCCGGTGCCGTACCGTCTGGCCGGGGCCCGGAGACCCGGACACCGAGCGCATCTGCGCCGGCGTCGGCCACACGCGCGTCGGCGACAAGACCGACATGCCCGTGCCGTTGCCGTAGGGCGACTGACGCCCCGTCACATCCGACCGCGGCCCGTCACACCAGACGGCGGGCCGTCGCCCACCGGGTCAGCTCGTGCCGGTTGGACAGCTGCAGCTTCCGCAGCACCGCGGAGACATGCGACTCGACGGTCTTCACCGAGATGAACAGCTGCTTGGCGATCTCCTTGTAGGCGTATCCGCGCGCGATGAGCCGCAGCACCTCGCGCTCGCGCTGGGTGAGCCGGTCCAGGTCCTCGTCGACCGGCGGTGCGTCCGTCGAGGCGAACGCGTCCAGCACGAAGCCGGCCAGCCGCGGCGAGAACACCGCGTCGCCGTCCTGCACGCGGAAGATCGAGTCGACAAGGTCGGT
This sequence comes from Streptomyces sp. NPDC027962, assembly GCF_055566095.1. Classification (NCBI taxonomy): domain Bacteria; kingdom Bacillati; phylum Actinomycetota; class Actinomycetes; order Kitasatosporales; family Streptomycetaceae; genus Streptomyces; species Streptomyces sp. NPDC027962. Next base: position 85,968 of record NZ_JBVHTA010000015.1, read on the forward strand.
GCCCGTGATGGTCTTGGTGACATAGCCGCGGGCGCCGCCCCGGATCACGCCGATCACGTCCTCCGCGGCGTCGGAGACCGACAGCGCCAGGAACCGCACCGGGTTCTCCGCCGCCGCCATCAGCGAGGCGCAGCGGCGCAGCACCTCGACTCCGCCCCCGCCGGGCAGATGCACGTCGAGCAGGACGACCTCCGGCCGGGTCGCGGTGATCACGGTGACGGCCTGGTCGACATCGGCGGCCTCGCCGACGACCTCGACACCCGTGCGCTCCGTCTGGCCGATCTCGGCCTGCACGCCCGTGCGGAACATCCGGTGGTCGTCGACGAGCACGACCCGCACCCGCCGTTCCGGGCTCACTCCGGCAGTCTCGGTCATCCGTCCGCCCTCTCCATCTCCAGCTCCACTTCCGTACCCTCCCCGGGCACCGAGCGCAGCCGCGCCGTCCCGCCGTTGCGCTGCATACGGCCGATGATCGATTCTCTGACGCCCATCCGGTCCTCCGGTACCGCGTCCGGGTCGAAACCCGGCCCCCGGTCCCGCACGGAGACGAAGACCGTACGGCCCTCGACCTCCGCGTACACCTGCACCGCCCCGCCCGCGCCACCGTACTTGGCGGCGTTGACCATCGCCTCGCGCGCGGCCTGCATCTGTGCGCTCAGCTTCTCGTCGAGCGGGCAGTCGCCGACGACGACGACCTCGAGCGGGACGCCGTGCTTGTCCTCGACCTCGGCGGCCGCCTTCTTGACCGCCTCGGCGAGGGTGTCGGGTTCCTCTTCCTCGTCCTTGCCGGTGCCCTCCGGCTTGTAGAGCCAGTTTCGCAGTTCGCGCTCCTGCGCGCGGGCGAGCCTGCGCACTTCGCCGGCGTCGTCGGCGTTCCGCTGGATCAGGGTGAGGGTGTGCAGTACGGAGTCGTGGACATGGGCGGCGACCTCCGCACGCTCCTGGGCCCGGATGCGCATGGTCCGCTCCTCGGAGAGGTCCTGCGTCATCCGCACCAGCCACGGGCCGGCGAGGAGGGCGACACCGGCGATGACGGCGACCGCGGCGGTCAGGATGTTCCCCAGCTGGGCCGCCGAGCCGCGGACCACCATGAAGACGGTCAGGCCCATCCCGACGAGCGCGACGCCCGCCAGGGCGCGCGCCAGCTGGAGCAGCCGGCGCCGACGGCCGACGTCGGTCCAACGGGCGCGCCGGGCGTTGTCCGCCTGCCGCCAGACCAGGACCACACCGGCGCCGATGAGCAGCGTCGGCCACACGTAGCGGTTGCTGCCGTGCATGTCGACGTTGCCGACGAAGACCGCGGCGCCGAAGAGCAGCGCGACGAGCGCGAAGAGCTGGCCCTTGTCGGGCTTGCGCAGCCGTCGGCGGCCGTCGGACGTGGTCGCGAACACGGAGCGCGGTTCGGCGGCCCGGCCGCCGACGCCGAGCGGCACGACGATCCAGAAGACCGCGTAGAGCACTGCGCCCAGGCCGTCGACCAGGAGCAGTCCGAGGAAGACGAGGCGCACCCAGACGACGGGCAGGCCCAGATGCCCGGCCAGGCCGCGCGCCACACCGCCGAGCATCCGGCCGTCGGCGCTGCGATACAGCCTGCGCAGAGCCGGCTCCTCCGGCAGCGGGGCGCGGGAGGTGCCGGTGGTTCCGGGCGTGGCGACTGGCATGCCCCGATCGTCACACGCGGGGGGCCGGCGCGGTATCAGGGTCGTCCCTCAAACCGACCCTGACACCGGATATCAGGGAACGGCCAGGGTCGGGGCGGGTGCCCTCACGCCGCGCCGCCCGTCACCATGGAGACATGACTGAGCCGACCACCCCACCCGGGGAGCCGCACGCCGACGCGCGGACCCACGCGCGCCCGCAGGCGGACGCGGCGGGCGCCGTGCCGGGCGGCGGCACGCCGTCCGAGGTGCCGCCGCTGCGCCGCTCGCCCCGGCACAAGGTGGTCGCCGGTGTGTGCGGCGGTCTGGGCCGCTACTGCGACGTGGACCCGGTGATCTTCCGGATCGCCATCGGCGTCCTCTCCGTGACCGGCGGCATCGGCCTGATCTTCTACGGGTTCGCCTGGCTGCTGATCCCGTCGGAGGACGACGGGGAGACCGAGTTCCGCCGTCTGCTCTCCGGACGGGTCGACGGCGCGTCGCTGACCGCGGTCCTCCTCGCGCTGATCGGCTGCGGCATCTTCCTCTCCATGCTGGGCAACGGCGGGACGCTGTTCTTCGCGGCGCTGCTGTCGCTGACGGTCGCCGGTGCCGCCGTATGGTCCCAGCGCCGCCTGGTGGCGTCGACGGAGGGCGCCCCGATGGACACCGCCACGGCGCACGCGGTGGCGGAGGCCCCGCCGGAAACGAAGGCGCCGCCCGTTCCGGAGAGCCCGTCCTGGTGGCGCGACCCGATCGTCAAGGACGGCACCACGGGCCCCGTGCCGACCGGGTATCTGTGGGGTCCGGCCTCTGCGGTGGCGGAAGCCGCTGCGCCGACCGCCCCGGCCAGGGGACCGGTGCCGCGGCAGAGCCGGGGCCCGCGGGGCATCGGCGGCCCGGTCTTCCTGCTCGCGCTGCTCGCGGGCGGACTGGGCACCGGGCTCAGCTGGGAGGGTCAGCCGCTGGGCACGGCCCTGCAGATCGGGCTGGTCGCCGCGCTGGCGGTGTTCGGCCTCGGTCTGCTGGTCAGCGCCCTGCTGGGGCGCACGGGCTTCGGCACGATCCTGCTCACGCTCGTCACCGCCGGGATGCTGGCGGCTGCCTCCGCGCTGCCGAAGGACATCGGCACGAGCTGGGGCGAGACGACGTGGCGGCCTGCCGCGGTCACGGCCGTCGAGCCGCTCTACGAACTGGGCACCGGCGCCGGCACGCTGGACCTGTCGGCCGTCGCCGTCCCCGTGGGTACGACGGTGACGACACGGGCCGAGCTCGGTGCGGGTCAGCTCAAGGTTGTGGTGCCCGAGGACGCGCGGGTGGAGGTCAGCGCCGAGGTGGGCATCGGTGACATCCGCCTCCCCTCGGACACGGCGGAGGACATCGACGTCGGCCCGAGCCAGGACCGCAGGAGCACGCTGGCCCCGCCCGCGGGCGTGCAGCCGGGGGGCACGGTGGAGCTGGTTCTGGAAGTCGGCATCGGACAGGTGGAGGTCACCCGTGCAGCGTCATGAGCCGGGGGCCCGCCCGGGCGGTGGGACGGGCCGCGAGTGCCGGCACGAGTTCCGCCCCGCGCGGCTGATCGCCGGGCTGTGCGTGCTGACCGCGGCCCTGCTCTACGGCGGCGACGCCGCGAACGCCTGGCGCACCCCGTGGTGGCTGGCGTTCCCGGTCGTCTTCGGCGGCCTGTTCGTGGCCGGTGTGGTGGCCGCTCTGCACTACGCGGTCCGTCGCCGTGCCGCGATCAGTGCGTCGAGGGAGAACACGGAGGCACCGGCCAGCACCAGCGGCAGCCAGGCCATCAGATAGGCGAGGTCGTTTCCGTAGTAGTACGGATCGGTCTGCCAGCTCACGGTCAGCCACAGACTCAGCGAGATCAACGCCCCGCCGAGGGCGGCGAGCCGCGCGAGCAGCCCGACGAGGATGCCGATGCCGACCGCCAGTTCGCCGAAGGCGATGGCGTAGCCGAAGCCCTCCGGGTTGTTCAGCGCCAGGTCGACGAGGGCGGGCACGGCGGACGAGTCGCGCACGGCGTTCATCAGCTCACCGACGGAGCCGGTGCCGCCGGCCGACATGAAGGCGCTGTCCGTGAGTTTGTCGATGCCCGCGTAGATGAAGGTGACGCCGAGGAAGAGGCGCAGCGGCAGCAGCGCGTATCGCCGGGCCTGCTCCTTCCATCCGCGCGGCCCGTCGTCGAACGTCCCGTATGCCGCTGTCGCCCGATGCGTGTGTGTCATCGCTGGTCCCGCTTTCAGGTTGACCCGTCAGACGACCATACGTACGACGTAGCCGTGCCGCTCACCAGGTTGGCGACACACACTGTGACACGCGGGGCACAAGAAGCACGGGAGGTGCGCGTGGCGTCGGCGGAGGGTCAGTCGGTCACCTCGATGAGGCAGCGGTTGCTCTCCACGCCCGCGGCCGTCACCACCTGCACATCGACCGGCCCGGGCTCCACCTCCACGGGGACCGGCACCGTGAGCACCGTGTCGGTCGGGTTGGCGAAGCCGCCCGGTACGGGGATCAGCGGCACGTGCACATGTACCGCCCCGATGCGTACGACCACGCGGGTCAGCCGGTCCGGCGTACCGGCGCCGGGCGGGACGAAGCCGGTGCCGCGGATCTCGATGTCGTCGCCGGTGCGGATCGGGCCGTCCAGGTCGCCGGCTTCACGGGCCCGCACCACGGACATCACGACGGGCCGGCCGCCCTCCGCGTACTTCGCCGCCAGGTAGGTCGCCGCGGACACCGCCACCAGCAGCGCGACGCCCCAGGGCAGATCGGGCAACTGCCCCGGGCTGCGGGCGAGTCGTACCAGCCCGAACGTCACGGCCGCCGCGCTCACCAGCAGGTACTGCACATCGGCGAAGGCGGCGCGGCCGTCGTCGTCGCAGACCAGGTCGCGAGGGCGGGGCCGGTCCGCCCGCACCTTCTGCAGCCGCCGGCCCTGTACGCGTACCGCGACGACCCGGCGCGCCGTCACGGCGACCGCGCAGACGAGCGCGACGACGAACAGCAGACCGCAGCCCCGGCCGATGGCCATCCCCTCCAAGAGCCGGTCACGGTCTGCGGACGCGGAGTCCCACGCCTGCTGCAGCGTCAGAACCAGGACCGCGCAGCACACGAACAGCATCCAGCCGGCGGCCACGGCGCGGGAGGTGGAGAGCCGGTTGTCCTCGCCGGTCAGCGGAGCGAGCAGGCCGCCCTTCGCCCGATGGGCGTGGGCCGCGCCGGTCAGCAGCCAGGCGGCGACCAGTACCGCCAGGAGACCGGCCGTCCGGGCGCCGGTCCAGCCCGCCCCCATGGCGGTCACGATCTGGCCGAGGGCGAGCACACCGAAGCAGGCCCAGATGACGACCACGGAACGGAGCCGCAGGCTGCGCAGCCGGACCGTGACCGCCGCACGGCCCCGGTCGGAGACGGCACGGGCGGACTGTGTCAGTTCGTCGGACACCCATTGGCGTGAGGCGCCCGGCGAGTGGGCGACCTGCGCGGGCAGGCCGTGGCCGGCGGCCAACTCGTCCCGCAGGGAGATGAATTCGGCCACCGCTCGCCGATGGCTGTCGCGCGCGCCGTGCGCGCACTCGTCGCACCGTCCCGCTTCCTGCACCGCCACGACCGAACGCCACCTCTCCCTGCATCGCACCGGACCAATCGCCGTGTGATGCATGGGAATTGTGCCGTACGCAAACCGCCGCCACCCCGATGGCCGAGGCCAGGGAGGGTGATTCACGATGTCACCGTATTGACGCTCCCCTGCCCTCGCTCACCGCAGCAGCTCCGGCTCCTCCCGGCTGATCTGCCGCCACAGGGGCTGGTAGTTGATCCACGCGGCGAGATCGCCGCCGATCTGTGCGCGCGTGGCCAGCGCCGCCCGATGGCCGATGACCACGGGCTTTCCGGCGGCCCGCGCCGCGAGCTGCACCTGGGCGCAGCGCTCCATGGAGAGGAACCACCATGCGGCGGCATCGACCGAGTCGCCGACCGTCAGCAGCCCGTGGCCCAGCAGTACGACGGCCTTGTACGCGCCGAGCGCCTCGGCGATCCGCCGCCCCTCGTCCTCGTCCACGGCCACACCCGTGTACGCGTCGACCAGCGTGTGGTCCTCGTAGAAGGCGCACGCCTCCTGGGTGATGGGCTCGATCAGCTCGCCGAGCGCCGCGAGCGCCCGCCCGTGCACGGAGTGGGTGTGCGCGACGGCGACCACATCGGGCCGGGCGAGATGCACCCGGGCATGGACCGTGAACGCCGCCTGGTTGACGTGGTGGCGCCCGACGACGACCTGCCCCTTTGCGTTGGCGAGGACCAGATCACCGGCGGACACCTGCGAGAACGGAACCCCGAACGGATTGACCCACAAGCAGTCGACGAACTCGGGGGCCCGCACGGTGATGTGCCCGGACACCCCGTCCTCGTGTCCGAACCGCCCGAACAGCCGCAGCGCCCCGGCCAGTCGCTCCTTGCGGTACGCCCGCTCTTCGACCACGGTTTCATGCTGGGGCGGCATCGCGAACCGCAACTGCTCGACGGGGACGGGCTCGGGTGTCCGGGGCGTCTGCGGCGGTGGCGTCTCGGTCATGGCCGGAAGGTAACGCCGGCCCCTTCAACTGACCAGACACATGCCGAGGCCGCCGCCCACAACGGTGAGCGGCGGCCTCGGCAGTCGAGGGAGCGGGACTGCTACTCCCACTCGATGGTGCCCGGGGGCTTGCTCGTCACATCGAGGACCACGCGGTTCACGTCCGCGACCTCGTTGGTGATCCGGGTCGAGATCTTCGCCAGCACGTCGTACGGCATCCGTGTCCAGTCCGCCGTCATGGCGTCCTCCGACGAGACGGGGCGCAGCACGATCGGGTGGCCGTAGGTGCGGCCGTCGCCCTGGACGCCGACGCTGCGGACGTCGGCGAGCAGCACCACCGGGCACTGCCAGATGTCGCGGTCGAGACCGGCCGCCGTGAGCTCCTCGCGGGCGATCGCGTCCGCCTCGCGCAGCAGGTCGAGGCGCTCGCGCGTGACCTCGCCGACGATGCGGATGCCGAGGCCCGGGCCCGGGAACGGCTGGCGCTGGACGATCTCGTCCGGCAGGCCGAGCTCCTGGCCGACCATGCGGACCTCGTCCTTGAACAGCTTGCGCAGCGGCTCGACGAGCTCGAACTCGAGGTCCTCGGGCAGGCCGCCCACATTGTGGTGCGACTTGATGTTGGCGGTGCCGGTGCCGCCGCCGGACTCGACGACGTCCGGGTAGAGCGTGCCCTGGACGAGGAACGCGACGTCCTCGCCGTGCTCGGCCTCGGCCACGATCTCGGCCTGCGCCTGCTCGAAGACGCGGATGAACTCGCGTCCGATGATCTTCCGCTTCTCCTCGGGGTCACTGACCCCGGCGAGCGCGTCGAGGAACCGCTCCTGCGCGTCGACGACCTTGAGCTGGACGCCCGTGGCGGCCACGAAGTCCTTCTCGACCTGCTCCGTCTCGCCCTTGCGCATCAGACCGTGGTCAACGTACACACAGGTGAGCTGGGAGCCGATGGCCTTCTGCACGAGGGCCGCGGCGACCGCGGAGTCCACGCCACCGGACAGACCGCAGACGGCGCGCTTGGTGCCGACCTGCGCACGGATGGCCTCGACCTGCTCGTCGATGACGTTGCCCGTGGTCCAGTTCGGCTCGATGCCGGCGCCGCGGTAGAGGAAGTGCTCGAGGACCTGCTGGCCGTAGGTGGAGTGCATCACCTCGGGGTGGTGCTGCACGCCGTACAGCTTCTTCTCGTCGTTCTCGAAGGCGGCGACCGGCACGACATCGGTGGACGCGGTGACCGTGAAGCCCTCGGGAGCGGCGGAGCAGGCGTCGCCGTGCGACATCCACACCGGCTGCTCGGCCGGGGTGCCCTCGAAAAGCGTCGAGCTGCTCTTGGAGACATGGAGCGGCGTGCGGCCGTACTCCCGGGCGCCGGTGTTGTCGACCGTGCCGCCGAGCGTCGTCGCCATCAGCTGGAAGCCGTAGCACATGCCGAAGACCGGGACGCCGGCCTCGAAGATCGCGCGGTCCAGGCGCGGCGCGCCCTCCGCGTACACCGACGAGGGGCCGCCGGAGAGGATGATCGCCTTCGGGTTCTTGGCCAGCATCTCCGCCACCGGCATGGTGGACGGGACGATCTCGCTGTAGACCCGGGCCTCACGGACGCGGCGGGCGATGAGCTGGGCGTACTGCGCACCGAAGTCGACAACGAGTACGACGTCGGGGGCGGCAGAGGGTGCTGCTGGCACTGGGGCGGCCTTCCGGCGGGGAGAAAGGGGTCTGCTGTGTCGATTCTACCGGCGCGCCGGTAGGCCCTTTTCATCTCACCATCCGAACCGGGATTGGCTCCCTCGACCGCATCCGGTCCATACTGCTCGCATGCACAAGCAGCTGACCTTCGTCTTTACCTATGGCACCGGCCCGTCCGGCTGCCATGGTCGCGCTGCTTGATCTGCTGAACAGCGACTTCCCAGGCGCCCCGGGCCGAAAAGGCCCGGGGCGCTCTGTCGTTCTCCGGGCCGTGCCGATCCGGGGCCCCACCGACCGAGGAGCCCAAGAGATGAGCATCACCGAGACCGCACGCACCACCACCGAGAAGACCGGGGCCCGCACCGACGAGGCCGCGAACGTGATCACCGGCGCTCGCGAGCGCATCGACGCGCTCGACGACCGCATCATCGGCCTGATCCAGGAACGGATGGCCGTTTCCGCCGTCATCCAGGAGGCCCGGATCTCCTCCGGTGGCCGCCGGGTGAACCTGGCACGCGAGATGGAGGTGCTGGGCCACTACAGGAACGCGCTCGGCAAACCGGGGACGGCGCTCGCGATGACGATGCTGGAGCTGTGCCGGGGCCGGATCTGAACAGAGCCGGGGCCCGGGCCGGGACCGGGACCGGACCACGGCCGGGCTCGGACCGCGCGGGCGGCGTACCCCTGCGTATCTGCGTTCGGGCCCATCCTCACCCGTACGGCGCGTGACGCACCCGATCGGTCTTCGTTGGTCCGGTTGTCCGTGCCAGCCAGGGGCGGGCCTTGAAGGAAACCACGCGTGGCTCCGCTGGAGCGTGTGACGTACTGCAGGTGCGTCGTGGGACCTCGCCCCAGCGCGCGTGACCGGTCGGCAGGGGACAGCAGCCCGGTCACCCAAAGGCGGTCGGCTCCGGGGACGCCCGGAGCCGACCGCATCCGGTGAGAGACAGCCCGGCCGGCACAGATGCAGCACGAGCAGGTCCCCTCTGCACACCCACATCGCCGAAGGCCGAATGCCCATCGGGCGCCACCCGTACCCCGGAGCCGTCGACACCTCCCCGACGCGGCGCAAGCCCCCGGCACCGCGCCCCGGCACCGGCGCTGCCCTGACGCCGGTGCCGACCGGAAGGGCCCCGCGGACGCGATGTCCACGGGGCCCTTCGCGACACGGAAGCGGGGTCGGACGGGGCGGCGGAGACGGGCCACCACGACGAGCACCCCGAGCCGCCGACGAGCACGTCGACGGTGTGCCCGTCGAAGACGAGACCGTTGCCCTGGCCGGTCACCTTGATCCTGTCGAAGTCGCAGGCCTTGTTCCGGCCATGGGCGTGGGGCGTGGTGCAGGTCACATAAACATCCTGTGAGTTCGCGTGCAACCAATCACCGTGGTCGCAGGTCATGCATGCGTAACAACGACCTCACGTGTTCGCGCCCAGGTGGTGCCCGGGGGGGTCCGAATCAGCCTTCGTGCCGCTTCCCGCGGTGCCCAGACTTCACTGAGGTCTCAATGAAGCTTCGCCGCGCCATGGCCCTCGCTGCTGCGACGGCCGTCATCGCACCCGCCACGTTCCTGGCGGCGCCGGCTGCCTACGCGACGACCAGCACCACCCCGCTCACGACCGAGACGGGCCCCGACACGCCGGGCACCGAAGACCCGAAGGGTGAGACTCCGGACACGGAGACCCCCGACACCGAGACCCCGGACAGCGAGACCCCGGACACCGAGACGCCCGACACCGAGATCCCGGACACGGAGACCCCCGACGAGGAGACCCCCGACGAGGAGACCCCGGACGAGGAGACCCCGGACACGGAGACGCCCGACACCGAGATCCCGGACACGGAGACCCCCGACACCGAGACCCCCGACACCGAGACCCCCGACGAGGAGTTCCCGCCGTACTGCGAGGAGCTGGACGAGAACTTCGAAGAGAAGGCACTCGGCCTCGAGCTCTCCGGCCTGCCGGGCAAGATCGTCGCCGGCAGCGGCTGGGAGGACTTCAACCTCACCATCACCAACAACTCGAAGGCAGACCTCAAGGACGTCGCCTTCTACGCCGAGGTCGAGAACGACGAACTCGACGAGGACAAGTGGCTCAGCAAGTATGTCGAGCTGCAGTTCCGCCTTCCCGGCACCAACCAGTGGGAGCGGATCGGCGACGAGAACTGGGCCGGGGACTATTTCTGGGGCGTCGAGACGATGAAGTCCAAGGACTTCGTGAAGATCGACCTCCGCATCAACATCGCCAAGGACGCGCCGGCTGCTGCCAGCTACTCCTTCGGTACCGGCGGCTACCTGGGTGACGTCGAGGGTCAGGAGTGCATCGCCGAGAGCGCGGGCGCCTGGGCCGATTTCACCGTCCTGAAGCCGGGATCCCCGAACGAGAACCCGGGCGAGGCCAAGCCGGGCGAGGGCAAGCCGGGCGACAAGGGCCCCGGCCCGAAGCCGCAGGGCGGCGTCAAGGAGCTCCCGGTCACCGGCAACCTCGCCGAGACCGGTTCCGACTCGAGCCTGCCCGTCATCGGCGCGGTCGGCGGTATCGCCGTCCTCGCCGGCGCCGGTGTGGTCTTCGCCATGAAGCGCCGCCGTGGTGACGCCACCGCGTAACGGCTGATGCCTGACGCCTGACGTTCACGCTCAGGCCAGGCTCCTGAAACCACAAGGGCCGCTGCACTCGGAGGGGGGTGCAGCGGCCTTCGTGCGTCCGGAGCAGGGTCACTTCTTCGGCGGGAGCGCCGGCATGCCCAGGAACGGCAGCTTCAGCGCGCCGAAAGCGTCCGCCGGGACCGCCGGTGACTTGGGCGCCACCGGGGTCAGGCGTTCGTAGGCCGTGCCCTGCGCCGGGCGCGGGTCCTGCTCGCCGTTGTTGGGCCAGAAGGACATGGCACGTTCCGCCTGGGCGGTGATGGTCAGCGACGGATTGACTCCGAGGTTCGCGGAGACCGCCGAGCCGTCCACCACCGAGATACCGGGGTGGCCGTAGAGCCGGTGGTACGGGTCGATGACACCGTCCGCCTCCGTGGCGCCGATCGGGCAGCCGCCCAGGAAGTGCGCGGTGAGCGGAGTACCCATCAGCTCGCCGATGTTGCTGCCCGCGAAGCCGTTGATCTCCTCGGCGAGCAGCGACGCGGCACGGGTGGCCTCGGGGATCTGGTTGGGGTTCGGGGCGCCGTGGCCCTGGCGGGCGGTGAGCAGGCCCTTGCCGATGCCCTTCGGCTTGCGGTAAGTGGTCAGCGAGTTGTCCAGGGACTGCATGACCAGACCGATGATGGTCCGCTCGGACCAGCGCCGGTTCGACAGTGCGCGCACCGCGCGCCACGGGTGCCGTGCCATGTTGCCGAGCCAGCCGACGACCCGGCCCTTCACCCGGTAGGGCACCTGGAGGACGGTCATGCCGCCCATCGCGTTCGATCCCCTGCCGTAGCGGACCGGTTCGATGTGGGTGTTCGCGTCCGGGTGGATCGACGAGGTGATCGCGACGCCGCGTGTGAAGTCGACCCGCTCCGCGCCGTGCCGCTTGCGGTACCGCCGGTTGTCGGTCTGGGCGCCGACGAGGGCTTCGGAGTTGGTCCGGGTCAGCTCGCCGAGCCGCGACGAGAGGCGCGGCAGCAGGCCGCCGTCCTTCATCCGGTGCAACAGCGTCTGGGTGCCGTACGTTCCCGCGGCGACGACGACCCGGCGGGCGGTGAACGTGCGGCCCTTGCCCTTCCGCCTGTTGTCGCTGGGCAGGGTAAGGATCTCGAAGCCGCCCCGGGAGTCCTCGGTGACGGCGACGACGGACGTCATGGGGTGGACGACCGCGCCAGCCTTCTCGGCCAGGTAGAGGTAGTTCTCGTTGAGGGTGTTCTTCGCACCGTGCCGGCAGCCCGTCATGCACTCCCCGCACTCGCTGCACGCCTTGCGGGAAGGGCCGGCTCCGCCGAAGTAGGGGTCGGCGACCTCCTCGCCGGGCCTCGCCGTCACCGTTCCGCCGGCGTCCTCACCGTCGCCGAAGAACACTCCGACCGGCGCCATGTGGAAGCTGTCGCCGACGCCCATCGCCTCCGCGGTCGCCTTCAGATGCACGTCGGACGGTGTCATCGTCGGGTTGAGCCGCACCCCGAGCATGCGCCGGGCCTGGTCGTAGTAGGGCTTCAGCTCGTCCTGCCAGTCCGTGATGCCCTTCCACTGCGGGTCGTTGAAGAACGGCGCGGGCGGCACATAGAGGGTGTTGGCGTAGTTGAGCGACCCGCCGCCGACGCCCGCTCCGGCCAGCACCATCACATTGCCGAGCAGATGGATGCGCTGGATGCCGAACAGGCCGAGGGCGGGTGCCCAGAGGTAGTTGCGCAGGTCCCAGGAATTCTTCGGCAGGGACTCGCGGGTGAAGCGCCGGCCGGCCTCGAGCACGCCGACCCGGTAGCCCTTCTCGGTCAGCCGGAGAGCGGAGACGGAGCCGCCGAAGCCCGAGCCGACGACGATCACGTCGTAGTCGTACGAGTCGTCGCCGGCCTCTTCCTGATTTCGGGCAGGGGGTACCTCGGACATGGCTCTCCTCGTGAACTGTTCGGGCGTGCGGGTGCGGTCGCGGGCGGGCGGGTCAGCGCAGGCGGAGGGCCTTCATCGCCTTGAGGCTGACGCTCATGAGGGCCGCGTACCTCTCGTCGTCCATGCCGAACGACGGGGCCAGCGGCAGCAGTCGCTGCTGCGCCACGGTCTGCGCCTCCGTGTACTTGAGTATGCCCTCGGAGCCGTGGCGCCGGCTGAGTCCGGAGTCCTTCATGCCGCCCATCGGCGACTGGACGCTGCCGTACGCGGGTGCATAACCCTCGTTGATGTTGACCGTCCCGGTGCGCAGCGCGGCGGCGACGGCGTGGCCGCGCTTCGCGTCCTTGGTCCAGACGCTGGAGTTGAGGCCGTAGGGCGTGGCGTTGGCCTGTGCGACGACGTCGTCCTCGTCCGTGAAGCGGTAGATGGAGACGACGGGGCCGAAGGTCTCCTCCGTGCACACCGCCATCGGCGCCTCGACACCGTCGAGGATGGTGGGCTCGTAGAAGAGCGGGCCGATGTCGGGCCGGGCGACTCCGCCCGCGACCAGCTTGGCGCCCTTGGCGACGGCCTCCTCGACGTGGCGGGTGACGGTCTCGAGCTGGCGCTCTCCGACGAGGGAGCCCATGTCCGCCCCGTACGCGAGGGAGTTGCCGAGACGCATCGCCTTGGTACGGGCGGCGAAGCGGGCGACGAAGTCGTCGGCGATCGACTCGTGCACGTACAGCCGCTCGATGGAGATGCACAGCTGACCCGCGGAGGAGAAGCACGCCCGGACGGCCCCCGCGGCGGCCTTCTCCACGTCCGCGTCGTGCAGCACCAGCATGGCGTTCTTTCCGCCGAGTTCGAGGGAGACGCCGACCAGGCGGGCCGCGGCGCCCTTGGCGACCTCGCGGCCGGTGCGGGTGGATCCGGTGAAGGAGACGTAGTCGGCGTGCTTGACGACCTCGGGGCCCACGACGGGGCCGTCGCCGATGACGACCTGGAAGACCTCGGCGGGCAGGCCGGCCTCGATGAGCAGGTCACGTGCCCACAGCGCGGTGAGCGCGGTCTCGGTGTCGGGCTTCATCACGACGGCGTTGCCGGTGACGAAGGCGGGCAGCGCGTCGCCGACGGACAGCTCCAGCGGGTAGTTCCAGGGTGCGATCTGGCCGACGACGCCACGCGGGTGGCGCAGCTCGGTCGTCTTGGTGAGCACGGGCACCACACCGGTGTGCCGCTTCGGCTTCAGATACGCGGGCGCCTTGCGCCCGTAGTGGCGCGCGGCGACGGCGACCGCCTGCACCTCCTCGTGCGCGTGCAGCCGGGCCTTGCCGGTCTCCAGCTGTATCAGGTCGAGGACCTCGGCCTGGCGCTCCAGGATCAGGTCGTGGAAGCGCAGCAGGACGGCCGCACGGGCACGGACGGGTGTGGCGGCCCACACCGCCTGGGCTGCGCGGGCGCGTTCGAAGGCGGTGGCGACGTCCTGCGGGGTGGACTCGGGGAGCTCGGCCAGCTGCTCACCGGTGAACGGCGTGTGGTTGGCCGTACGGCCGGAGCCGACGACACCCTTGGTCAGCTGGGCGACCACTTCAGGGGTCACCACGTCGGCGGCGGTGCGCGCGCCCGCCGGGGCGGCGGCGGTCGGGTTGGTGCCGAGGGCGGCCGTGGTGGCCTGCGAGTCCGTCATGGGGTGGAGAGTAGGCCCCGATCGGCCGTTTGGATACCCGTCGGTAACAGCTTTTCACCATCCGCACACGACCGTGCCAGTGATTGCTGGCACATAAGCCCTGATCAGGGGCTATGCCTGGGTCCCACCGGCTTTCAGGGCCGGATGAACGGATTCGTGGTCGCGCGATGGCTGAATCCTGGGCGGATCCCCGGAGGCACGGGTCACTGCTGCACGGGCCGCCATCCGCGCAGCATGATGTCGAACTGCTCGCGGGTCTTGGTCCAGTCCGCCGCGGGGCCCGACATGTAGAGGGCGTACTCCGTGCCGTCGTCCTCGTAGTACATCTGGTCGATCGCCCGCCGGGGCCCGGGGTGCTCCTTGCTCTCCGTCCAGGTGAACTCCCAGAGCGCGGAGTTCGTCTGGCCCCGGAAGGTGTTGGGATGCAGTTGCACGCGGCGGTACTCGGGCAGCCGCGTCTCGAGGCTCTTCTGCATGTCGAGCATGTGCATGTAAGGGTTTTCGTGGTCGGGCGCCGGATCGATGCTGATACGGATGCGATGACGGCCGTTGTCCGGCGTGTAGTCGATCTGATTGCCGTCCATCTGGCGCCGCCAGCCCTCCGGGACCCAGAGACTGAAGCCCTCCGGGTCGACGACGCGCTCCCAGCCCTTCGGGAGACCCGAGGCGCCCCCCGGCTCGCCGGCCTGTGTGCCGCCCGACTGCGCCCCACCGGTCTCCGTCCCCGCGCGGTCGCCACCGTTCGCGTACTGCATGGCCAGGCCCGCACCGCCGCCGACCACAGCCGCGAGCAGCACGACGGCCAATGCCCTGCGCAGACGGCCGGCACGGCGGGGTGCGGCCGGCGCCGGTGCCGTACCGGACCCCGGCCCGGCGACCGGCCGCGGCATCCGCTGCGCCGGCACGCGGATCCGTTCCGTGGCGGCCGGTGCGCGCCCCTCCATGGCGTCCGTCAGCATCCGCTCCGCCTCGACCGCCGAGGGCCGGGCGGCGGGATCCTTGCGCAGCAGAGCCATGATCACGGGTCCGAGCCGGCCGGCCCGCTTCGGCGCGGGCGGTTCCTCGTCGACCACTGCCTGCATGGTCGACAGCGGCGACGAGCGCCGGAACGGCGACTCCCCCTCCACCGCGGCGTACAGCGTCGCGCCCAGCGACCACAGATCGGACGCGGGCCCGGGGTCGTGGCCGCGCACGCGCTCCGGCGCGAGGTAGTCGATCGAACCGACGATCTCCCCGGTCCGGGTGATCGTCGCGTCCCCCTCGATGGCCGCGATCCCGAAGTCCGTGATCAGCGCGCGGCCGTCCTTGCCGAGCAGCACGTTGGCGGGCTTGATGTCGCGGTGCAGCACGCCGGCGGCGTGCGCGGCGCTCAGCGCGCGGAGGATGTGCAGCCCGATCCGGGCAGCTTCCGTCTCGTCGATCCCGCCAGGCTCCTTGGCGGCGTCCGCGAGTGACGGCCCGTCGACGTACTGCATGACGATCCAGGGGCGTGCGTCGTGCTCGAGCACATCGTGGACGGTGACGACACCAGGATGGCTGATCCGCGCGGCCGCCCGCGCCTCCTTCTGGGTACGGGCGTGCAGGACGATCCGGTCCGCCTCTGAAACGTACAGACCCGCCGTCAACTCCTTGATGGCGACTACTCTGTGCAACACCTCGTCATGGGCGCGCCATACCTTGCCCATGCCTCCGCGTCCGATGGTCTCGCCCAGCCGGTAGCGCCCGGCGAGCAGCAGACCGGCGCCTGTGCTGTGAGTGTGTTCCACGTACCCCGTCCCGTTTCTTGGAATGCCAGGTTACGGAGGGGATGTACGGACACGGAACCTCGGACGCCTCAAGTGACCGCACTGTGATGCGCGTTCCGTGCGCGACCGCGCACTCAGCGGGTGGCCCGGTAACTGGCCGTGGCCTGCTCGAAGATCTCGGTCACATTGTCACGCTGTGCTTCCGGGCCGATCACCTGGACGACGTGGTACGCGCCGTCGACGGCGAGCGCGAGGTTACGCACATACACATCACGGCCGTTGCTGTCCTGCCAGGTGAACTGCCCCTCGGCCATGGACTGGCGGCCGACGTCGATCCGGCGCAGCCCGCTCGCGGTGGCCCATGACGAGTCACGGAAGGGCTGGAGCTCCGGCTCCTTGTCGCGCTGATAGGCGAGCGGATCGTCGCCGTTCGCCTGCACCGTGTCCCGCCCCGGCACGATGATGAGAGTGAAATCGTCACCTGTGTAGCGGACTTGACCTGCGTCATTGATCGGGCGGCGCTGCCAGGCCTTGTCGACGACGACCTCGAAGCCCTCCGGATCCTTGCGGAGGACATAACCCTCCGGCAGATCGCCCGCCGGGGCGGAGGTCTGGGGCTGCTGGGATCCCGGGGTGCCGCTGGGCGCGGGTCCCGGAGGCTGACCGCCGCCCGTACGGCCCGGACTCGGTGCCGACTCCGACTCCGACTCCGCCCCCGACTCCGACTGCTGCGCGCCCGCGTTCTGGCCTTCACGCGGCCCCTGTTGATCGTCGGCCTTCGGCATGAACAGCACCGCGTAGGCGATGGCGGCCACCAGCGCGAGCAGGATCAGCACCAGGAGGGTGCGGCCGAGCGCGCGCGGCTTGCGCCTGCCCTGGTCGCCGTACGACCGCCTGTAGGACGGCTCGTACGACTCCTCGTACGAGTGGTCGAACGACTGCCGGGGTGCCTGCCGCCCGGTCCGCCGGTCCGCCTCCCCGGGCAGGTCGACCACGGCCCTCTGCCGGTCCCGGCCCTTGGCCTTCTTGTGGCGGTGACGTCCGTGAGCCGCGTCCGACCCGCCCCCGCGGCGCCTGCGCACGAGCTCACCCCTGCGGCGCACGATCGGGAGCCGTGAACCGTCCACCGAGCCGGGCGGCAGCGGCACAACATCCATACCGGCCTCGGGCTCGGGCGCCGAACGCACAAGAGAACGCAGCCAGCCGCGCAGCTCCTCGAAGTCCGGGCGCTCGGTGGGATCCTGACGCAGCAGCGACTCGACGACGGGGCGCAGGGGGCCGCACTCCTCGGCGAACGCGGGCGGCTCCGCGCACACGAGCTGGACGAGCTCGGCGGCGCTCTCCTCCGGATAGGGAGCGTGCCCCTGTACGGCGCGGTAGAGCAGCGCGCCCAGAGCCCACAGGTCCGTCGCCGGGCCGACGGGCGCGGCGAGCTGCCAATTCTCGTGGACCGGGCCCGCCTGCTCGGGCGCCCACCGTTCCGTCACGGCCCCGACGACGGTGATCCGCGCCTGGCGTGCGCGCTCGGCGGCCAGCGGCGTGGCCGGTCCCCGGTAGGCGGGGGCGCTGCCGCCCGCGACGACCTCTTCCCAACGGCCGGCCGATGCGCTGCCGGCCGCCTGTGCGGGGAGGCGCTGGGCGTCGGCGCGCAGGGCGTCCCCGCCGCGGTCCCAACTGCTGCCCGCGGTACCGCCCGTGCGGGCCGGGGGCAGCGCGGGGCGCGGGCCGCCGGGGGGCCCGCCGCCGATGCCGGTGCCGTGACCGGCCTGGCTGCCCCGGCTGCCCTGGCCGCTGTCCGCACGGGCGACGGGCAGCGCGGGCGGGACTGCACGGCCGCGGCCGGTCTCCGCCTGGCGCACGCCGTAGGGGTCGTCGCGATACGGATCGTGGCGGCGGGCACCGGGGAGCGGCGGGCGCCCGGCGATGCCGCGAGGTCCGCCGCCGCCACCGCCGACGGGCAGCGAACCGGGGCCTTCACGGCCGCCGAAGGGTGCGTCCTGCCAGGCCCCGGCGAGCCGCACCCGGTTGGGCCCGTCCGCCTCGTCCGTCCCGTTCTCGTCCCCGCGCTGTGAGCCCTCACGATCGTTGTCATCGCCGTACTCGTCGCCCTCGACGGGGCCTTCGCGGTACCGGCGCACCCCGTACCCCTCGCCGCGTCGCGCGCTCCCGCGGTACCCGGCGTCAACGTCCCGCTCGCCGTCGAACCGGCCGCCGGCGTACGCATCCCCGCCGAACCGGGTCCCGCCGTCCTGGTCGTCGGCATACCGGCCGCCTGCGTACGCGTCCCCGCCGAACCCGGCGTCACCGTCACGGCCACCGCCGTACGCGTCCCCGCCGAACCCGGCGTCACCGTCACGGCCACCGCGGCCGAAGTCCCCGGTGTCGTCGGTGAGGGCGCCGGGGCCCAGTGGGTCGAAGTTCGGGTCGTCGTCCTCCTCGCGGCCCCCGCCGAGCCCGAGCAGCCCGCCTCGCCTCTCCTCCGGCCGGTGGGCCCACCAGTCCGGGTCGAGGCCGCTCTGCACCGGACGGTCGTCGTGCTCGGTGCCGTCCTCGTGCGACCGGTCCTCGTTGACCCGTGCTCCTGCCCGCGCGCCCGCGCGGTACGCCGCGATCGCCCCGGCGCGTGCGGCGCGCACATCAGGCGCGCCGCCTGCCTGCCGGGGCAGTTCCGGCCGGGTGGTCCCGTCGTCCGGCTCCCCATCCAGGCCGAGGCCGGGCTCGGGCTGTTCCAACTCCGCCTCAAGCCCGGGCACGGGCGCGTACCCACACAGCGCCTCCTCCGCCGCGCCCGACGCCAGGCCGGTGAGCACCACACGCCCGTCCTCGCAGACGAGCACCGTCCGCACGGTGATGTTGCGGTGCGTCCAGCCGTGCGCGTGCAGGACGCGCAGGGCGGTGAGGACATCGGAGGCGATCTCGGCCGCCCGGTAGGGGCTGAGCGGCTTCTCCGCGAGAAGCGCCGCGAGCGGCCGGGCGGCGACCCGTTCACTCACTATCCAGAGCGAACCGTCCTCCGCGAAAACGTCGAAGACCTGGTCCAACCGCGGATGGTCGGGGATCTGCGCGGCCGCCTGAGCCGCCTCAACGGCTCTGCGCACCGTCGGGTCCGTGGGCCGTCGTGTCGTGCCGCCTCTGCTTCCCGAGGTCCGATAGGACACCGCGGCGCCGGCGAGGTCGTCGGCGTCGAGCACCTCGGCTTCCACGACCTCCGGCAACGGCACCTGGCGCACCAGCACTTCGTGCCCGCTGTAGGTGTCAAAGGCGCGGGTCTCGGCCAGTTCGAACGCGTCGGACGGCGGCAAGGGCAGGCGGTAGCGGTCGGCGAGCACCCGTCCCGCATAGTCGTCCACGACGCCTCCCCACAAGCGCGCTGTCCCCCGGCCGGTCCCCGAACTGAGCAGGAAGCCGTCAAATCCGGTCGCTCAACGGCCCCTTGCGGCTGCGTACCGTCCGCGAGTTCTCACGATACGTGTCCTCGGTCAATCCTTGGGGCTGAACGTGGCGAACGCCGTCTTGCGCAGCGTCTCGCACTCCGCGCCGTTCCACTCGCTCGCCTTGCACGTGACCATGATCGAGTAGCCGCGCCTGGCGTCGACCTTGAAGCCCCTGTTGAGGACACGTACCCGCTGGCCGCTCTCGTTGCGCTCGAACTGCCAGTCGGCGACGGTCGGATAGCCCTTGTACTCGACCTTTCCGATGCCGAGGTGCTTGTAGCCGTTGCTCGTGGCGCTCACACCGGCGACGGCCGCCGACCAGGCCGCCGCCGCGTCGTCCTTGGGACTGCTGTTGAAGTCGACCTGCACGCGCGGGACCCCACCGTCGACGCTGAACTTCCCGCCCGAGTTCTGGCCCGCCACGCCCGTGAGCTTGAAGTCCTCGGGCATCGCCATGGTGAAGTGCCAACGGTCGTTGGAGACCATCACGTAGCCGGCCGGAAGGGCGGCCCCGCCGGCGTCATCGCCCTTGGGCTTCCCGGACGGCTGATCACCCGGCGTGCCCGTGCTGCCGCCGCCCTGGTCGTCCTTGCCGTCGTCCTTGCCCTGGTCCTTGCCGGGGTCGTCACCGCTGTCCGGGCCCGCGTCGCTGCCGGCACCGCCGGTGGCCTTGTCCTCTCCGCCGCCGGCGGTGGCGCCTGCGGAAGCGGCCTTGTCGCCCTTGCTCTGGTTGCCGGCGTCGTCGCCGTCACCGAGGGCGAGGACGAGGACGGTGGACAGCACGGCCAGCGCGGCGACGACGGCGATGATGATCAGCGTGCGGCGGGGCACCACATCGGTGAGCGGCGCCCGCACCGGCGCGGTCCGCCGGACGGAGCTGTCAGCAGCGGGCGCCGGCTTCGGCTCCGCCTTTGCCGCGGCGGCCGCGTTGCGCACGGAACGCAGCGCGCCACGCACCCGGTCAGCGGCCGGGTCCTTCCGTGCCGCCGGTGCCGCCGGTGCCGCAGGCGGCACCGGCGGCACGGAAGGAAGCCCGATGATGCGGGTCGCCTCCGGCGACGGCTCGGGCTCCGCGGCCGGCTCCGGCGCGTTCACCACCTGGGTGAGCAGGGCGCGCGCACCGGCGTCGTCGAGCCGCTGGGCCGGGTCCTTGGCGAGCAGGCCGTAGATGACCTCCTCCAGCGGGCCCGCGTTCTTGGGCGGGTCGAGCGGCTCGGTCATCACGGCGGTCAGCGTCGCGATCGCCGACCCCTTGTCGTACGGCGGGCAGCCCTCGACGCTCGCGTAGAGCAGGCCGCCGAGGGACCAGAGGTCGGCGGCCGGGCCCGGCTTGTTGCCGCGGGCGCGCTCGGGAGAGATGTACGACGGTGCGCCGACGAGCATGCCGGTCGACGTGATCGAGGGGTCGCCCTCGACCTGCGCGATGCCGAAGTCGGTGAGCACGACGCGGCCGTCACGGCCGATGAGCACGTTGGACGGCTTCACGTCACGGTGCAGGATGCCCTGGCGGTGCGCGGAGCGCAGCACGTCCAGGATCGCCAGGCCGACCTCGGCGGCCCGGCGGGGCGTGAGTGTGCCGTCCTCGCGTACGGCCTCGGCAAGGGACTTGCCCTCGACGAGCTCCATGACGATCCACGGGCGGTCGTCCTCGTCGACGACGTCGTAGACGGTCACGGCGCTGTTGTTGCGGATGCGGGCGATGGCCTTGGCCTCGCGGAGGGTGCGCGTGATGAGCCGGCGCTTCTCGTCCTCGTCGATGCTGTTGGGGAAGCGCAGCTCCTTGACGGCGACCGTGCGGCCGAGCGTCTCGTCGACGGCTCGCCACACCGTGCCCATGCCGCCACGTCCGAGGACGCCGCCCAGCCGGTAACGCCCGGCGAGCAGCCGCCCTTCCGCGGGTCCGGCGCCGCTGCCCTTGAGGCCCGTCGTCGTCCCCGAGGCCCCGGACCCCGCGGCGCTCCGCGTCTTCGTACCCTCACCGGGCTTCGCAGCGGCCGCCCGGCCCGCCGTGCCGGAGTCCGCTCCGGTTGCTCCGGGCTTCCCGCCCTGCCCGGCGTCACCCGTCGCGGCCTTGACGCCCATGCCTGCAGCACCTGCAGCGCCCTCGGCGCCCACCGCGCCGGCAGCAGGCTTCTCGGCAGAGGCGGCCGCCCCTGCCTCGCCCGGGGCACCGGTGTCACTGCTCTTCGCGCCTGCCGCTGCCTGGCTTTCGGCCTTCGCGTCCTCGGTGGAATCCGCGCTCCCGTCGGCGTCGGCGGACTCCTGACCAGGCCCGTCGGCGTCTGCGTCGGCGGACTCCTGACCAGGCCCGTCGCCCTGAGCGCCCGTCACGGACCCACCCTCGGGCTTGCTTCCGGCACCGGCGTCGTTCTCGGCCCTCTTCGAGTCGGCCGCGTCCTGCGTCGTGCCGCTGCCCTGCGCCTTCGTGGGGCCGCGCGTGGTGCCACCGGCTCCGGCGTCCACGTCGGCCACGGTCCCGGTGTCCTTGTCGTCGCCGGCGTGAGCGTCCTCGCCCACGGCCTCGGGGGCCGCGTCGGCATCGGCGGACTTCGAGTCCGCCGCGCCCGCGGCAGAGCCCGCACTCTCGCCGGCGAAGCCGGCCCCCCGCTGGGGCTCCCGCGACTGCTCAGCCTCCGACATGCGTCCCCTCTGCGATCCCTGATCTTCGCCCGCGCCTGCCGCTTTCCGCGCGATGCGGTAACCCGCCCTGGCAGAGCGCCCATTGTCCCTCACTCCGGGACCGGTATGTCGCCCGGGTCCACCCTGTGGAGCATCGGGGCTCACACCGATGCGGCACCCACCATGCCACTACTCGCCGTGAGGCCCTCCCCTGCGCTGGTCGGGGGCGTGTCCCCTCCCGTCAACAGCCCACGCTTCAGCCCGGCTTGCGCCGCATCAGGGTTCGACGCAGCCGGGCCACGTCCCGTGTCCCAAGACCGGAACCTGGACCGGATCCCCCGAAGACGGAACGACGGGACCGATCAGAGCGGCACGATCTCAGGCGCTCCCAGCCTCGCCGCGTCCGCCGTCAAGTCGTCGGGCTGCCGCTGCGACTCACGCTCCGCCTCCACCCGCTTCTCGTAGTGCTCGACCTCCTTCTCGATCTGGGCCTTCTCCCAGCCGAGCACCGGAGCCATCAACTCGGCGCACTCACGGGCGCTGCGCGCCCCCCGGTCGAACGTCTCGATCGAGATGCGGGTGCGCCGCGTCAGCACGTCGTCGAGGTGGCGGGCGCCCTCGTGCGACGCGGCGTAGACGATTTCGGCCCGCAGATAGTCGTCCGCGCCGCCGATCGGCTCGCCGAGCGTCGGGTCGCCCGCGATGAGGTCGAGCAGTTCCTCGGTCATCGCGCCGTAGCGGTTCAGCAGGTGCTCGACGCGCACCACATGAAGGCCCGTGCGCGCCGCGATCCTTGCTCTGGCGTTCCACAGGGCGCGGTAGCCCTCCGCGCCGAGCAGCGGAGTGTCCTCCGTGACGCATGCGGCCACCCGCTGGTCGAGGCCGTGCACCGCTGCGTCCACGGCGTCCTTCGCCATCACGCGGTACGTCGTGTACTTCCCGCCGGCCACGACCACGAGCCCCGGCACGACGTGCGCCACCGTGTGTTCCCGGGACAGCTTGCTCGTCGCGTCCGACTCGCCCGCGAGCAGCGGCCTCAGCCCCGCGTACACCCCCTGGACGTCGTCCCGGGTGAGCGGCACGGCGAGCACCGAATTGACGTGCTCCAGCAGGTAGTCGATGTCGGCGCTGGAGGCGGCGGGGTGCGCCTTGTCGAGGTCCCAGCCGGTGTCCGTCGTGCCGACGATCCAGTGCCGCCCCCAGGGAATGACGAACAGCACGGACTTCTCAGTCCGCAGGATCAGCCCGGTCGTGGAGTGGATGCGGTCCTTGGGCACCACGAGGTGGATGCCCTTGGACGCCCGCACGTGGAACTGTCCGCGCTCCCCGACGAGCGCCTGGGTGTCGTCCGTCCACACCCCTGTGGCGTTGACGACCTGGCGGGCCCGGATCTCGTACTCACCGCCGCCTTCGACGTCGAGCACCCGGGCGCCGGCGACCCTCTCGCCCTCCCGGAGGAAGCCGACCACCCGGGCGCGGCTGGCTACTTGGGCGCCGTAGCTCGCGGCCGTGCGCACCAGGGTCGTCACATAGCGGGCGTCGTCCATTTGTGCGTCGTAGTACTGCAGGGCGCCGACGAGGGCGTCCTTCTTCAGCGCGGGCGCCACCTGCAAGGCCCGCCGCCGCGAGAGATGCCGGTGCATGGGCAGCCCCCGCCCGTGGCCGGAGGACACCGACATCGCGTCGTACAACGCGACGCCCGAGCCCGCGTACAACCGCTCCCAGCCCTTGTGCTGCAGCGGGTAGAGGAACGGCACCGGTTTGACCAGATGCGGTGCCAGCCGCTCCAGCAGCAGTCCGCGCTCCTTGAGAGCCTCTCTGACCAGGCCGAAGTCGAGCATCTCCAGATACCGCAGTCCGCCGTGGATGAGCTTGCTGGACCTGCTCGACGTGCCGGACGCCCAGTCGCGCGCCTCGACCAGGCCGGTCGACAGGCCGCGGGTCGCCGCGTCGAGCGCGGTGCCCGCTCCGACGACGCCGGCGCCCACCACGAGCACGTCCAATTCACGCTCGGCCATCCCGGCGAGCGCCTCCGCGCGCTCTCCGGGTCCCAGTGTCGCTGTCCTCACCGTTGCCTCCCGTCGCCCCGTGGGCCCCCTGCGGTCGGTCACAACATCGAACTCACACCTTTGATTCTGTCCGCACTCGCCGACTTCAGCCACTGCCTGTGGATAACACTCGGTCGACCACAAGCCCACAATGCGACATAACGTTCATATTTACGCCTAGTCTGACATTGCGCCTGCCCGTTCCGCCCACAGGGCTTGCGTCCACTGTCCCCTTCGGCTATGGGAAGGACGGCCACCGCCATGCCCGCAGATCTCGCCGTCATCGGACTCGGACACCTCGGTCTGCCGCTCGCCCAGGCCGCCGTGGCCTCCGGCATCGAAACCATCGGCTACGACCCCGACCCACGCCAGCTCGCAGAGCCCGCCGCGGGAGTGACACCCGCCGACATCCGGCGCATGCTCTCCGGCGGCTTCCGTACCGTCACCGATCCGGTCGAGCTCGGCCGGGTACGCACGGCGGTCATCTGTGCCCCCACCCCCCTCGGCACGGACGGCACGCCGGACCTGACCCCCCTCGCCGGCGCCGCGCGCGCCCTCGCGTCCCGCCTGCGTCCCCACACCACCGTCCTGCTGGAGTCGGCCGTCGAGCCCGGCACCACCGAGGACTTCCTGCGCCCGCTGCTCGAGGAGGGCTCCGGTCTGCGCGCCGGCCGGGACTTCCACCTCGCCTACTCCCCCAGCCGCACCGATCCGGGCCGCCGCACGCACGGGTACGCCAACACACCCAAGGTCATCGGCGGCCTCACCCCCGCCTGCACGGAATCCGCCGCCGCGTTCTACGCCCGCCTCACCGACAAGGTCGTCCGCGCGCGCGGCCTGCGCGAGGCCGAGACCGTCAAGGTCCTGGAGACGAACTTCCGGCACGTCAACATCGCCCTGGTCAACGAGATGTCGGTGCTCTGCCACGACCTGGGCGTCGACCTGTGGGACGTCATCCGCTGCGCGGAGACGAAGCCCTTCGGCTTCCAGGCCTTCCGTCCCGGCCCGGGCGTCGGCGGCCACGGCGCTCCTCTGGACCCCGGAGACGCCCCCGGCCGCCCCCTGCGCATGGTCGGCCTCGCCCAGGAGATCAACGCCCGCATGCCCCAGTACGTGGTCCGGCGCTGCGCCACCCTCCTCAACGAGCACGGCAAATCGGCTCGAGGCGCCCGCGTGCTGCTCCTGGGCGTCACCTACAAGCCGGACCTTGCCGACCTGCAGGGCTCACCGGCGACCGAGCTCGCCCGCCGCCTGACGGACCTGGGCGCGTCCGTCAGCTACCACGATCCCTACATCCCCGACTGGCGCGTGGACCAAGTCCCGGTCCCGCGGGCCGAATCGCTCTACGAGGCCGCCGCCGCCGCGGACCTGACGGTGCTGGTGCAGCACCACCGCACGTACGACCTCCAGGGCCTGGCGGTCAAGGCCCAACTCCTGCTCGACACAAGGGGGGCGACCCCGGCCGGCGCGGCACACCGCCTCTGATCCCCTCTCAGGCGCCCGCTGCCGCCCGCGCAACGGTCGCACAACCGAATGTCGCTCTGCCGGACCTGACTGCTAGTCTCCGGGACCGCCGCCCGCACGCTCGTGCGAGGCGCTCGATTCCCAGGGGGACATTCACCATGAGCCAGCCCGTCACGCCTCCGTCCGGCAACCCGTTCGCCGGTGGCGAGCAGTACGCGCCCGCCCCGCCGCCCGCGCCGGTGCGCAACAACGTCGGCCTCGGCATCGTCGCCGCCGTCGTCGCGGCCCTGGTCAGCGCCGGCGTGTACGGCGCCATCGCCGGTTCCATCGAGCGGGAGATCGGCTACGCGGCCATCGGTGTCGGTTTCCTCATCGGCTTCGCCGCAGCAAAGGTCGGCGGCCCGAACCCGGTCCTGCCCGTCGTCAGCGCCGTCCTCGGCATCGGCGCCGTGTACCTCGGCCAGCTGGTCGGTATCGCGATGATCCTCAGTGACATCGGCAGCTCGTTCGGCGAGATCTTCTTCCAGCACTTCGGCGACCTGACGGACGTGTGGAAGGAAGCGGCGGACGGCATGACGTACGTCTTCCTCGTCATCGCCGCGGTCACCGCGTTCGCCGGCGCCAGGAAGGCCAACTCCTGACGCCCGCAGCAGACAGGGAAAGGCCCGGCGCATAGGGTGCCGGGCCTTTCCCGTTCGCGCGGTCCAGCCGCGCACGACGTCGTCAGCGGCTGTGTTGCGAATCCGCCACCGTCACCTCGACGCGCTGGAACTCCTTGAGCTCGCTGTAGCCCGTCGTCGCCATCGCCCGGCGCAGCGCGCCGAAGAAGTTCATCGAACCGTCGGGGCTGTGCGACGGCCCGGCGAGGACCTCCTCGGTGGTGCCCACGATGCCCAGGTCGACGAGCTTGCCGCGCGGCACGTCCTCGTGGACCGCCTCCATGCCCCAGTGGCGGCCCTTGCCCGGCGCGTCGGTCGCACGCGCCAGCGGGGAGCCCATCATCACGGCGTCCGCGCCGCACGCGATCGCCTTCGGCAGGTCGCCGGACCAGCCCACACCGCCGTCGGCGATGACGTGGACGTAACGGCCGCCGGACTCGTCCATGTAGTCGCGACGGGCCGCGGCCACATCGGCGACGGCGGTCGCCATCGGGACCTGGATGCCCAGCACGTTGCGCGTGGTGTGCGCGGCGCCGCCGCCGAAGCCCACCAGGACACCGGCCGCGCCGGTGCGCATCAGGTGCAGGGCGGCCGTGTAGGTCGCGCAGCCGCCCACGATGACCGGCACGTCGAGCTCGTAGATGAACTGCTTGAGGTTCAGCGGCTCGGCGGCGCCCGACACGTGCTCGGCGGAGACGGTCGTGCCGCGGATGACGAAGATGTCGACGCCGGCGTCGACGACCGCCTTGGAGAACTGGGCGGTGCGCTGCGGGGAGAGCGCGGCGGCGGTGATGACACCGGAGTCGCGCACCTCCTTGATGCGCTGCCCGATCAGCTCCTCCTTGATGGGAGCGGAGTAGATCTCCTGCAGCCGGCGCGTGGCGTTCGCCTCGTCCATCTCGGCGATCTCGTCCAGCAGCGGCTGCGGGTCCTCGTACCGGGTCCACAGACCCTCGAGGTTCAGTACGCCGAGGCCGCCCATCTCGCCGATGCGGATGGCGGTCTGCGGGGAGACCACCGAGTCCATCGGCGCGGCGAGGAACGGCAGCTCGAAACGGTAGGCGTCGATCTGCCAGGCGATCGAGACCTCCTTCGGGTCCCGCGTGCGCCGGCTCGGTACGACGGCGATGTCATCGAACGCGTACGCCCGGCGGCCGCGCTTGCCGCGCCCGATCTCGATCTCAGTCACGATGTGTGGCCTTTCCCTCTACGTCTGCGGTCCCAGTATCCCCGACACACATGGGAGGGGCGGCCCCAGAACCCCTGGGGCCGCCCCTCGCCGAGCCTGCGCCTACTTTCTGCTGTAGTTCGGCGCCTCGACCGTCATCTGGATGTCGTGCGGGTGGCTCTCCTTGAGGCCCGCCGAGGTGATGCGCACGAACCGGCCCTTGCTCTCCATCTCGTCGACGGAGGCCGCCCCGACATAGCCCATGGTCTGGCGCAGGCCGCCGACGAGCTGGTGCAGCACGGCCGAGAGCGGACCGCGGTAGGGCACCTGGCCCTCGATGCCCTCGGGGACGAGCTTGTCGTCGGAGGCCACCTCGGCCTGGAAGTAGCGGTCCTTGGAGTACGAACGGCCCTGGCCGCGGGACTGCATCGCGCCGAGCGAGCCCATGCCGCGGTACGACTTGAACTGCTTGCCGTTGATGAAGAGCAGCTCGCCCGGGGACTCCTCGCAACCCGCGAGGAGGCTGCCGAGCATGACCGTGTCGGCACCGGCGGCCAGCGCCTTGCCGATGTCTCCGGAGTACTGCAGGCCCCCGTCGCCGATCACCGGGACACCCGCCTCGCGGCATGCCAGCGCTGCCTCGTAGATCGCGGTGACCTGCGGGACTCCGATGCCGGCGACCACACGGGTGGTGCAGATGGAACCGGGTCCGACGCCGACCTTGACGCCGTCCACACCCGCGTCGATCAGGGCCTGGGCGCCGTCCCGCGTCGCCACATTGCCGCCGATGACATCGACGCTTACGCTCGACTTGATCTTCGCCATCCAGTTGAGGGCGTTGCTGTTGTGCCCGTGCGAGGTGTCGACGATCAGGAAGTCGACGCCCGCACCGGCCAGAGCCTGGGCACGCTCCAGCGCCTCCGGGCTCGCGCCGACGGCGGCACCGACGAGCAGACGGCCCTCGCCGTCCTTCGCCGCGTTCGGGTACTGCTCGGCCTTGACGAAGTCCTTGACCGTGATGAGGCCCTTGAGGATGCCCGCGTCGTCGACCAGCGGAAGCTTCTCGATCTTGTGGCGGCGGAGCAGCTCCATGGCGTCCACACCGGAGATGCCGACCTTGCCCGTGACCAGCGGCATCGGGGTCATGACTTCGCGCACCTGGCGCGTGCGGACCGACTCGAAGGCCATGTCACGGTTGGTGACGATACCGAGCAGCTTGCCCGTGGCGTCGGTCACCGGCACACCGCTGATGCGGAACTTGGCGCACAGGGCGTCGGCATCGGCAAGCGTGGCGTCGGGGTGCACCGTGATCGGATCCGTGACCATGCCGGACTCGGAACGCTTGACCAGGTCGACCTGATTGACCTGATCCTCGATGGACAGATTGCGATGCAGCACGCCCACGCCGCCCTGGCGCGCCATCGCGATCGCCATGCGGGACTCGGTGACCTTGTCCATCGCCGCCGAGAGCAGCGGGATGTTCACCCGTACGTTCCTGGAAACACGGGACGAGGTGTCGACCGCGTTCGGAAGCACTTCCGACGCACCCGGCAGCAGCAGCACATCGTCGTAGGTCAGCCCGAGTGTCGCGAATTTCTCGGGCACTCCGTCGACGTTGGTCATGACACCTTCCCCAAATGGCCTTGATCCGTGCGGATGTCCATGCTAACGGCCCAAGCAGCCGTCTCATTCCACGATCAAGATCGACGAGCAGCTTTGTACGTTCGCACGATGGTCATACGCATGCGACCGCGACCCGGTTCACTGCCCGGCCAGCGCCCGCAGCCTGCTGAGAGCGCGGTGCTGTGCGACGCGCACGGCTCCCGGCGACATGCCGAGCATCTGCCCGGTCTCCTCCGCGGTGAGCCCGACGGCGACCCTGAGCACCAGCAGCTCCCGCTGGTTCTCCGGCAGATTGGCGAGCAGCTTCTTGGCCCACTCCGCGTCGTCGCTGAGCAGCGCGCGCTCCTCCGGGCCGAGCGAGTCGTCCGGCCGCTCGGGCATCTCGTCCGACGGCACGGCCGTCGATCCGGGATGGCGCATGGCCGCCCGCTGGAGATCGGCGACCTTGTGGGAGGCGATCGCGAACACGAAGGCCTCGAAGGGCCGTCCCATGTCCTTGTAGCGCGGCAGCGCCATCAGCACCGCTACACAGACTTCCTGAGCGAGGTCCTCGACGAAGTGACGCGCGTCGCCCGGCAGCCGGTTCAGCCGCGAGCGGCAGAAACGCAGCGCGAGCGGATGGACGTGCGCCAGCAGGTCGTGCGTCGCCTGCTCGTCGCCGTCGACGGCACGGTGAACGAGTGCACCGATGGCACCCTGGGCGGTCACCGCCTCGTCGTCGCGCATCGGTCCATGGTGCCCTGGCCGCCGGTCGCCCGTGACACCGCGCCCCGTGTTGTGCACCGAAGCGTTATGAGCAGGCGCGCCGGAACTCATCTCCTGCGCCCTCCCCTCCCGCTCGACCGACTTGTCCCCGAGGAACTCCACACCTCAAGGATGCGGCATCGCGCGGGAAACGGATGCCCTCGGGCATCCGTCACCCCCGTGCCGCTTCATTCTCACCGTGTTCAGCGGACCAGACCCCAGCGGAATCCGAGCGCCACCGCATGCGCCCGGTCCGAGGCGCCGAGCTTCTTGAACAGCCGCCTGGCGTGCGTCTTCACGGTGTCCTCGGAGAGGAAGAGCTCCCGGCCGATCTCCGCGTTGGACCGGCCGTGGCTCATACCTTCGAGGACCTGGATCTCACGCGCGGTGAGCGTCGGCGCGGCGCCCATCTCCGCCGAGCGGAGCCTGCGCGGCGCGAGCCGCCAGGTGGGGTCGGCGAGCGCCTGGGTGACGGTCGCGCGCAGCTCGGCGCGCGAGGCGTCCTTGTGCAGATAGCCGCGGGCGCCGGCGGCGACCGCGAGGGCGACGCCGTCGAGGTCCTCGGCGACGGTCAACATGATGATCCGCGCGCCGGGGTCGGCGGAGAGCAGCCGGCGCACGGTCTCGACGCCGCCCAGTCCGGGCATGCGTACGTCCATCAGAATCAGGTCCGAACGATCCGCACCCCAGCGGCGGAGGACTTCCTCGCCGTTGGCCGCGGTCGTCACGCGCTCGACGCCGGGCACGGTCGCGACCGCGCGGCGGAGCGCCTCTCGGGCAAGCGGGGAGTCGTCGCAGACGAGGACGGATGTCATGGCCGCCCTCCGCAGCTGATGCGCGTCACCTTGAGCCTCCAGGCTGGGTACGTTTCTTCACCTGTGCGGTTGAACGCTGTCGGACATGTGCCCGAGAGCTTGTTATTTCAACCGCCTCGGACCTTTCAACGACGGTCACTCGAAAGAGTTACGGGTCGGACGGAGCTCTTCCACACGCTGCGTGAGGGGCTCGATCGATACGCGTGATGACCCACCGGGCGGGATACGAGGGGCATCCGGGGGCGGCGTGAAGGTTTCAGGGTTCGCCGACAGTGCACTCGGACCGTTCACAAGCGGGCCCTGCCCCATTCAGCGGCTTTTCTTCCCTTTTTCCGGTGTCTGTGGCTAGATTCGCAATGAGTCATATTTACATCTACTTACACAGCAGATGTACGGTCGTTGGCACGGAGCGTGGTGCCGGATCCGGCGCACGCCCGGTCGGCGCCCCGCCCGGTTCCGACCTGGTCCTCTATCCACCCACCACGGTTTCAAGGGGATATGCGCCATGGCAGATTTCTCTCGCCTTCCCGGGCCCAACGCCGATCTGTGGGACTGGCAGCTCCTCGCGGCATGCCGTGGGGTCGACAGCTCGCTCTTCTTCCACCCGGAAGGCGAACGAGGCGCAGCACGCAGTGCGCGTGAGAACTCGGCGAAGGAGGTCTGCATGAGGTGCCCGGTACGGGCGGAGTGCGCGGCACATGCACTGGCCGTGCGAGAGCCCTACGGCGTCTGGGGCGGGCTGACGGAGGACGAGCGCGAGGAGCTCATGGGACGGGCACGTCATCGGCTGATCCCGGCCACCAGCGCGGGTGGCGCTGCGGGGAACTGACCTGCACACCGAAACACTTAAGGAAGAAACGTTCCTGCACCGCCATTGCTTCGCTGCCCTTGCCCCCTTCTGCCCGGTGGACCCCATGATGCGCACCTGCTTCGGCCCCCGGCCCCATACGGCCGGGGGTCTTTGACGGTCACGGCCGCGCCCTGCGCCGGTGGGAGGCTGCGGGACATCTGCGCCGGCTCGGTCAGCGGGAGGCCGCGCGGGACAGTTCGGTCAGCGTCGCCGCGACCGCCGGGACCTGCGCCAGGTCGGGCAGCGTGAGCGCGACGATCTCACGGTGGACGGCCGGCTCCACCGCCACCGCACGAGCCCCCTTGGGCAGCACCGACTCCAGCGCCAGCTCGGGCAGCACGGCGACGCCGAGGCCCGCACCGACCAGGCCGACCACCGCAGGGTAGTCGTCGGTCGCGAAGTCGATGCGCGGGCTGAAGCCCGCCTCCGCGCAGACGTCCACCAGTTGCCGGCGGCAGCGCGGGCAGCCCGCGATCCACGACTCCTCCGCCAGGTCGCCGATGGCGACGGCATCCGACGCGGCGAGCCGGTGCCCCTCCGGCACCAGACCCACGAGCCGGTCGGTGAGAAGCGGCCTGACAACCAGGTCGTCCCATTCCGCCTCCGCGCCAGGTGTGCCGTAGCGGAACGCGAGCGCCACGTCGCAGTCGCCCTCACGCAGCATCTCGACCGAGCGCGGCGGCTCGGCGTCGACCAGGGAGACGCGGGTGCCCGGATGTGCGGCACGCAGCGCCGCGAGGGCGGTCGGCACCAGCGTGGAACTGCCGCTGGGGAAGGACACGAGGCGGACCCGCCCGGCCCTCAGCCCCGCGATGGCCGCGACCTCCTCCTCGGCCGCCGTCAGCCCGGCGAGGATGCCGGACGCGTGCCGTACGAGCGCCTCGCCGGCCTGGGTCAGGCGCATTTCCCGGCCGGTACGGATGAGGAGCGGCGTGCCCGCGGAGCTCTCGAGCGCCTTCATCTGCTGGCTGACGGCCGGCTGGGTGCAGCCCAGTTCGCGGGCGGCCGCGGAGAACGAGCCGGTGGCGGCGACGGCACGCAGGACGCGGAGGTGGCGGGCTTCGATCACAGCGCCCAGCATAAGGGACTCTTGGGGGCGGCGGCGATTATCGAGTGGTCTCTTTGAGGTGCCTCGGTTAGCGTTCCGGGCATGAAGCTTCTGACCGTGAACGTGGGGCGGCCCACAGCCGTCGCGTACACCGATGCGCAGAGCGGCACGACCGGGATCGACAAGCGTCCGGTCGACGGGCCCGTCCGGGTGACCGACCCCGGCCCCAAGGGCGAGGGCGGAAGCGGACTGTCCGGTGACGCGGTCTGCGACCTGCGCCACCACGGCGGGACGGACCAGGCCGTGTACGCCTTCGCACGTGAGGATCTCGACGCCTGGGAGCGGGAGTTGGGCCGCCCGCTCACCAACGGCACGTTCGGGGAGAACCTCACGACGAGCGGAATCGACGTCACCGGCGCGAAGGTCGGTGAGCGCTGGCGTGTGGGCGACTCGCTGGTGCTCGAGGTGACCTGCGGCCGTATTCCGTGCCGGGTGTTCGCGGGCCGGCTCGGCGAGAAGGGCTGGGTGAAACGCTTCACGCAGAACGGTGCCTGCGGCGCGTATCTGCGGGTGATCGAACCGGGCGAGATCCGTGCGGGCGACCCCGTGGAGATCGTGCACCGGCCGGACCACGACGTGACGGTGGCGATGGCGTTCCGGGCCGAGACCACCGAGCGCGTGCTGCTGCCCCAGGTGCTCGCCGCCGGCGAGGCGCTCCACGCCGAACTGCTGAAGAACGCTCGCGAGTATGTCGCCAAGTGCGGGCCTGCCGAGCCGGGGGCGGTCGCCGGGACGGCATGAGGGAAGCCACCTGGTCGCCGGGGCGCTCCCGCCCCACTCGGACGCCGAAGTGTCCACGGCCGGCGCCGGATTCACCCGGGAACTGCCGTTCCGCCACTCGCCCAATCGATCAGGTCCGGCGACGGCACCCGTGGCTTGCAGGCGGGGACGGTGCGTATGCCGCCCTCACCCGCGGGGCATTAACGTGCGCCTATGACGACTGCACTGATCACGGGAGCGACCGCGGGCATCGGCGCCGCCTTCGCGCGGCGACTGGCGGCCGAAGGCCACAACCTCGCGCTGGTGGCCCGCGACACCAAGCGGCTGCAGGAACAGGCCACCGAACTGCACGACCGACACGGCATCGAGGCGGAGGTGCTGACCGCGGATCTGTCCGAGGAGGACGGGCTCACTGCGGTCGAGACACGGCTCGCGGACCGCACGCACCCCGTCGACCTGCTGATCAACAACGCTGGTTTCGGGAACAAGGGACGCTTCCTGGAAGTCTCCATGGCCGACGAGCTGACGATGCTGAAGGTGCACTGCGAGGCGGTGCTGCGGCTGACGTCGGCGGCGGCGGAGTCGATGCGCGAGCGCGGCCGGGGCGGCGTGGTGAACGTGGCATCGGTCGCCGCGTTCATGCCACGTGGCACCTACGGGGCGTCGAAGGCCTGGGTCGTGCAGTTCACCCAGGGCGCTGCCCGTGACCTGGCAGGCTCGGGCGTACGCCTGATGGCGCTGTGCCCCGGTTTCGTTCGGACCGAGTTCCACCAGCGGGCCGGGATGGGCACGGACAACATTCCGGGCTGGATGTGGCTGGACGCCGACAAGCTGGTGGCGTCGGCGCTGGCGGACCTGGCCAAGGGGAAGTCCTTGTCCATCCCCGACCCGCGGTACAAGGCGCTGATGGGGATGGTGAAGCTGGCGCCGCGCGGCCTGCTCGGGGGCGTCAGCTCGCGAGCAGGCCGTAAGTACGGTCCGCAGTAGAGGGGGTCCCGATGGACCAGGCCACTGACCGTCGCCCCTCGCTGCTGCTCGCGATGGGGCCCGGCGTCGCCGACCGGCTCCTCGCCGACCGCCACCGCGCGCGTCTCGCCGCGCTCTTCCGCACGGACCCGCAACTGGTCGCCCACGACCTGGCCGCCCCGGCGGCGGACGTGGCGGCCGCGCTCGCCGAGGCCGACGTCCTGCTGACCTGCTGGGGCGCTCCGGAGCTCACCGCGGAGGTCCTGGCGTCCGCGCCGCGGCTGCGCGCCGTGGTCCACGCCGCCGGATCCGTCAAGCACCACATCACGCGGGCCTGCTGGGACCGCGGCATCACCGTGACCTCGGTGGCGGCCGCCAACGCCATGCCCGTCGCGGAGTTCACCCTCGCCGCCGTGCTCTTCGCGGGCAAACGCGTGCTGCCCACGGCCCGGCGGTACGCCCAGCTGCGCGCGGAACACGACTGGCACACGGAGTTCGACGGCACGGGCAACTACCACCGTACGGTCGGGGTGATCGGCGCCTCCCGCATCGGGCGTCGCGTGATCGAGCTGCTGCGGCCGTTCGACCTGCGCGTCGTGCTGTACGACCCGTACGTGGACGACGCCGAGGCGGCCGCGATGGGCGTCGAACGCACCGGTCTGGAGGACCTCTGCGCCCGCGCCGACATCGTCACCGTGCACGCTCCGCAGGTGCCGGCCACCCGCCACATGATCGGCGCCCGGCAGCTGGCCCTGATGGCCGACGGCACGACCCTGATCAACACCTCCCGGGGCTCGCTCGTCGACGAGGACGCCCTGCTCCCGGAGCTGGTCGCCGGGCGCCTGGACGCCGTACTGGACGTCACGGAGCCCGAAGTGCCGTCCGCCGGATCGCCGCTGTACCACCTGCCGAACGTGCTGCTCACCCCCCACATCGCCGGTTCGCTCGGTGGCGAGCTGCACCGGTTGGCCGACCGGGCGCTGGACGAGCTGGAGCGGTTCGCGGCCGGTCTGCCTTTCGCCGATCCGGTGCGGCCGGCGGACCTGGAGACCTCGGCCTGACCGAACAAATGCCGCATCTTTCACTAAAATGGTGGCATCCCGTCGCCCCTGGGAGGCGCCATGAAATTCGTACAGATCATCGACTACAAGACCGCTGACTTCGACGGCATGAACGCCGTCATGGACAAGTGGGTCGAGCAGACCAAGGGCAAGCGGACCACCGGTCACGCAGTAACGGGCAGGGACCGTTCCGCGAGCAACCACTACGTGGACATCGTGGAGTTCGACTCGTACGAGGATGCGATGAAGAACTCCCATCTCCCGGAGACCGACAGGATGTTCCAGGAGATGGTGTCCCTCTGCGACGGCATGCCCTCCTTCACCGACCTGGACGTGGTCCGTGAGGAGCAGATGAACGCGGCGACCGCACGGCGTTTCTTCCACGAGATAGCCGTCGGAGGGAATCTGGACGCCATCGACGAGGTGTTCGCCGCCGACTACATCGACCACGACATCGCCAACGAGCAGGAGAGCGAAACCGGCAAGGACGTCATCCGCCGCGACGTCGCCAACTGGCGCAGCGCCTTCGACTTCACCTTCGAGCTCGACCGCCAGGTGGCTGAGGGCGACGACGTGGTGCTGCTGTGGACCTGGAACGGCAAGCACAAGGGCGAGTTCCAGGGCATTCCGGCCACCGGCGAGCAGTGCGTCATGACCGGGACCACCGTCTTCCGCTTCGACAACGGGAAGATCAAGGAAGGCTGGTGGCACATGGATCTGATGCGCCTGATGCGTCAGCTCGGCGCGATGTGACCGCCCCGGTCCGCCGGTACCGGCGGACACGGGAAAGCCCCCGCCCCCGCGCAGAAGGCGGGAACGGGGGCCTTTCGTGACGCGATGCGTCAGTGGCTGTGGCCGTGACCGTGGCCGTGGCCCGCGTCGCCCTCTTCCTCGGCCGGCTTCTCGACGACCAGGGTCTCGGTCGTGAGCAGCAGGGAGGCGATGGACGCGGCGTTCTCCAGAGCGGAGCGCGTCACCTTGACCGGGTCGATGACGCCGGCCTTGACCAGGTCGCCGTACTCACCGGTCGCGGCGTTGAAGCCGCTGCCCGCCTCGAGCTCGGCCACCTTGGCGGTGATGACATAGCCCTCGAGCCCGGCGTTCTCCGCGATCCAGCGCAGCGGCTCGACGGCGGCGCGGCGGACGACGGCGACACCGGTGGCCTCGTCGCCCTCCTTGCCCAGGTTGCCCTCGAGCACCTTCACGGCGTGGACGAGCGCGGAGCCACCACCGGAGACGATGCCCTCCTCGACCGCGGCGCGGGTCGCGGAGATGGCGTCCTCCAGACGGTGCTTCTTCTCCTTCAGCTCCACCTCGGTGGCGGCGCCGACCTTGATGACGCACACGCCGCCGGCCAGCTTCGCGAGGCGCTCCTGGAGCTTCTCGCGGTCCCAGTCGGAGTCGGTGGACTCGATCTCGGCCTTGATCTGGTTGACGCGGCCGGCCACGTCCTCGGAGTTGCCGCCACCGTCGACGATGGTGGTGTCGTCCTTGGTGATGGTCACGCGACGGGCGGTGCCCAGCACGTCCAGACCGGCCTGGTCGAGCTTGAGACCGACCTCCTCGGCGATGACGGTGGCACCGGTGAGGGTGGCCATGTCGCCGAGCATCGCCTTGCGGCGGTCGCCGAAGCCGGGGGCCTTGACGGCCACCGCGTTGAAGGTGCCGCGGATCTTGTTCACGACCAGGGTGGAGAGGGCCTCGCCCTCGACGTCCTCGGCGATGATCAGCAGCGGCTTGGAGCCACCCGCCTGGATGACCTTCTCCAGCAGCGGCAGCATGTCCTGGATGGACGCGATCTTGCCCTGGTGGATCAGGATGTACGGGTCGTCGAGGACGGCCTCCATACGCTCCTGGTCGGTCACCATGTACGGGGACAGGTAGCCCTTGTCGAAGGCCATGCCCTCGGTGAAGTCGAGCTCCAGACCGAAGGTGTTGGACTCCTCGACGGTGATGACACCGTCCTTGCCGACCTTGTCCATCGCCTCGGCGATGAGCTCGCCGACCTGCTGGTCCTGCGCGGAGAGCGCGGCCACGGCGGCGATGTCGGCCTTGTCCTCGATCGGACGGGCGGTCGCGAGGAGCTCGTCGGAGACGGCCTTGACCGCGGCGTCGATGCCCTTCTTCAGGGCGGCCGGGGAGGCGCCGGCGGCGACGTTGCGCAGACCCTCGCGGACCAGGGCCTGGGCCAGCACGGTGGCGGTGGTCGTACCGTCACCCGCGATGTCGTTGGTCTTGGTCGCCACCTCCTTCACCAGCTGGGCGCCCAGGTTCTCGTACGGGTCCTCGACCTCGACCTCGCGGGCGATGGTGACACCGTCGTTGGTGATGGTGGGAGCGCCGAACTTCTTGTCGATGACGACGTTGCGGCCGCGGGGGCCGATCGTCACCTTGACCGTGTCGGCAAGCTTGTTGACGCCGCGCTCGAGGGCGCGACGGGCGTCCTCGTCGAACTTCAGGATCTTCGCCATGGGAGCGGTTCAGCCCTCTCGGAAAGTCGTGTTCAAAGAACCGCGCCCCTCGCCGCCCGGCAATCCGCGGGGTGACCAGGGGCGCAGCTCAAAGCAATGCAGGTGAAGCCGGTGCTTACTTCTCGACGATCGCGAGCACGTCGCGGGCCGAGAGGACGAGGTACTCCTCGCCGCTGTACTTCACTTCGGTGCCGCCGTACTTGCTGTACAGCACGATGTCGCCGGTCTTCACGTCGAGCGGCAGGCGCTCGCCGTTCTCGAAGCGGCCCGGGCCCACTGCCAGGACGACGCCCTCCTGGGGCTTCTCCTTCGCAGTGTCCGGAATGACCAGGCCAGAGGCCGTGGTCTGCTCGGCGTCGAGCGGCTGGACCACGATGCGGTCCTCGAGCGGCTTGATGGCAACCTTGGAGCTGGCGGTCGTCACGATCCGACCTCCCCCTTCGGAGATCACGGGGTTAACTGATCTGAGGTGGCGACCAGGTCGATCCGTCGTCGCGGGTGCCGGACCTGCCCGTCGCTGTGTTGGCACTCTCACTGGGGGAGTGCCAGAGCTGAGACTATGACTGCGATTAGCACTCGGTCAAGCGGAGTGCCAATGTGGCGGCGTCCGAGTCGACGGATCCCGACACGGAGAACGCCGGGACGGCACTCGCGGTTCCGCGCGCCGGACCACTTTCGGACCCTGCTTCGCGCACTTCGCGCCACTACGTGCCGCCCGGACCACGCTCAGACGTAGTCCTCGAGCTTGGCCACGGCGTAGCCCTTCTTCGTCACCATGTCCACGACCCGCCGGATCATGTCCGGCATGCTGCCCTTCCACTCGTTCTTGCCGCGGAAGTGAGTGAGGATGATGTCGCCGGGATGCAGGTCCCTGTCCCACTCGCGCCACTCCATGTGATCGGGGAAGGCTTCGGCCGCCCACAGCGGCACGGCCTCGATCCCGCATTTCTTGGCGACGCGCAGCGTGTTCCTGTTGTAGTTCCCGTACGGTGGCCGCATCAGCCGGGGCCGCTTCCCGTACCGCTTCTCCAGCTTGTCCTGCTGGCCACAGATCTCACGCTTTTGCTCGGAGTACGAAAGACCGGGCAGGTAACGGTGGCTGAGCGTGTGGTTGTGCAGCGCCACCCCTCGGTCCTGCATCTTCTCGAAGTAGCCGTAGTCGTCGTCGATGACGTAGTCGGTGAGGAAGGCGCTGTACGGGATCTGCAGGTCGGACATCATCCGCAGCAGCTCGGGGTCCTTCTCCGCACCGTCGTCGATCGTCAGGAAGACGACCTTCTCCTTCGTCGGCACGGTGGTGAAGACGGGCGGCAGATCGTCCCCTCCCTTCACCTCGAACCCCTTACGAGTGGTGATCTCCGGCTTTTCGGAGGGCGGCGGGGGTGCGGCGAGCGGGGTCCGCTCGAGTCCCCACTTCTTCGCGGCGGCGGCGCGGGCCTTCTGGGCGCGCTTGACCTTCTCCGAGTGCGCGGAGCGCGCGTCCGCGGCACCACCTTCCTTCGCGCTCTTCTTCCCGCCCCCCTCGGCACCCTCTTTCTCGCCTTGCTTTCCACCCTGCTTCTGCGCCTGGGGGCCCCGTGCGGCCTCCTGCCCGGCCGGAGACTTGGCCTGTGACGAGGACGGCGACTTGGCCGGAGCGGCAACGTGCGCCCCCTCGGTGGCGCAGCCCGAACCGACCGCCGCGACGATGAGCGCGGCCAGGGCCGCGCGGGCCCGATAAGCCCTCAGTTTTCCTGTTTGTCTTACTAGCTGCATGCCGCCGCATCCTGTCAGCGCCCGGCCCGCTCACCGGCCCGACACCGCCACCGTGAGCGCACCATCCCCCAGCTGGCCCACAATGGCCCGGTGAACGACCTCGATCCGCTCGCCGCCTTTTCCGCACTGCGCACCGAGGAGGGCGGAGCGCTGCTGGCCTCGCTGGCCTCCTACGACCCGGCCCAGGAACTTGCCGTGGCCACGCGACTGCGCCGCGAGCACCCGGCGGAACTGGTCTCCGCCGCCCTCGGGCAGGCACGCCTGCGCCAGCGGGCGGTGGCGAAGTTCGGCGAGGAGGACGCCCGCCGGATGTTCTTCACCCCGAACGGCGTCGAACAGTCCACCCGCCGCTCGGTCGCCGCCCACCGGGCCGACCGCTTCGCGGCCCTCGGCGTCCGCAGCGTGGCGGACCTGTGCAGCGGTATCGGCGGAGACGCGCTCGCGCTCGCGCGGGCCGGCATCTCCGTACTCGCAGTGGAACGCGACCCGCTCACCGCGGAAGTCGCACGCGCGAACGCGGAAGCACTCGGACTCGCCGACCTGATCGAGGTCCGCTGCGCGGACGTCACGGACATCGACACGTCCGCGCACGACGCGGTGTTCGTGGACCCCGCCCGGCGTGGCGGCCGCGGCCGGATCTTCGCCCCGGAGGCGTACTCGCCACCCCTGTCATGGGCCGTGGGCGCGGCCCGCGCGCGCCCCCGTGCCGCGCTCAAGATCGCCCCCGGCATCCCTCACGAGGCGATCCCCGAGGACGCCGAGGCGGAGTGGATCTCGGACGGCGGCGACGTGAAGGAGGCGGTGCTCTGGTTCGGCACGACCCCCTCCACGGTCCGCGCGACCCTCCTCCCCGGCCCGCGCACCCTGACCGGCCGCGCCCTCCCCGACCCGCCCGTCCGCAGGGCCGGCCGCTACCTGTACGAGCCGGACGGCGCCGTCATCCGGGCCCACCTCGTGGCGGAGGTCGCGGAGACCGTCGCCGGCGGCCTGCTCGACGAGACGATCGCGTACATCACCTCCGATGAACTGCACCCGACGCCCTACGCGACGTCCTACGAGATGACCGACGAGCTTCCCTTCAACATGAAGAAGTTGAAGGCGCTGCTGCGCGAACGCGAGGTCGGCAACCTGACGGTGAAGAAGCGGGGCAGCGCGGTGGAACCGGAAGAGGTCCGCCGCAAGGTCAAGCCCCACGGCCCGAACGCGGCGACGGTCTTCCTGACCCGCGTGGCGGGCGCCCCGACGATGCTGATCGGCCGCCCCCTGTAACCGGCCTCACGGAGCCTCCGGATCTGCAACCGCCATGCTGTCGCCGGGCGTTGTTAGAGTCCGAAGGATGTTCGACGAGCGCTTGGAGGAACGATGGTCGACAAACCCGATCTCGATGTCTCCGACGACGACCTGACCAGACTCGCCGGCGACCTCGACGCGATGCAACGCCACCTGGACAACCAGGTACGACGGATGGACGCGGTCGTCGACGGGATCGAAGCGGGCTGGAAGGGCGAGGCGGCCAAGGGCTACCGGGCCCTCCACCAGGGTGCGGCCGAGGACGCCGTGAGGATCCGGGAAATCCTCAGGGTGCTCGAATCAGCGATGCGGATGAGCCGGGACGGCTTCACCGATCAGGAACTGGACACCCTGCGCCGCATGCGCTCGGCCGAGAGCCGGGTGGACGCCGCCCGCGAAGCAGCCGAACTCTCCGAGGGCACCGCTTCTTTCACACCAGCCAGCCGAATACTCGACGTCTGACAAACACCAGTCCACGGGGGCACCACAGACATGGCCGACGACTACATAGGCGTCAGCTTCAGCACACTGCGCGAAGCGGCCGTCGAACTCGAGGACATCCTCAAACAGCTCAACCTGCGCCTTGAAGACCTCTACACCCGCACGGAGAAAGTCGTCCTCACATGGAAGGGGGACGCCCGCGACGCGTTCGTCGAGGAACTGGACCAGTGGGACAAGCAGATGCAGGACCTGGAGGCCGCCCAGGCCTGGCTGCACGAGGTGATCACCACAGGCCACGCAAACTACGCAGAGGCCCACAGGGCCGTGCTGCGGGGCTGGGGAGGGGCCTGATGGCCACGCCTACGCCCAAGCCGTCGCCGTCGGCTACGCCACCTGCGAGCGAGGTTCCTGATGAGTCGCCGCCTCAGGGCCGTGAACCTGCGCCTTCTCCAGGCACCTCACCCGACCCGGATTACAAACCGACACCGCCCGCGACCGAGTGGGACGGCCGTCCGAGCGACAAGCGCCGCAAGTGGGAACGCGAACAGCTCAAGCCGGCCGCGCCGAGCGCCAATGGCGGGTTCGACATCAGGACCGGCCACGTCTATTACACGTCTGCACTCATCCGTGACGAACAGTTCAACTTCCACAAGGCAGCGACACACCTGGTCGATTCCATAGGTGGGTGGGGTCAGACCCAGGTCGCAGGTCGAGGCCATGGCGCGGACGCTTTTGCCGACGCGTACGCGGACGTGGCGGAGCATTGCCTAAGGCTCTGGTCGAAGTGCATCGACAGCATCGGCGGTGTCGCGGTCGGCCTCACGGAGACGGCGAACAACTACATGAGGGCCGACTGGGCCTCCCGCCAGGCCAATCGCCGCCATCAAATCGAGGCGCCTCCCCTCCGACCGCCACCCATCGGAGTTGGCAGTGTCACCTACGGACCCGCTTCGTCGATCAAATGGACCGGTACCGGGGATGCCAGTGGTCCCTTGCTCGCGTGGGCGGGTAACGGACCTGACTGGCTGGCAGAACAGATCGATGAGGCCATCGAGCACGTGCTGAGACTGGGCAAGACGGTCGAAGTCACCCCTGGCCCGTGGACCGACGACCTCCGCGCCATCGGAGACGCCTGGGAATTGGCAGGGAAGGTGGCGAAAAAATCTGCCGGCACCTTCATCGCCACCATTTCTTATCTCACGGACAGCAGCAACAGCGAGTGGCAGGGCGCGATGAATGCATTCTGCCAGTCGATATGGGGAACGACAGCATGGGGCCAAAACCGCTACGAGGACGGCACCACGGTCCCTAGGGGCTCCTCCGACGGCAGGGAGTGGCGAACCAATTCCAGGGTGTCACCGGAAACCCGCCAGCCCATCATCGAGATCCTCGAGAAGACCGGGAACAGGGTCCGCGACGCATTCCATGATGCCGCCGATGCCGCGGACAAGTCGAAGGCGACAACTTCGCGGCTCGCGAAGGAGGCCGCCGACGCCACCCTCAAGGACCTGACAATCGGTCTGGACCTCGGGGAACTGACCCGACTCGGCGCAACCCTGGCGTTCGGCGAGATCACGGCGACCTTCGCCTCGCACATGAACAAAGCAGGCGCCGACGCCGCAGTGGACGCGCAGCATGCAGCTTTCCACAGTGCGGCCGCCGAGATACGAGCGCTCCTCCCGGAACTGGACGAGGCGCTTTTGAGCGCGCCGACCTTCGAGGCGGAGGAGGCCCGAGCCCGTGCATTCGGGGCCCGCGCCCTCGACGAGTTCAAACCACGGCACCGATGGACCCAGCCTGGCCATACTGATCTCGGTATCTATCAGATCGACCTGGCGTCCACAGAGTGGCTGGAGAACTCGCACACGGCAGCTCGTCATGTCGGGCTCACGGACGAGCAGCTCGCCCAACGCCTGCGTGACGACCTCAAGAAGGGCCCACGACCCGTCGTAGAAGGGCAGCCGCCACCCGCATGGCCGCACGGCCAGCCTTACCCGGCAAACGCCTCGACGTTCAAAGACCTCGACTCGGCGCAGCGAGCTACTCAGTACAACATCGACGAGAACTCAAAAGAGATCAAGGCCTGGATCACAAGTCAGCGGTCCGATCCTGACGGAAAGCCCCTTGATCTGACGGTGGACAACACACCGTACGGTGCAACGGGAAGGAGTATTGACCGACAGCACATGCGGGACGATCCCTTTCCCGCGAGCAAGGCCGAGGACGCCTACGGCGTCAAGACTAAGCTCGTCTTCAACGACAACCTCGATCCGCCTTTCGTCGTGATGACGTCCATGCCAATAGCCGGGCAGAAGGAGAACTGACACCATGCCGCCACCAGCGCAGGATCTGTCCGATTACTTCCGGCTCTCCGGGGCCAGGTCCCTCCTCAAGCCATTTCGTCACCAGCTGCCGGTAGAATCCGACCGATGGCAGCCCGTTGTGGCGCCGATGATCCGTGGAATGTACTACGCCGGCAAGGGCGGCGGACGAAATCTCTGGGAAATCGCCGCCGAACTCCGCTTGGCGGCCGATCTCTTCGACATCGCCTCGTCAGAGAACTCGCCGGTTCCGAAGAACATTCCGCAAGCCAGCCCGACAGATCGGACTCCTGTCGTTCTGCGAGAGATTGCCGACTATGTCGAGGACTGGATCTCGATTCCCAAAGGCAAGATCACGGCCACGACGTCAGAGCTTGCCCTGCGCTTCCCGCGCCTCATCCCTATGCTCTCCATCTACTTCGGTCAGGACGGTTCCGCGATCTCCGACGAAATGAGCGGATCCACGATTGAGGAAGGCATCCAGATGTGGATCGACCAGGTCCACCCAAAGTGCCCCTGGGAACTCCCCGGCGTAGCCGGGGAGTGCTACGAGGCGCTGGCTCTCTTCCATGACGAAGACACCCTCGACCGTTTCTTCGCCCAAGAGCACGGCGGGGGTTCGGGAGAGCCGGATTTCGAGGAGTTGCTGCCGCTGCTGGCCCAGGCCTGCATCGACCACATGAAGGCCCACCACCCACCCGTATGGAAAAGGCGATAGGTACCACCACCCATGCGAACCCGTTCCGCCACCTACGGCGACCGGCAGACCACCCAGTGGGCGACCCAGCAAGTCCTCATGG
The DNA here is from genome assembly GCF_055566095.1 of Streptomyces sp. NPDC027962. Taxonomy (NCBI): domain Bacteria; kingdom Bacillati; phylum Actinomycetota; class Actinomycetes; order Kitasatosporales; family Streptomycetaceae; genus Streptomyces; species Streptomyces sp. NPDC027962. The sequence goes on from NZ_JBVHTA010000015.1 coordinate 130,163, forward strand.
CCAATGAGCAGGCCGTCCACCGCTAGCTCGCCCAGTCCACCCGGCAGCGCCTGACCATCGAGGCCGCCTGGCCGTCACGGCCCGAGCCCGTCGGCCGCCCCCTGTAACCGGCCTCACGGAGCCTCCGGATCTGCAACCGCCATGCTGTCGCCGGGCGTTGTTAGAGTCCGAAGGATGTTCGACGAGCGCTTGGAGGAACGATGGTCGACAAACCCGATCTCGATGTCTCCGACGACGACCTGACCAGACTCGCCGGCGACCTCGACGCGATGCAACGCCACCTGGACAACCAGGTACGACGGATGGACGCGGTCGTCGACGGGATCGAAGCAGGCTGGAAGGGCGAGGCGGCCAAGGGCTACCGGGCCCTCCACCAGGGTGCGGCCGAGGACGCCGTGAGGATCCGGGAAATCCTCAGGGTGCTCGAATCAGCGATGCGGATGAGCCGGGACGGCTTCACCGATCAGGAACTGGACACCCTGCGCCGCATGCGCTCGGCCGAGAGCAGAGTCGACGCCGCCCGCGAAGCAGCCGAACTCTCCGAGGGCACCGCTTCTTTCACACCAGCCAGCCGAATACTCGACGTCTGACAAACACCAGTCCACGGGGGCACCACAGACATGGCCGACGACTACATAGGCGTCAGCTTCAGCACACTGCGCGAAGCGGCCGTCGAACTCGGGGACATCCTCAAACAGCTCAACCTGCGCCTTGAAGACCTCTACACCCGCACGGAGAAAGTCGTCCTCACATGGAAGGGGGACGCCCGCGACGCGTTCGTCGAGGAACTGGACCAGTGGGACAAGCAGATGCAGGACCTGGAGGCCGCCCAGGCCTGGCTGCATGAGGTGATCACCACAGGCCACGCAAACTACGCAGAGGCCCACAGGGCCGTGCAGCGGGGCTGGGGAGGGGCCTGATGGCCACGCCACCGCCTTCGCAGAACGGCACCATCGACGTCAAACCCTCGGACCTGCATCGCGTCTCCCAAGGTTTCGCCAGTCAGCAGCCGATGTACAACCAGGCTGCCAAGAATCTGCTCACGGAGCTGCAGAAGCATCCCGACGCCGGGGGTTACGGGACCGCCGCACAGGCATTCGCCTCTGCGTACGTCAAGGTCGGCAACCGGTTCCTCGAGGTCTGGGCCCGGAGCGTGGTCAGCATCGGCGGTGCCGCCGCCGGGTTCACGGCCACGGCCAACAACTACTCCAAGGCCGAAGCAGCGGCCGACCCCACCGGCAAGAAGAAGCCGGTGGTCCAGCCTCCTCCCCAGGTGATCGACAAGGTTCCCTCCTACGGGAGCGTCCCGAATCTGAAGTGGGGTGACGACGACGGCGGGGACGGCTGGCTGCGCAGCATCCTGGAGTGCATTCCCGAGGTCCTTCGCGATGCCTTCCGCCCCGTCCTCAAACACGCCTTCCGCTGGGGCAAGGTCGCGGACGTCTACCCGTATCCGCATCAGCACTACCTGAACGACCTGTCCAAGGCCTGGCGGGACACGACCATCGCGCTCGGAACCGCCGAGGGCACCCTGACCGGGCTGGTCAGCAGCATCACCCAGCAGACCAACAGCGAGTGGCACGACGCGATGCGGCAGTTCTGCAGCTCGCTGTGGGGTACGTCGGCATGGGGCAAGTCCAGGGCCGGATACGAGTGGAAGCACCACAGCGCCTCCTCCGCCGGCGCGACCCACCCGGTGATGACGGTCCTTTTCGACACGGCCAAAAAGGTCAGCGATCTGCTGTACGAGTTCGCGGAAGCCGCCGTGGACCTCAACGGCAAGGTCTGGGACATCTACATGGAGGCCGTACGCGAGGCGGTCGGCAAGATCGACCTGAGCGACGGCGTCGACGCGGAGGATGTCAAGGAGGGCGCCAAGGCAGTCGGACGTTTCGTCAAGGGGCTGGTGAAGGGTGCCGCCGAGCTCAGCATCGAGATAACACTGAACATCGACACGGCGGCGATCAACCGCGTCGTCGAGGCCTACAACACACGCGTGAACGGGCTGGTCCCCCGGTTGGACGCCTTGATGGAACCGCTGGACGAAGCACACCGCTCCGCACCGACCTTCAAAGCGGAGGACGCACGGGCCCAGGCGTTCGGTATGCGAGCCCTCAACGAGTTCAAGCCCCAGACGAAGTGGGGTGATCCCGTGGACGTCCAGAACGGGGTGTACAGGATCGACCTCGCCTCGCACGAGTGGCTGAACGGGGGGCACAGCCTCGACAAGCACGTCGGCAAGACCGATGAGCAACTGGCCCAGCGGCTGCGTGACCAGGCGGACCCGGCCACCGCCACCTGGCAGCACGGCAAGCCCAAAATCCGCGCGTCGTCCAGCTTCACCGACATGGACTCGGCCCAGAAGTGGACGCAGTACAACATCGACAAGAACTCTCCGGAGATCCGGGCATGGCTCACCGGACCTCCACCGCCTGCCGAAGGCTCCAAGGAAAGCTTCGAGAGCAAGGTGCCGAACGGGGAGCACAGTGGCCGCAGCGTCGGCAAGAACACACTGCTCGGTGACCCCGACACGAGTTTCAAGGACCACGGCATGGCGGCCAAGGCGGTTCCCGTCGAGTACGTCAACACGGTCCTGAAGTACGATTCGCGGCTCACTCCGCCGTTCGTCGTGCTCACGAGCATGCCGGCCGACAAGCCCAAGAACTGACAGGGAACCTGGACGGAAGATGACAGCCGTACAACAGCCCGAGTGGGAAGCAGCCGCCCTCCGGCTCTTCGAGGACAAGTACTCGCTCGTGGCCTCCGGTCCCCGTACCCGCCGGACCTGGGCCGAGGACGCTGTCGCGCTCATGAGGCGAGAGGTGACGGACCCACGTGGCTGGCAGGTCCTCGACTGGGACCTGAACGGGGACGAGATCGCGCAGCACGGCCCGGCGTTCCCGTTCGAAGTCCCGCTGCCGGAGCTGCTGGAGGAACGTCTGCATCCCGTGGACGCACAGACCGCTGCGCTGCAGTTGGTGGCCATGACCGACGACTGGTGCAGCATCCGCAATGCCCCCGGATACCCCGAGGAACGGCAACGCCTGTTGGCCGACGCGGAGACCGTGCTCGCCAGGTACGGTCCCCAGGCCGACTACTGGACCAACATCACGGATGCCCGCACCACGCGGAGCCCGGACCTGACGGCCAAGGCTCCCGGCTGGATGCCGCTGACCGGCTACACCGCCGACTACGGTCTCGTCGTGGTCGGTCCAGACGAAATCGGCCTCCTGTGGTCGTTCAACCCCGTATGAGTACGCCCGTCCGCACGACCCACACCAAGGCGATTCCCCATGCGAACCCGCAGTGCCACCTACCCCGACCGGGAGACCGCCCAGTGGGCGACCCAGCAGGTCGTCACGGCCAATGAGCAGGCCGTCCACCGCTGGCTCGCCCAGTCCACCCGGCAGCGCCTGACCATCGAGGCCGCCTGGCCGTCACGGCCCGAGCCGGTCGGGCGCGTCCTGCTCCAGGCGATGATGCTCGCCGGCCGCGAGCCCGTCGATGTGCGCGCAGCCCGGGTGATCCTCAAGCGGGACGAGACGAGCCCGCACGGCTTCACAGTCCACGCCACCTTCCCGATCTACCTCTAGAGGCAGCACCTCGTGTCTTTGAAGCCGCGCGAACACGACCGCAAGTACGGCGAGCTGGACCACGTCATCCGCGCCCACCTCGGCCGCACCGCCGACGACGACGAGCCCCTGACCGCCTACCTCCGGCACACCTGGCGCACCCGCCCCTGGGCCATCCCGATCGCCGAGGAACAACTGCGCACCTACGCGGACAACCCACCCGGCCGACTCCGGCTACGCCTCGGCGAGTTCTACCCCGTACCCGACGTGGGCCTGCCGGACTCCGAGATCCAGGCCTGGCTCCTCCGCCTCGCCGACCGTCTCAAGGAGAGCGTGGACACCGGCCAGGCCCCGCCCCCGGCCACCCCCCAGACGCACTGGGAGTGGCACGCCCGCTTTCCCGAACTCGCCCAGCTCCTCGGCGGCTGGTTCTCCCAGGACATGCCGGACGAATTCGAGGACCACCACGCCGCACTCGACGACTACCTGGACACCACCGACAACGGCCTGATCGCCCAACTCACCGGCGAGCTCCATGACCTGCTCACCCTGCCCCTCGACGAATCCGACTACGCAATCGCCGTCGCCGAGCTCGGCATGGAAGTCGACCCCCCGCAGCCGTACACACCCGGCGCCTGGCTCACAGAACTCGCCGAACGACTGCGTACGCGCGGTTGACGCCCTCTGGTCGACGGTATCCGAGCGTGTCAGCGACGCGCCCCGCCCGGCCCCTCTGCGCCGGTCGGCGTCCTCGGCACCAGCCGGATCGCCCACCGGTAGTGGCTCACCGCCTTCGCGATGCCGAGCAGGCCGGTGAGCCACAGGATCAGGCCCAGGCCCATCAGCAGGACGACCCCTCCCAGGGTGTCCTCGCCCGGCCTTGCGCCGGCCGGGACGGTGAAGGAGATCCACAGGCCGAGGGCGCACAGCAGGAACGACGGCAGGAACCAGACCAGACTCAGGGCTGGTGCGCCGTAGCGGGTGTCCCTCGCCGGGTCGCGGGCCAGGGCGCTCCACTGCCGCAGCCGGTCGCGTACCACCGCGTCGCGGGCGATGCCGAGGCCGATCACGATGCCCGTCGGCACCATGCAGCCGAAGCCGACTGCGCCGGTGATCGCGCCGAAGAGGCTGCCGAGGATGTCCGTCCCGTCCGGGGTATCGGTGAAGATCCGCAGCGCCGATCCGAACAACGACCATCCGATCGCGAAGCCCGCCGCCGTCAGCCAGAGCAGCAGCAGTCGCTTCGGGTCGGTGCTCAGCCGGTGGAGCTCCCTCATGGCCTGTGCACGGTCGGCGAGCAGGGCCTCCTCGTCGGTCCAGGCCCGTATTTCGGCAGGCGGAGGCGGGGGCGGAAGAGCACTGCGGGGCATGGCGACAGGCTACCGGGCGGTGTCCGCCGCACGCGCCAGCAGCAGTTCCCGCTCTCTGGCGTTACGGGTCAGGGAGGCGGCTCGCTCGAACTCGGCCCGTGCCTCTTCCGTACGCCCCAGCCGGGCCAGCAGGTCGCCGCGTACGCTCGGCAGCAAGTGGTATTCCTTCAGGGCCGGTTCGTCGGCGAGCGCGTCGACCAGCGCCAGGCCGGCCTCCGGGCCCTCGGCCATCGAGACGGCGACCGCGCGGTTCAGCTCCACGACCGGCGACGGGTTCAGGGCCGCCAACTGCCCGTACAGCGCGGCGATCACCGCCCAGTCCGTGTCCTCGTACCGCACCGCCCGCGCGTGGGAGGCGGTGATCGCGGCCTGCAGCGCGTACGGGCCGTACGGGCCGCCGCCCGCGCGGTGCAGTGCCTCGATGCCACGGCGGATCAGCAGCCGGTTCCACTTGGTGCGGTTCTGTTCGGCGAGCAGCACGGGCTCCCCGGCCGGTCCCGTGCGGGCCGGGATGCGGGACGCCTGGAGCTCCAGGAGGGCGTTCAGGCCGTGCACTTCGGGTTCGTCCGGCATCAGGGCGGCAAGGACCCGGGACAGTCGCAACGCGTCCTCGCAGAGCGCCGGGCGTACCAGGTCGTCGCCCGCGGTGGCCGAGTAACCCTCGTTGAAGATCAGGTAGATGACTTCGAGCACCGAGCCGAGTCGCGCGGCACGGTCGGCGCCGTACGGGACCTCGAAGGGGACGTCCGCCTTCGCCAGCGACCGCTTCGCGCGGACGATCCGCTGCGCGACCGTCGGCTCCGCGGCCAGGAAGGCGCGGGCGATCTCCTCGGTGGTCAGGCCGCCGAGGAGTTTCAGGGTCAGGGCGATCCGCGCATCCGTGGACAGCACCGGATGGCAGGCGGTGAAGATCAGCCGCAGCAGGTCGTCGTCGATGTCCTCGGGGTCCGACGGTTCGGCCGGCGGCCCGACGTCCTCCAGGGCGCGCCCCACCTCCGCCAGCTTGCGCGCATACGTCTCCTTGCGGCGTACGAGATCGATCGCACGGTGCTTGGCGGTGGCCATGAGCCAGGCCCCCGGCCTGTCCGGGACGCCCGACTCCGGCCACTGCTCCAGCGCGGCGACCAGAGCGTCCTGCGCGAGCTCCTCGGCGATGCCCACGTCCCGCACTGTGCGGGCGACACCGGCGATGATCCGCGCGGACTCGATCCTGAACACCGCTTCGACCGCTGCGGTCGTTCCTGCTGACGTCACGGCCACCCATCAGAGCAGCCGCGACGGAACCCGGGCAAGCGCGGCAGGCGCTCAGCCCTCTTCGATCTCGCGGACCTCGCAGGTGATCGTCCACCCTTCCGGGTGGATCTCGAGGAAGCGCTTGGCCCACTCCAGGGCTTCGGCCTTGTCCTTGCACTGCGTGATGGAGTAGCCGCCGATGACTTCCTTGGTCTCGGTGAAGGGCCCGTCGGTGTAGGAGATCTTGCCGTCGGACCAGGTCACGCGCGTGCCCTCGGAGGTCGGCCGGAGGCCGGCGGTGTCCAGCATGACGCCGGCCTTGGTGATCTCCTCGAGCAGCTTCCCCATCCGCTCGCCGAGGTCCTGCGGGAAGTCGCTCTCCGAGATCTGGTTCTCCTCGATGCGGATCATCGAAAGAAAGCGCGGCATGGTGACTCCTCGTGTCGTGAGGACGGGGCCGTTCCCCGCCTCTCACCCGTGCGTCGAACGGAAGCCGACCGGATCGACATACGCGCGGAAGTTCTTCGCCGGATTTCTCAGCCCAGCGACTCGAACCGCCAGCGGTGCACCGGGCGGGTGATCAGATCGGCGGCCGGCTCGGGCAGCTCGGGGAGGTCCGCATCCGTGTTCGGCGCCTCCCACCAGGTGATGACGAGCACCCGCTCCCCCGCCGCCCGGAACGTCTCACGGCGCAGGGGCTCGCGCGCCAGTTCCCGGGTGCGGGCCCACTCCAGCAGTTCCGCGCCGCGGTCCTGGACTGCGCGGGCCTCCCACATCAGCGCGAAGACGCTCATGAGTAGAGGTTCTCCTTGCTGACCTCGTGCACATGGTCGTGGCCGTGGTGGTGGCCATGGCCGTGCGCGCTGCCCGGCACGTGTGTGTCGGTCACCGGAAGCGACGAGTCCGCCGACAGCTCCCAGTCGGAGGCCGACCGGTTGCGGGCGACCATCTCCGCGCCCAGCGCCGCCACCATCGCGCCGTTGTCGGTGCACAGCTTCGGCCGCGGTACGCGCAGCCGGATACCGGCCCGCTCGCACCGCTCCTCCGCGAGGGCACGGAGCCGGGAGTTGGCTGCGACACCGCCGCCGATCATCAGGTGGTCGACGCCCTCGTCCTTGCAGGCGCGCACCGCCTTGCGCGTCAGCACGTCGACGACCGCCTCCTGGAAGGAGGCCGCCACGTCCCGTACGGGCACCTCCTCGCCGGCGGCGCGCTTCGCCTCGATCCAGCGCGCCACGGCCGTCTTCAGGCCGGAGAACGAGAAGTCGTACGCCGGGTCCTTCGAACCGCTCAGCCCGCGCGGGAACGCGATCGCCGCCGGATCGCCCTCCTTGGCGAGGCGGTCGATGACCGGACCACCCGGGAAGCCCAGGTCCAGGACGCGCGCGATCTTGTCGAAGGCCTCGCCCGCCGCGTCGTCGATGGTGGCGCCCATGGGCCGCACGTCGGCGGTGATGTCGGGCGCGAGCAGCAACGAGGAGTGGCCGCCGGAGACGAGCAGCGCCATCGTCGGCTCGGGCAGCGGGCCGTGCTCGAGCTGGTCGACGCAGATGTGGGAGGCGAGGTGGTTGACCCCGTACAGCGGCTTGTTCAGGGCGTACGCGTAGGCCTTCGCCGCCGAGACGCCGACCAGCAGTGCGCCCGCGAGGCCCGGCCCGGCGGTGACCGCGATGCCGTCGAGGTCGCGGGCGCTCACGCCTGCCTCCTTCAGCGCGCGTTCGATGGTCGGCACCATCGCCTCCAGGTGCGCGCGGGAGGCGATCTCGGGCACCACGCCGCCGAAGCGGGCGTGGGTGTCGACGCTGGAGGCGATCGCGTCGGCGAGCAGGGTAGTACCGCGGACGATGCCGACGCCGGTCTCGTCGCAGGAGGTCTCGATGCCGAGTACGAGCGGTTCGTCAGCCATCAGTTGGTCTCTGTTCCTTGTACGGTCAGTCGCATGACGAGGGCGTCGATGTTGCCCGGCTGGTAGTAGCCGCGGCGGAATCCGATGGGCTCGAAGCCGAAGCGCTCGTACAGCTTCTGGGCCCTGACGTTGTCCACGCGCACCTCGAGGAGCACCTCGTCGCACTCGAAGGCGGTGGCGTGCTGCAGCAGGTCGGTCAGCAGCCGGGAGCCGAGGCCGGTCCCCCACTGGCTGCGGTCGACGGCGATGGTCTGTACGTCGCCGAGTCCGCCGGCCGCCGCCAGCCCCGCGTAGCCGACGATCTTCCCGTCGGCCTCCGCGACCACATAGCGGCGGGTGGCCTGCGGGCCCCGGGAGTGCGCGAGTTCCGACCAGAACATGCCGGGAGACCAGGCGTCCTCGGGAAACAGCTCGTGCTCGAGCTCCAGCGCCGGCTCCAGGTCCCACCAGCGCATCTCACGCAGGTCGGCGGCGCTCACTTCGGGGTGACCACCTTGTAGTTCTTGGGGACCTGGGCGTCGGGGCGGCGCAGATACAGCGGCTGCGGGGGCAGGAACTCCTCGCCGGCCTCGAGCTTTTCCGCGGCCAGCGCGGCGAGCGCGGCGGCGGAGACATGCTCGGGGCCGCGGGCGTCGGGAAACGTCTGCGGGTACAGCAACGCACCGGCCCCGACCGCCGGCAGGCCGGCGACCTGCTCGGCGATGTCGTCCGGTCGGTCGACGGCCGCATCGGTCAGGCGCGTACGGGCGCCCTCGTACCGCGCCCAGTAGACCTCCTTGCGGCGAGCGTCGGTCGCCACCACGAAGGGCTCGTCGAGCCCGGCGGCGTACGCGAGCCCGTCCAGGGTGCACACGCCGTGGACCGGGACGCCGAGCGCCGACGCGAAGGTCGCGGCCGTGACCAGCCCGACCCTCAGGCCCGTGTACGGCCCCGGGCCCACGCCGACGACGACGCCGGTGACGGCGTCGAGCTTCACACCGGCCTCCGCGAGCACGTGGTCGACGGCAGGCAGCAACAGCTCCCCGTGACGGCGCGCGTCCACGCGGCTGGACTCGGCGACGACGGACGAACCGTCGTGCAGGGCAGCGGTGACGGCGGGGGTTGCGGTATCCATGGCGAGCAAGAGCACGCAAACAGCCTACGGCTCCGGCGAGGGCGCCACGGCTGCCCCGTCGAACGAAGCGGCGGTGCTAACGTCACCACGATAAGCAGATCGCCTGTGATCGAAAGCGATCACAGGCACTCACAGGCAATCGCAGGTGTCCGAGAGGTGAGCAGGGTGGCACGGAGCAGCTCGGGACTCGTGGCCGGGCTCACGGCGGCCGCGTTGGCCGTCGTCGGTTTCCTCGCCTACCAGGCGTCGGCGAACGTCCCCGAGAACCTCGACCCTGCCAAGCGGCCGAGCGCCGCTCCTTCGGCGGCTGCCCCGGGCGCCACCGCCTCGACCAAGCCGAAGGACCCGCTGGCGCTCCCGGCGGACTCGGGCACCGGTCTGCGCGTCGTGTACGCACTCGGTGACCGGCGGGTGTGGCTGGTGGACGCGAACGAGAAGGTGCAGCGCACCTTCGAGGTCATGCCGTCCACGGTCAGCCCGAAGCCGGGCTCCTACACCGTGACCTCGCGGTCGGGCAGCGTGTCCGGCTCCGACGGGGTGCCGATCGAGCACGTGGTGCGGTTCGCGACCGTCGACGAGGTGTCGGTCGGCTTCAGTGCGGCGGTCGACGGCTCCATGGCCAGCCCGGACCCGGCGAAGAAGACGGGCGGCGTGCGGATGAAGCGGGCTGACGGGGACGCGGTGTGGGTGTTCGCGACGGTCGGCTCGAAGGTGGTCGTGGTCCCATAGGGCCCTACCCGTACGGGTGCTTGCGTACGACCGCGTGCGAACGAACCGAGCCGCTCAGGCGGCGTCGCGGTGCTGCGTGGGCCGTCCGGTCTCACGGGGCGCGCGGGGCACTTGGCGGGGCGGCGTGGACACCGCGCTGGCCGCGGCGCAGGACGCCAGCAGCTCCCGCATCGACAAGGCCGTCGGCAGCGGCGCCGCCGCGGCAGGCTCGGACGGCTGCTGACTCGACTGTGCTTCGCGCTCCGATGCCGACATGGACGCCTCCTGGGGCTCCGGGGGCAGGCGAGGTTAGGTAGACCTAACCAGGTCTCGGTACCATGTCATCACGCGAGGCGCAGCGGACGCAACATTTTCCCGACGTCTTGTCGGAACGTACGGCGATTCTCCCCCGTCCTGCCCATCCCGAACCGGGGCACAGCCCCCGGCCCGCGCCTCGCAGGCCCGCACGGCCTGGCGGCCGTGGGGGGTTCGACCGCTGCGACCGTCGCTGCCGCTGCGCGCAACCGGGCCGCTGCGCAGTCCCGGCCCCGTCCGGCAACCAGGACGCAGCCAACGACCGAGGCGCCCACCTGTCCGCCCGACAACCGCGACACCCACCGAGCCCGGCCGACGCCCGTCCAGCCTCACCGCCGATTGAGCCGCGGGGTCCGGAGCAGAGCCCCGCAACACGGCCCAGCGGCGCCCGAACCGGCCCTACGCTCCCGCCACCGCCAAGTCCACGTCCGCCCACCGCGCTCCGTACCCCGCGAGGGTCACCGTGCGGCGGTCGTCGTCGGTGTCGCCGACGACGCGGTCGAGGACCACGTGCAGGCGGTCCTCCGAGAGGTCCTCGACCTTGCCGTCGCCCCACTCCACGACCACCACCGACGTCGGCAGCGACACATCGAGGTCGAGGTCTTCCATCTCGTCGAGCCCGCCGCCCAGCCGGTAGGCGTCCACGTGCACCAGTGCCGGACCGCCCGTCAGGGACGGGTGGACACGGGCGATGACGAACGTCGGGGACGTGACGGCGCCGCGCACGCCGAGGCCTTCCCCCAGGCCGCGGGCGAGCGTCGTCTTGCCGGCGCCGAGCTCGCCCGTGAGCATCACCAGGTCGCCGGGGCGCAGCAGTTTCGCGAGGCTGCGCCCGAGGTTCTGCATCTCCTCGGGGGAGTCGACAGAGAGACGGATCAGGACGCGGGCGGCGGCGGTCTCAGCCGCCGGGCTGTGCGGTGCTTCCATACCGACCAACGGTAGCCGCTGGCGGCACCGCGCCGGCCCGCACCAGGAGGTCCGCCAGCCGGTCGGTGACGGCCTCCGGATGCTCGAGCATCACGAGGTGCCCGGCGTCCGGCACGATGACCAGCTCGGCCGCCGGCTCCGCCTCCCGCAGCAGATCGGCGATCGCCTCGCTGTGCGCGCTCGGCGTCACGAGGTCCTTGTCACCCGCGAGGACGAGCACGGGCAGCCCCTGGAAACTGGCGAGCGCGTCGGTCTTGTCGTGCTCGGCGAACGCCGGATAGAACTCGGCGACCACGTCGATCGGCGTCGACTCGATCATCCGCTCGGCGAACCGCGCGACCGCCGGGTCCACGTCCTTCGAGGAGAACGAGTACCGCTTGATCAGCCCCGCGAACAGGTCCGCGGTGGCGCGCCGGCCCCGTTCGACCAATTCGGCCTGCGAACCCAGCGCACGCAGCACACCCGGCAGGACGCGCCGTACGGCGTTCACTCCGGCCACCGGCAGCCCGTAGCTCACCTCGCCGAGCTTCCCGGACGACGTGCCGACGAACGCCGCCGCGACCACACGCTCCTGCACCAGCTCCGGATAGTGGGCGGCGAGCGCCATCATCGTCATGCCGCCCATGGAGTGGCCGACCAGCACGAGCGGCCCGTCGGGTGCCGCCGCGTCGATGACCGCCTTCAGGTCGCGGCCCAACTGGTCGATGGAGACCGCTGCGCCGCCGGCAGCGGCCGCGGCGCTCCGGCCGGACCGGCCGTGGCTGCGCTGGTCCCAGTGGACGGTCCGTACCAGGCCACGCAGCGCCGCGCGCTGGAAGTGCCACGAGTCCTGGCTGAGGCAGTAGCCATGGCTGAAGACGACGGTCACCGGAGCCGGGGACTTGCGCCCGAACAGCCTGCGGCGGCGCGGCGCGGCGACGTCCGGGTCGGTCTCGTCCACCTCGTAGTAGAGCGTCGTGCCGTCGTCGGCGGGTGCCTTGCCCGGGATGCCACGCAGGGCGCCGTACGGCCCGGACGCGTCGAGCGCCAGCCGTGCCTTCTTCCGCATGCCGCGGCCGACGGTGAGCCGCTCGAGCGCTACGCCCGCGGCGGCGCCCGCCGCGACCACGCCTATCGCCGCACCGGCGACGCTCGCGCGGCGCCAGTTGCCCGTGGCCTCGGCCACGACCACCGCGGCGGCCTCCGCCGCGTCCCCCGTGCTGGTCTCGCTCACCGTGCCGCTCTCCTACTCGTGGAAGTTCTCGGGGTCCTGGTCCTCGCTCACGTCCTCGTTCACGCGTTCGTTCACGTCCTCGTTCACGTAGACGCGTGGAACCCGGGTTCCGATGCGCGTGACGATCTCGTACGCGATGGTGCCGGCCGCCTGCGCCCAGTCCTCCGCGCTCGGCTCGCCCCGGTCGCCCGGGCCGAACAGCACCGCTTCGGTGCCCGCAGGAACCGTCTGCCCGCCGAGATCCACGACGAACTGGTCCATCGCGACCCGCCCGGCCACCCGCCGCCACTCGCCCGCGACCAGGACCGGCCCGGTGCCCGAGGCATGGCGCGGGATGCCGTCCGCGTATCCGACGGGGATGAGTCCGAGGGTCGTCTCGTCGGGCGTGACGTAGTGGTGGCCGTAGCTGACTCCATGCCCTCCGGGGACGTGTTTGACGAGGGCCACGGAGGCGGCGAGCGTCATCACCGGACGCAGCCCGAAGTCGGCGGGGGTGCCCAGCTCGGGGCTGGGCGAGATGCCGTACATCGCGATGCCGGTCCGCACGAGGTCGAAGTGCGCTTCGGGGATCGTCAGCGTCGCCGGGGAGTTGGCCATGTGGCGGACCTCGGGCTCGATGCCCGCCTTCTCGGCGTGGTCGAGCATGTCGCGGAAGACGCCGAGCTGCGCGGCGATCGAGGGGTGCCCGGGCTCGTCGGCGCACGCGAAGTGGGACCACAGGCCGGTGACGTCCACGAGGCCGTCGTCCTCCGCCGTGCGGGCGGCCGCGACCAGCTCGGGCCAGTCTGCGGGCTGGCAGCCGTTGCGGCCGAGTCCGGTGTCGGCCTTGAGCTGGATACGGGCGGGACGGCCCGCCGCCCTGGCCGCGGCGGTGACTTCCTCGAGAGCCCACAGGCCGCTCACGGACATGTCGAGGTCCGCCTCGATGCCCTCGCGCCACGGGCCGCCGGGTGTCCACAGCCAGCACAGGATCCGGCCTTCGACACCGGCGTCGCGGAGCGTGAGCGCCTCGTGGGGGGTGGCGGTGCCGAGCCAGGTGGCTCCGGCCGCACGGGCCGCACGGGCGCAGGGCAGCATGCCGTGGCCGTACGCGTCCGACTTCACCACGGCCATCAGGGCGGCGTGCGGCGCGCGGGCGCGCAGGGTCCGCACGTTGGCGCGCAGGGCTGCGAGGTCGATCTCGGCACGGGCGCGCAGTGGTGCGGTTCGGCTGCTCGGTGCTGTGTGACTCATCGCGCCCAGTGTCTCAGAGCCGTACGGCCGGATTCGTACACCTGGCGGTCGCGTGCGTCACGGCGCGGGGTGTCGTGGATGGCGGCCCGGCACGTACGGTCCCGGTTCGTCCGCGTCACGCCGCGCCGTAGTCACGCCGACGTCACACCGCCCGGACGTCGCGCCACGCCGCCGGGAGCGCCTCCGCCACCTCGAGCGCCGTGATCGGCGCGCCCTGCGCGGCCGCGTGACGGGCCGCCAGTCCGTGCAGGTACGCGGCCGCCGAGCCCGCGTCGCGTGCGTCGAGGCCGGCGGCGAGCAGCGAACCGGCCAGGCCGGACAGCACATCGCCGCTGCCGGCCGTGGCAAGCCACGAGCTGCCCATCGGATTGACCCGGACCGGTGAGCGCTCCCCTCCGGGCGCGGCAACCAGGGTCGTCGACCCCTTGAGCAGGACCGTGGCGCCGAACCTCGACGCCAGCTCCCGCACCGAGCCGAGCCGTGCGGCCTCCACCTCCTCGCGCGCAACACCGAGCAGCGCCGCCGCCTCCCCCGCGTGCGGCGTCAGCAGCGTGGGCGCGGCCCGGTCCCGTACGGCGGCGGCGTCCAGCAGGCGCAGCCCGTCGGCGTCGACCAGTACGGGCACGTCGGACGCGAGCACCTCCCGTACCGCGTCCGCGTTCTCGCCGAGCCCCGGGCCGACGACCCAGGACTGGACCCGGCCGGCCTTCTTCGGGGGGCCTGCGTGCACGAGGCACTCCGGGAAGCGGGCGATCACCGCGTCGGCCGCCGGGCCGACGTACCGCACCGCCCCCGACCCGCCGCGCAGCGCGCCCGCGACCGAGAGGACGGCCGCGCCGGGGTAGCGCGCGGAGCCGGCGACGACGCCGACGACACCCCGCCGGTACTTGTCGCTCTCCGCGGCCGGCACCGGCAACAGCTGTGCGAGGTCCGCGTGTTGCAGCGCCTCCAGCTCGGGCACGGAGGGAAGGTGGTCCTCGAGACCGATGGGGACCAGCCGCAGCGTTCCCGTGTGCTCCTTGGCCGGGTCGACGAGCAGCCCCGGCTTGTACGTCCCGAAGGTGACGGTCGCGTCGGCGCGGAGCGCCTCGCCCCGCACCTCGCCCGTGTCCGCCTCGACGCCGCTGGGCAGGTCGACGGCGACGATCACGGCATCGGATCCGCGGGCAGCCCGCGCGACGGGGACGGCCTCCGGCCGCAGCCCGCCGTGACCGCCGATGCCGGTGATCCCGTCCAGCACCAGGTCCGCGGAGGCGAGCACCTCGAACGGGTCGTCGGCCACATGACCGCCGGCGCGGAGCAGCGCCGCGAGACCGCCGCGGTGGACGCGGTCGCGCGAGAGCGGCACGGCGACGACCCCGGCCCCGCGGCGCGCCAGCCGGGCGCCGGCGTACAGGGCGTCGCCGCCGTTGTCGCCGCTGCCGACGAGCAGCACGACCCGCGCGCCGTACACCCTCCCCAACAGTCCGGCGCAGGCTGCCGCCAGCCCTGCGGCGGCGCGCTGCATGAGCGCGCCTTCCGGCAGTCCGGCCATGAGCTGTGCCTCGGCGTGCCTCACGGTCTCCACGCTGTACGCAGTACGCATGCCCCCGAGTCTGCCGCACCCGCCCCCGAGGGGCGCGCAGTTGCGGTCCGGGGCGTCCCCCGCCCCACCGCTACGCGTCCGCGTACTGCCGGAGACGTCTCCGTCTTGCGGTCACTAGGGCGTGTTTCGAAAGTAGCGTCGTCCGCCCGCAGGGCGGGGTCCGCGGCGTCTGGTGCGTGCAATCGCAAGGCGGAGGATCATCCTCGTACTGGACGTACCTGGATGACTCCGACAACGCAGCGAGTGTGCGTGCCAGGCGTCGTGGGCCAGGCGGGACTTTCGAAACACGCCCTAGCCCTCCGCGATGACCACCGCCGATGCCACGCCCGCGTCATGACTGAGCGACACGTGCCAGGACCGCACGCCCAGTTCGGCCGCACGGGCCGCGACCGTGCCGTGCACGCGCAGCACGGGGCGGCCGGAGTCCTCCACGCACACCTCCGCGTCCGTCCACAGCAGTCCGGCAGGTGCGCCGAGCGCCTTCGCGAGTGCCTCCTTCGCGGCGAACCGCGCGGCGAGGGAGGCGTACCCCCGCTGCTCACCGCTCGGGAGCAGCAACTCCCCCTCAAGGAACAGCCGCTCGGCCATCCCCGGTGTCCGCTTCATCGCCGCGGCGAACCGGTCGATCTCGGCCACGTCGATCCCCACCCCGATGATCACGCGTTCACTCCACCGTCACGGACTTGGCCAGATTGCGGGGCTGGTCGACCTCGTTGCCGCGGGCCGTCGCCAGCTCGCAGGCGAAGACCTGCAGCGGCACGGTGGCGACCATCGGCTGGAGCAGCGTCGGTGTCGCCGGGATCCATACGAGATGGTCCGCGTACGGCACGACCGCCTCGTCGCCCTCCTCGGCGATCACGATCGTCCGTGCGCCGCGCGCACGGATCTCCTGGATGTTGGAGACGATCTTGTCGTGGAGCACCGAGCGCCCGCGCGGGGACGGCACGACGACCACCACCGGCAGGTCCTCCTCGATCAGCGCGATCGGGCCGTGCTTGAGCTCGCCCGCGGCGAACCCCTCCGCGTGCATGTACGCCAGTTCCTTGAGCTTCAGCGCACCCTCCAGAGCGACCGGGTAGCCCACATGGCGGCCCAGGAACAGCACCGTGTTCTTGTCGGCCAGCGAGCGTGCCAGCTCCCGCACCGGCTCCATCGTCGCCAGGACCCGGTCGACCTCCCCGGAGATGTGCGCCAGGTCGCGGACGACGGCCCGGATCTCGTCGGCCCATTTGGTGCCGCGGACCTGTGCCAGATACAGCGCGACCAGATAGCAGGCGACGAGCTGTGTCAGGAACGCCTTCGTCGAGGCGACCGCGACCTCCGGACCCGCGTGCGTGTAGAGCACGGCGTCCGACTCGCGCGGGATCGTCGACCCGTTCGTGTTGCAGATGGCCAGCACCCTGGCGCCCTGCTCGCGCGCGTGCCGCAGCGCCATCAGGGTGTCCATGGTCTCGCCGGACTGCGAGATCGCGATCACCAGCGTCCGCTGGTCGAGGATCGGGTCCCGGTAGCGGAACTCGCTCGCCAGCTCCACCTCGCACGGGATACGGGTCCAGTGCTCGATGGCGTACTTGGCGATCATGCCCGAGTGGAAAGCCGTACCGCAGGCGACGATGACGACCTTGTCCGCCTCACGCAACACGGACTGCGGGATGCGCACCTCGTCGAGACTCAGTGACCCCGACGCGTCGATGCGGCCGAGGAGGGTATCGGCGACAGCCTTGGGCTGTTCGGCGATCTCCTTGAGCATGAAGTAGTCATACCCCCCCTTTTCCGCCGCGGAAGCGTCCCAGTCCACGTGGTAGGACCGCACGTCCGCGGGCTCCCCGTCGAAGCCGGTGATCGTCACTCCGTCCCGGCGGAGCTCCACCACCTGGTCCTGTCCGAGCTCGATCGCGGACCGCGTGTGGGCGATGAACGCGGCCACGTCCGACGCCAGGAAGGACTCACCTGCTCCAACGCCCACCACCAGCGGCGAGTTCCGCCGCGCGCCGACGACCACGTCCGGCTCGTCCGCGTGCACGGCGACCAGCGTGAACGCGCCTTCCAGCTGCCGGCAGACCATCCGCATCGACTCCGCGAGGTCGCCGCACGAGGAGAACGACTCCACGAGCAGATGGGCGACGACCTCGGTGTCGGTCTCCGACTCCAGGTCGTGCCCCCGCTCGGCCAGCTCGGCGCGCAGCACGGCGAAGTTCTCGATGATGCCGTTGTGCACGACGGCGACGCGCCCGGCGTTGTCCAGGTGAGGGTGCGCGTTGGCGTCGGTGGGCCCGCCGTGGGTGGCCCAGCGCGTATGCCCGATGCCGGTGGAACCGCTCGGCAGCGGCCGTTCCACCAGCTCCTTCTCCAGATTGACGAGCTTGCCCGCCTTCTTCGCCGCGGCGAGCCCCCCGTCGGCGAGTACCGCGACTCCGGCCGAGTCGTAGCCGCGGTACTCGAGCCGCTTCAGCCCGGCGATGACCACATCGAGCGCCGACTGTCCGCCGACGTAACCCACGATTCCGCACATGGCGGAAGCCTACGGTTCCGAGCGCGAGCGGGCAGGTCCGCGCCCTGCGGGCAGGTCAGCCGAGCTTGGCCGCCTGGGCGTCGATGACGGCGGTGGGCAGCGGGAGAGCGCCCTCGGGAGCCACGAGGTTGAGCGAGGAGAACGACACGAAGGTGCCGCCCTTGCGCACGACCGCCAGGTTGAAGGGCAGCTTCTCGCCGTCCTGCTCGGCGGTCATCGTCCACGCCACGGCCTCGTCGCCGCCCGAAACCTCCGCCTCGGTCAGCTTCACGATCTTCTGCTCCGTGCCGGCCAGCGTCATGGTGAAGCCACCGGCGCAGGCCGTGCCCGCGGACTTCAGCGCCGAGAAGGCGTCAGCCGCGCCCTCGCCCTCGTAGGACGAGAGCGCGACCAGCGACGTGGTGATGTCGAAGGCGTCTTCGATCGTGCCGTCCTTGCCGGCCTCCTTCGCGTCGGGCTCCGCGGTGGCCCTCCGCTTCACCGTCGCAACCGGTTCGCCCATCGGCGAACCGGCGAGCGCCCGGGCCACCGGCTCGCACTCGGCCTTGCCCGTCTTGACGTCCTTGGCCGCGATGTCGTCCTGCGGCCCGGCCTTCACGATCTTGTGCGCCTCGACATCGCCCTCGGCGATCGCGGCCTTCTCCAGCTCGGCCGCGGTCAGCGCCTTGGCCGCGGGCTCGGCTGCCGCGGTCTCCTTGCCCTTGTCCTTCGTGTCCCCGTCCCCGCCCGCACCCTCGCCACCGCAGGCGGTGACCAGGAAAACCAGGGATGTCGCGGCGGCGGCCAGGGCGGTACGGCGTACAGCGGTGCTTCGCATGTTCGTTCTTCCTCGTGTGATGCGCAGCGATCCCTCCCGAGGCGGCGGTTCACACCTGGCCGACCTCGTATCGCTGCTGCTGGGACGACGATAGATCCCGGTCGGGCTCCGGTGATCACCGCGCTACCAGGCGGTACGCAATCGTGATCGTGCCATTGCGGGGCCGCCGCTCGACAGGCAAGCGACAGAAGGCAGTTGCAGGTAGTCCGCAACAGGCAGCGGCATTCGGCTTCCCACGCGTGGCGGATGGTGACTGTGGCAGGTCCCCTGGAGGTGTCCACCGGGGCGGTGGCCGGATCGGTCCGGGTGATCGGGGCGACGGGGGAGCACAGTACGAGCAGCGCGCCCGGCCGGGCATGGGCCGCGAACGTGGCTGTGTGCACTGCCTGGCCCGGGACGCGGGCATCTCCCAGGCCACCGGTTACCGCTACCTCCACGAAGGCATCGACGTCCTCGCTCAACAAGCCCCCTGTCCGTATGAGGTACTGGACCCGCTGCCGGCAGGAGGGGACGACTCACGTTGCCGTCGAGGTGAAGGCCCCGCGCGTGAACGACAAGCGCGTCGACGAAGCCACGGGCGAGCGCAAGCGGTTCTCTTCCGCGATCCTGCCGCCGTGGTGTCGCAAGTCCCCGAAGGTCAGCGAGGTGCTGCCCCTGCTCTGTCTGCACGGTTTGTCGTCCGGGGACTTCGTGCCGGCGCTGGAGCAGTTCCTCGGCTCGGCGGCCGGGCGCCGGCATCCAGCGGTTCGGTCCGGCCTCCTCCGTCACCGCATCCTCCTCTTCTGACGGGCACGCGGTGTCACCACCGACTACAGGCCAGACCCGTCCATTGACAGATCCCGTGTCCGGCGGCCGGGCCGCCATCAGGGGAGGCATCCGCGTTCACGTGGGCCCGACCTGTTTGGGGACGCTCTGGATCGTCCGCGCGGTCCCGGGGGAACGCGACGGCCGGTGACCGGCTGACAGGCACTGGTTCGGTGAGGAAACGAAATGCGGCGTACACCCATCCTCGGATCTACTCCTCAGGGGAGAGGAGCACGGATACGCACTACACACAATGCAGTACGCCGGTCCAGCCCCAGGGACGGATCAAATGAAGCAGAACCCGGGCGAGCATGAACGGGTAGCCCGGCCAGAACCCCTGCCTTCCCATCTGCCGGGTCTCGTCCTGCCCGTATCCGACGGATTGGTCCCAGGTGGCTACGTTCCTTTATCGACTCGGCCGACGCGCGTTCCGGCGCCGCGGTCTCATCGCCCTGCTGTGGGTGGCCATACTCGTGGGCGCCGGCGTTGCCGCGTCCGCCGCGCCCGCCCCTCCCGAAGACTCCTTCTCCATGCCCGGCACCGATTCTCAGAAGGCGTTCGACCTGCTCGATGAGCGTTTCCCGGCGGCCGGCGCCGAAGGCGCCACGGCGCGTGTCGTGATCCGCGCCCCCGAGGGCGGGAAGATCTCCGACCCGGCCGGCAAGGCCACGGTCGAACAGCTGGTCACCGCCCTCGGGGACGGTCCACAGGTCGCCTCGGTGGCCGACCCGTTCGAGGCGGACGCCGTCAGCGAGGACGGCACGACCGCGTACGCCTCGGTGACATACACGGTCAATGCAATGGAGTTGACCGACCATGCCCGCGAGTCGCTCACCGCGGCCACCGACGACGCGCGCAGCGGCGGGTTCACCGTCGAAACCGGCGGCGACGCGGTCATGGCCGAGCAGGAGGTGGGCGGCACCGCTGAGCTGATCGGCATCGGTGTTGCGGCCGTCGTGCTCCTGCTGACCTTCGGCTCACTCGTTGCGGCCGGCATGCCGCTGCTCTCGGCGATCACCGGTGTGGGTATCGGCATCTCCGGTATCGGAGCACTCGGCAGCACACTGGACCTGTCCGCCACGACATCCACGCTCGCCACGATGATCGGCCTGGCGGTCGCCATCGACTACGCCTTGTTCATCGTCTCGCGCTACCGAGCCGAGATCGCCGAGGGCCGCACGCCTGAGGAGGCCGCGGGACGCGCGGTCGGCACCGCCGGCTCCGCCGTGGTCTTCGCGGGACTCACCGTCATCGTGGCCCTGGCGGGCCTCGCGGTGGTCAACATTCCGATCCTCACCAAGATGGGTCTGGCCGCCGCAGCCACGGTCGGCATCGCCGTGCTGATCGCGCTTACCATGACCCCTGCGCTGCTCGGCTTCGCCGGCAAGAAGGCACTCAGTCGCAGGGACCGCAAGGCCGCCGCCGGACAGCGGACGGCGTCCGCCAAGCCGAAGCTCGGCACTCGCTGGGCCCGCTTCGTGCTGCGCCGTCCGGTGACCGTACTGGTCACCGCGGTGATCGGCCTCGGCGTCGTTGCCGTGCCGGCCACCAGCCTGGAGCTGGGCCTGCCGGACGAGGGCAGCTCGGCCCCCGACACCACCCAGCGCAAGGCCTACGACATGCTGTCCGAGTCCTTCGGTGCCGGGTTCAACGGCCCGCTGATGGTCACCGTCGACACTCGGGGTGCCGACGACGCGAAGGCCGCCGCCGCGACCGTCGGCAAGGAGATCACCGACCTGGGCGACGCCGCCGCCGTCACCCCGGCGACCTTCAACGAGCAGGGTGACACGGCCGTCCTCACCGTCGTGCCCAAGACCGGGCCGAGCGACGCGGCCACCGAGGAGCTGGTCAAGGACATCCGCGCGCTGTCCGGCGGCATCAGGGCCGAGACGGGCGCGACGATCCTGGTCACGGGCATGACCGCGATGACGATCGACTTCTCGCAGACCCTGGACGATGCGCTGATCCCGTACCTGGCCCTGGTCGTCGGCCTCGCCTTCCTGCTCCTGATGCTGGTGTTCCGCTCCGTCCTCGTCCCGCTGAAGGCGGCCCTGGGGTTCCTGCTCTCGGTGGCGGCGGCGCTCGGCGCGGTGGTCGCGGTGTTCCAGTGGGGATGGCTCGCGGACGTGTTCGGCGTGGACCAGCCGGGTCCGATCATGTCGATGATGCCCATCTTCATGATCGGCGTGGTCTTCGGCCTGGCGATGGACTACGAGGTCTTCCTCGTGACCCGCATGCGCGAGGCCTACGTCCACGGATCGTCCGCCGCCGAGTCCGTCACCACCGGCTTCACCCACGGCGGCCGCGTCGTCGGGGCAGCCGCGATCATCATGATCAGTGTCTTCTCCGGCTTCATCATGGAAAACGACAACATGATCAAGATGATGGGCTTCGGTCTCGCCATCGCGGTCCTCTTCGACGCCTTCATCGTGCGCATGGCCATCGTGCCCGCCGTGCTCGCCCTGCTGGGCACAAAGGCGTGGTGGCTGCCCACGTGGCTGGACCGCATCCTGCCGAACGTCGACGTGGAGGGCGAAAAGCTCCGCAAGGAACTCGGCGACACCGCCGAGTCCGCGGAACCTGCCCGCAAGCCCGAGACGGCCGGGGTCTGACGGACCCCTGCGAGGACGCGGCTGCTCCACGGCAGCCGCGTCCTCGCGGACGTAACTCAGCGAGGTGCTGCCGCTGCTCTGTCTCCACTGCCTGTCGTCGGGCGACTTCGTGCCCGCGATGGAACAGTTCCTGGGCTCCTCGGCCGGGCTGTCGCCGGCCACGGTGACCCGGCAGCAGTGGACCGCCGACCACGCCGAGTTCCAGCGCCGTGACCTGGCCGAATCCGACTACGTCTACGTCTGTGCACCCGGCCGTGGCCGGTGTCGTCCAGCACGGGCTGGCCACAGGAACGCAGTCCGTTCTCCAGGACGGCCAGGAAGTTCCCCGGCTCGCAGGGCGCGGCCGCCCACTCGGGCAGGGCTCCTTCGCCTCCGGCCGCCTGCTGCTCCGCCACGGCAAGCCACACGCCGAGACGGTCATCGACCTGCCTTCCCTCGGGAGCGCCGCGGCCTCGCTGAAGTGAACCGTTCCGGGTTCGGTAGAGACTCGATTCCGTGAAAGGATTGAGTCATGGCACGCCCCTCCTCCTACCCTTCTGAGCTGCGCAAACGAGCG